>NZ_JAOEJT010000009.1:0-256218 GCF_025447575.1 Pseudomonas sp. B2M1-30 | reverse complement strand
CCGGGGGGGGTTTGGGCGCACCACTCCTGCCCTTCCCCCGCGACAAATCCGCGCACTAGCCAAACGCCAGCCGTTTTGACCTTACGCAATCTTTACCCGCAAAAAATCACAAACCGCCAATAGGCGCTTGCTATTTGACGAATAAGAATTATTCTCATTGAAACCCTTTCAATGGAGATGAGAACCATGACTTATTTGATCGACGCCTGGCTGGATCGCCCGCATCCGTATCTGCGAATCCTGCACCGGGAAACCGGGGAAGTCTGTGCCGTTCTGGAAGAAGAAGCGCTGCATGAGCTGCAGGATCAAGGCGATCTGGACGTCAGCGGCCTGAGTTCCAGCGAACCGGTGGTGCTCAAGGAGCTGGTGCGCAACCTGTTCCTGTTCTGCTATGCCCGGGCCTTGCGCCCGACCAGTGAGCTGCATCACAAGATCGAATTATGAGGAACGCCGCAGAACATGTGGGAGCGGCGGTGCGCCCCTCCCACATCAGCCTGCCACGGAGACAGGCCAGGTCTTACAGAACGTCGAGCAGTTCGACGTCGAACACCAGAACGCTGTGCGGCGGGATGCTGCCAACGCCTTGAGCGCCGTAAGCCAGTTCGCTCGGCACGTACAGACGCCATTTGCTGCCGGCATTCATCAGTTGCAGGGCTTCGGTCCAACCGGCGATCACGCCGCCAACCGGGAATTCTGCCGGCTGGCCACGCTCGTAGGAGCTGTCGAACACGGTGCCGTCGATCAGCGTGCCGTGGTAGTGAGTACGCACGTTGTCTTCACGGGTCGGCTTGGCGCCGTCGCCCTGGGTCAGCACTTCGAATTGCAGGCCGGAAGCCAGGGTGGTGATGCCGTCACGCTTGCCGTTGTCGGCCAGGAACGCACGGCCTTCGCCGGCTGCAGCTTCAGCCTTGGCAGCGGCTTCAGCTTGCATGATCTCGCGGATCACTTTGAAGCTGGCGGACATTTCTTCCTGACCCACACGGCTTTCCTTGCCGGCGAAGGCGTCGGTCAGGCCAGCGAGGATGGCGTCCAGGCTGACACCCGGTGGCGGGTTGTCGCGCAGCTGGTCACCCAGCTGACGGCCGATGCCGTAGCTGACGCGGGTTTCGTCGGTGGACAGATTTACTTCGGACATGACACTGCTCCGCTGTGCGGACGGCCTCAGGACCTGCCGTGCAAGCACAGCGCGTCCCGGCGCGCCCGGAACCAAAAGGGCGAGCAGACTAGCACAGATGCCCCCATCGATGGGGCGCCGGACCTACAGGGCCGAGCGCCAGGCGAGCGGCATCTTCAGGCAGTCCTCGCCACTGGCCCCCAGGCCACACATCTCATCGTGAACCGAGGTGTGCACAAGGTTGAACGGCAACACCGGAAAGTTGTGCAGGATATCGCGGGCATGCTCCACCGAGCGCAGCATCAGCATCTTGCCGCTGGGATCACTCAGCGGGTACGCCGCCCCGTGCATCCGCGCTTCGAGCAGGTAGATCCCGCCTTCCATGGAGATCAGGTTCAGCTCATCGACCTTGCGGGCCATGGCAAACGCATTCAACTCTTGCAGGTTCATGAACGCACCTCGTGCGGGCGAATCAGGACGCCTACAGGGATATGCCTCGGCGCAACAAAGCACAAGCCATAAACGACACCGCCCGTCTGTTTCGCAACAGACGGGCGGTATCTTTGCAGCGATCAGCGGCGGATCAGTGCTTGGTGAGCTTGTCCAGGTAACCCATGGCGAAGGCCGAAACCACGAAGGTCATGTGGATGATCACGTACCACATCAGGTGCTGGGGATCGACATTCTTGGCGTCCATGAAGATCCGCAGCAGGTGGATCGAGGAGATCGCCACGATCGACGCCGCCACTTTCATTTTCAGCGACGAGGAGTCCATGGTGCCCAGCCAGCTGAGCTTCTCTTTGCCTTCGTCGATGTTCAGTTCCGAGACGAAGTTCTCGTAGCCGGAAATCATCACCATCACCAGCAGGCCACCCACCAGCGCCATGTCGATCAGCGACAGCAGCACCAGAATCAGTTCCGACTCGGCCATCGAGAACACGTTAGGGAGGATGTGGACGACTTCCTGGAAGAATTTCAGTGCCAGCGCCAGCAGCCCGAGGGACAGGCCGATATAGATCGGCGCCAGCAGCCAGCGCGTGGCGTACATTGCATTTTCGATAAAGCGTTCCATTGAATCTCACACAAAGGGGTGGAAATGGCGGCGAGTATACCAGCCGCCCATGACAGCCAGAAACCGCCCGGAAATCCGCCACCTGCGTGTGTGTATCAAGGTTTTTCTGCTAGTGTCCAAACCATTGACAGCCCAGCGACAGTGGACAGGACGACTGGAAATGGAAGTGCGATTGCCGTTGACGATGACCGGAACTTGCCTCGCCCTGTTGATTGCCGGCTGCTCCCCCGGCGACGAAAAGCACGTGCCCGGCCTTGAGGAAAAGACCGCGCAGTTCGAACAATCGCTCGACGCCATCACCGACCCGAAACTCAAGGACGCCGTGACTGAACTCGGCGGCTCGTTGCTGTTGCTCGAACGCGCCCAACAGCGACTCGACAGCAAACCGGTGCACACCGAATACGGCGAGGACGCCCTCGGCATCCTCAAGCATTACCCTTCCCCGCAAGCGCTGGTCGATACCTTCATCAGTGGCCTGTTCGTGCTGCACAAGGATTCCAGCTCCGATTACCTCACCGATCTGCAACCGGTCTTCCCGTTCAATCTCAACGTGCCGGGCGGTTTTCTGTTCCCCCACGGCGTGGACTGGCAATCGGTGACCCTGAGCAATAAACGGGTGATCGCTTTCCAGCCGGAATGGTCGGAAACCGATCCGGGCATCCAGCTGAGTCCGTCCAGTTCCAACGTCACCAACCCTGACGATCTGACCGTGACCTATCCGTTCATCGACGGCCTGGATGTCGACAAGAAAAACCAGCCACAACCGGTGAGCCTGCAAGGCCAGGTCGAAGTCATCGCGCCGAAACGCCTGCACAGTTTTGACCTGGGCAAGCAGGACGTCGGCCAGACCCGCACCGATGGCAACCTCAGCGTCACCCTGCTGAAACTGGAAAAGAACTACGCCGAAGTCGAATTCAGCAACAGCCTGCCGCTGGCCCCGGAGGTCGCCAATACCGCACTCAACCCGCTGCTCGTCCAGGCCCGCGACACGTCCGGGCAATATCTGGTGCGCGCCGGCTCGATCAACGAAAGCCCCGCACAGGTGGCGTTTTATCAGAAACAACTGACGCAGTTGCAACAACAAAAGGCCTGGAGCGACAGCCTCGAGCAACAACTGGATGTCGACCAGCGCACCTTTGAACAACAACACCCGCGCCGCTACAACAAGGTGTACTTCAAAGGCTCGATCGACAAACTTGAAGTCACCGTACTGGATTTCTCGCAAGCCACGACAACCCGCAAGACCCTCGACCTGCCAGTGCGCGAATTCGACTCGCACACCACGGCCAAAACCGTGCAACCGCTGGACCTGCCGGTGACGGTCTACGACGACCAGGCGGCGAACTGGCTCAAGGGCGCGAGCCTGACCGAGGAGCAACTGAAGGCCAGCGTACACATCCACCAGTCCGTGGACGAGCCGAGCGCCGCGCGTATCGAGTTCGATCACCGCAAGACCTTCAACGATGAATTGCTCGGCGACGACTTCAGCCCCGGCGAAAGCCCGGTGACCTTTTTCACCGAAAAAAGCAGTGGCAAACGGGATGAACCGATCGAGCTGCCGGCGGAGGCCTATCAGGTCGACCCGCTGCAGTCGGTCATCACCTACGACCTGAACCTGTTTCCGGAAACCCCGGCGATCGCCATCGGTTCGATGCCGCTGTTTCTGGCCACCGTCACCAAACAGAGCCACGACGCCAGATCCCTGCCCAAGGGTCTGGAGATTCGCAACAACGCATTGGTGGTGGATCAGAAGTTGTTCCCGGCCAATGAATGGCGGTTTTTCGTCAAGGACGACAGCGGCAACTATTTGAAGCAGATTCTTTCGGTCAGCCACGACGCCGGCGCAGAAGGCCCGGCATTGTTCGGCGTACATTATTTCTACGGCCGTCCGACGCAGGTGGAAACTTATCAGCGAACCGACCTCGCCACCGTGCAGTACGGCTTCGAGGTCAAACTCGACAAGGCCCCCCAATCAGGCACGGCGCCCTGAAGCGGGTTAGCTGTTAAGGCTGCGCCCGCGCCCACCGTTGATCTGCCGAAGCTGGGCTTGCAGGTGCAGGCTCCAGATCTGCGGATCGTTCGCCAATTCATAGCCGTGCATCGTCAGGCTTTCCACGATGGTGTCGAGGATCGACTCGGCGGCGATCGGTCCATGAAACGGGCCTTGGGCCTTGATGGCGGAGGGTTGTTCACCGGCCATGCCGGCGGCGAAGAGCAGCGTCCACATGCCGTTGTCGCCAGCCAGAGGCTTGATGGCGCATTCGATACGGGTCACAAGACCCAGGCACTGACGGGTGAGGCAGAGGTTGCGCGACATGGCGGCGACCCTCGGTGAAGCCGGTATTCAGCCCACACGGGAAGGCTGTTTCGATCCTGTGATGCTTAATGTCCTTGAGCTGAGAATAGAAGAAAAGTTCAGCACGCCAACCGAACGAGACCAGAATGCGCCGAATGGTCATAGTGTGAATATTGGCGCCAGAGTGATGGCACTTTCGCCGACGTTGGCTGCAAAACCCAATGGGAGCGGGCTTGTTCGCGAAGGTGGTGTGTCAGTCAAATGAATGCTGAAACACGACGCCTTCGCGAGCAATCCCGCTCCCACAAGGTCCGGCCCTACGTGATCAGGCTCACGCCGGTTTGGCTTCCGCCAGCGCCTCCTGCGCCAACTCCTTCTCGGCTTCTTTCAGATCGTCTTCGCTGATCATCTCGGCAATCACCCGCAGGCGCTCCACCACCCGGGCGTTGACGCTGCCCTCGGGGAATTCGCCCTCGGCGTTCGGCTCACCGGCAGGTTCGCCCACCAGCAGGCTCAGCGCCTCGTCGGCCTGGCGCACGGCGTAGACGTGGAACTGCCCGGCACGCACCGCCGCCAGCACCTTCTCGTCGAGCATCAGCGTGGCAACGTTGGCCTGCGGAATGATCGCGCCTTGCTCGCCGGTCAGCCCGCGTGCTTCGCAGAGGCGGAAGAAGCCTTCGATCTTCTCGTTGACCCCGCCCACCGCCTGCACTTCGCCAAACTGGTTGATCGAACCGGTGATCGCAAAGCACTGCTTGAGCGGGGTTTTCGACAATGCCGAAATCAACGTGCAGGCCTCGCCCAGCGAAGCGCTGTCGCCGTCGACATACCCGTAGGACTGCTCGAGCGCGATGCTCGCGGAAATCGCCAGCGGGAATTCCTGGGCGTAACGGCTGCCCAGATACCCGGTGAGAATCATCACACCCTTCGAGTGAATCGGCTGGCCGAGATTGACCTCGCGCTCGATGTCGACGATGCCGCTGCCGCCGGGATAGACCGTGGCGGAAATCCGCGCCGGTACACCGAACGCCGAATCGCCGACTTCAAGCACGGTCAGGCCGTTGCACTTGCCGACCGCCGCACCATCGGTGTCGATCAGGATGATCCCGGCGAGCATGTCGTCGAGAATCCGTGCCGACACGCGCCCGGTCCGGGTCGCCTTGGCCTTCAGCGCACGCTCGATGTGGCCGGCGTCGGTCATCTCGTCGTTCGCCAGGTGACGGATGAAATCCGCTTCGCTGACCAACTGGAACAGATCACCGATGCGCGCCGACAAGCGCCCCTGATGTTCGGCCAGCCGCGCACTGTAAGTCGCCAGGCGCGCCACCGCATCGGCGGTCAGCGGTGCCATGCCTTCTTCCGAAGTGCGGGTCTTCAGCAACTGGGCAAACTGCTCCAGGCTCTCGTCGACCATCGGGATGTCTTCATCGAAGTCGACCAGGACGCGGAACATCTCCTGGAAGTCCGGATCGAGGTCTTGCAGCGTGTAATACAACTGCCGCGCACCGATGATGATCACTTTGACCTGCAACGGAATGTGCTGCGGGGTCAGGGTCACCGTGGCAAAGCGGCCCATCTCGCCCAGCGGCGACTCCATTTTCAGCTTGCGCGATTGCAGGGCGCGTTTCAGCGCATCCCACACGAACGGCTCGCCGAGCATTTTTTCCGCTTCAAGGATCAGGAATCCACCGTTGGCCCGGTGCAACGCACCCGGACGCAACTGGCGATACGTGGTGTAGAGCGCGCCCTGATCGGTGGTGTACTCGATGCGCCCGAACAGGTTTTCGTAGGTCGGATGTGGCTCGAACACCACCGGCGCACCGCCGCTGGCCGGATGACCGACCACCAGGCTCGGGGCGTATTGCTCTTCCAGCATCTTGCGCGCGACAGCGTCGGTCTTGCTGTCGTCCACCAGTTGCTCGACCACGGTTTTCAGCAGGTACACCTGCATCGCTTGCAGGTAACCGCAAACGGCAGCGTTTTCCGCGTACTTTTCCGACAGCGGCGCGAGTAGCGGCTGCAAGGCCAGGGTGATGGTTTCTTCGTTGAGCTGGCGCAGCTGGTTACTCGACTCACGCTTCCATTGCGGCAGGCTGGCGAGTTCTTCGTTGAGGCGTTCCTCGAGGTTGGAAATGTCCTCGTGGAAGCGCTCGCGCTCGGCTTCCGGCAACTGGGCAAATTCGGCTTCGTCCAGCGCCTTGCCTTCGAGCATCGGGGTGAAGGCGATGTTGCTGCTGTCGCGATACAGGGCGACGTCCTTTTCCAGCGCCAGGCGCTCGATCACGTCCAGAGCCTTGTCGTAGCGCTGGTTGAAGGCGCGGTCAATGGCGCTTTTCTTCTGCTGGTAGGACGGATGTTCGAAAACCGCCGGGAACGTCGCCAGCAGGTTGTCGATCAGGCTGTTGATATCACCGATGAACGCTGCGGCGGTGCCGGATGGCAATTCCAGTGCGCGGGGTTCGCGCGGCTCATCGAAGTTGTTGACGTAGACCCAGTCCGCCGGGGTCTGCAAGCGCTTGCCTTCGGCCTTCAGGTAACGTTTGACGAACGAGAAGCGGCCGGTGCCCGGCTCGCCCATGACAAACACGTTGTAACCGGGGCGTGGCATGGCCACGCCGAACTGCAACGCTTCAACCGCGCGTTCCTGGCCAAGCACACCGCGAAAGGGCTCCAGATCATTGGTGGTAGTGAAGCTGAACTGTTCAGCGGAAAACGGACGAGTCAGCGCTTCGGGCGCTAGACGCAAGCTGGCAGCAACAGGATCAGGCATCGGGCTTCCTTAACAATCAGGCGGGGCAGATAGCGGCATTCTGGCGCTGCCCGTGCCCCACTGGCAAGGCGCGCCACATGACAAAGCATAGACAAGCGCCCCATCCCACGGCGCGTCCCTTGAAACCGGGGTTTTCAACGAATATTGAGCAAAAAGTCACGGAACCACGGGAACGTGCCTAAACTCCAAACCGTGCGGCTGGAACTAATACCGGCCCACTGGCACCACAGGTCTGTACGAAACCTCGCCATGCGGCGGGTTTCGGTAGAGAGCAGGAGCCAGAACCCTGTCCATTGGTATGCACACAAAGAGAACAAAGCTATGAAACGGATTCTTCTCGGTACTCTCTTCACCGCTGTATCCATCAACGCCATGGCTCAGGCGCCAGGCGGTCCCGATTGCGGTTGGGGCAACATGCTGTTCGAAGGTCAGCGTGGCACCCCGGCCCACTTCCTGGCATCCACCACCAACGGCACTTCCGGTAACGCGACTTTCGGTATGACTTCCGGGACCAACGGTTGCTCCACCAACGCGTCGCTGACCTACGGCGGCAAATCCTGGTTTGCCATGAATGGCATGATGAACGAGCTGTCCGAAGACATGGCAAAAGGCAACGGCGAAGCGCTGACGACCTATGCCGTGGTACTGGGCGTGGCGCCGGAAGACCGCGCGCACTTCGCCGCCGTCACTCACGAGCACTTCCAGCAGATCTTCAGCAAGGCTGACGTGACTGCCGAAGACGTGCATACCAACACCCTGGCCGTTCTGAAAGCAGACCCTCGTCTGGCCAAGTACGCAACGCAGGCTTAAGCTCGACCCGGCCCGCTTCTTTCGGGAAGCGGGTCTTTGTTTTTTGGACCTGCCCGCTTTGGGTCTTTTGTTTCTTTTCGACTTAAGTTGCCACCTATGCTCAAACGCCTTGCCTGGCTGGCGCTCTGTGTCTGCGCCCCGCTGTCCGCCGCGCCCCACATCGACCCTCAACGTTTGCAGCAACTGGCCAACGACCGCTTCTGGATCTCCCTCGGCCATTACGAAACCGCCAAGCTCGGTGGCTGGCGCAGCTATGTCAGCGACAAGAAATTCTTCCTCGCCCCGGACGGCAATGAACATCCCGACCATGAACTGGCAGCCACCGTGCAAGCGCTGTACGCCCCGGCCAGTGCCGGCGAGCAACACGCGCAATGTGTCTACCCGGCGCGCACCCGCTGGCTCAAAGCACAGCTCAATCTCACCGACCTGCCGACGCCGGACTGCGCCGAGTTCAACAAATGGTTCAAGGATGTTTCGCCGCACAGTGCGGTGATGATCTTCCCGGCGGCCTACCTCAACAGCCCGTCGTCGATGTTCGGCCATACGCTGTTGCGCATCGACCAGGCTGACGTGCAAAGCGACAAGACTTCGCTGCTCAGTTACGCGATCAACTTCGGCGCCTACATCGAAGGCTCGGACAACAGCATTCTGTACGCCTGGAAAGGCTTGATGGGCGGCTATCCGGGGCTGTTCGCACTGGTGCCCTATCAGGAAAAACTCTCGGAATACCGCAGTCTGGAAAACCGTGACCTGTGGGAATACCGGTTGAACCTGACCCAGGAAGAAACCGCACGCATGGTCGAGCATGTGTGGGAGTTGAAACAGATCCAGTTCGACTATTTCTTCTTCGACGAAAACTGCTCCTACCGTCTGCTCGAACTGCTGCAAGTGGCCCGCCCGAGCCTGCGCCTGACCGAACAATTCCCGCTGACCGCCATCCCCACCGACACGGTCAAGGCCGTGAAGGAAGCCGGATTGGTGGAGCACATCGAATACCGCCCTTCCCGCGAGCGTGAATTGCTGGCCCGCGCCGAACCGTTGAGCGGCGAGGAACAGGAGTGGGTGCTGAAAGTAAGCGCCGATCAGCAGCAATTGCAGGACCCGGCATTTACCGCCCTGCCCCGCGATCGCCAGGCGTTGATCATCGACGCGGCGTATCGCCTGGAACGCTACCGCGCCAATGGCCAGGAACGGGACCCGCAACGGGTGCAACGCAGTTTCGAACTGCTGCGAGCGATCAACAAGAACCCGGCACCGGAGCTGGATATCCCGCAACCGGGCCTGCCCGAAGACGGTCACGAATCGCGGACCTGGCAGGCCGGCCTCGGCACCCGGGGCGACCGTGCGTTCGGCGAGTACGGCTTGCGCATGGCCTATCACGACCTGAACGACAACGCCGAGAGTTTCCCCCTCGGCGCGCAGATCGAAATCCTCCAGATGAAGCTGCGCCAGTACGAAGGCAACCAATGGCAATTCCAGCAACTGGATCTGGCGACCATCCGCTCGCTGACCCCGCGCAATGCGCTGCTGCAACCGCTGTCGTGGCAAGTCACCGGCGGCTTGGAGCGGGTGCCGGGCAAGCATGACGATGAGAACCTGGTCAGCCACGTCAACGGCGGCGGCGGTGGCACCTGGCAGTTGGGCGACAACGTGCTCGGCTTTGCCCTCGGCACCGTGCGTGTCGAGCACAACAACGATTTCGCCGGGTTCATCGCCCCCGCCGCCGGGTTCAACAGCGGCGTGCTGTGGAAAAACCCGCTGGGCAATCTCAGCGTGGAAGCCAAGGGCGATTACTTCACCAATGGCGAAGTGCGCCGCAGCCTGAGCCTGAACCAGCAGTGGGAACTGTCGCGCAACCTTGGCCTGCGCCTGACGGCACAACGCGAGTTCAGCCACCTGGCGACGCCGGAGACGGAAGTGATGCTGGAAGTGAAGTGGTATCACTACTGACCCAACGAATTACTCACACGCCTTTCACGCACGCCCGACGAATCCGCTTCTAGACTTTGCGTATCAGCCGTGAAACGGCTCGGGAGAGTGCGATGTGGCGGTACGCGGGTTTGTTGGGCGCTTTGTTGTTGCTGGGCGGATGCCAGTCCACCCACGAGGATCTGATCGCCCGGGGTTATCCACCGGCCTTCGCCGATGGTTTCGATGACGGATGCATCAGTGGTCGGCAGGCCGCCGGCTCGATCAGCGGCGAGTTTCGCAAGAACGTGCCGCGCTATCTCAAGGACAAGCAATACGCCGAGGGCTGGACGGACGGTTTCCGCCAGTGCCAGGCGATGCTGGAAAACAAGGATCGCGAAGACTATCGCAACGAACACTGGGACCAGCGCGAGCGTGCCTGGCAGCAACAGAAGGATCAGGACGCCGGGCGGGCTTATCGCTCGCAATAGTCGCTTCCAGACATTCAGTGAAACCAAATGCCTGCGAGCATGGCCCAACGTTCATCAACGGGAGGCCACCATGAGCCGCGCTTTCGTCAACGAGGACAACGCCGCCGCGCAAGCCGATCAGCCGGTCGAACGGCAGGTCAGCGCGCAGCCCAATTACGTCACGCCGCAAGGGTTGGCGCAGTTGCAGGCCAGGGTCGCCGAGCTGCAAGCCCTGCATGCCGAACAGTCGGCCATGGGCGAGCAGGCTGACAAACAGCGCCTGGCCGATCTCGAACGGGATCTGCGCTATTTCAATCATCGGGCCGGCAGCGCCCAGGTGGTGCCCGCCGCCACGTCCAGCGACAAGGTGCAGATCGGCAGTTGGGTGGTCTACGCCGACGAACACAACACTGAACGCCGCGTGCAACTGGTCGGCGAAGATCAGGCCGACGCCGCCCGTGGGCTGATCAACTGGGGGTCACCGCTGGGCCGCGCGCTGCTCGGCGCGCGTCTCAACGACGAAGTGCTGTGGCAGCGCCCGGCCGGCGATCAGATGATTGAAGTGATCCGCATCGAGGCGTCTTAAACCACACCCTGAGCGAGCATTGCATCGGCGACCTTGACGAAGCCGGCAATGTTCGCGCCCTTGACGTAGTTGACCCGCCCGTTCTCCTGACCGTAATGCACGCAAGCGTGGTGGATCGACTGCATGATCGCGTGCAGCTTGCTGTCCACCTCACCCGCCGTCCACAGCAGGCGCATGGCGTTCTGCGACATCTCCAGACCGCTCACCGCCACGCCGCCCGCGTTGGATGCCTTGCCCGGCGCAAACAGGATTCCAGCCTCGATAAAGAGATCCACAGCCTCCAGCGTGGTCGGCATGTTCGCGCCTTCGGCCACGCACACGCAGCCGTTTTTCAGCAGTGTACGGGCGGATTCGGCGTCGAGTTCGTTCTGGGTCGCGCATGGCAGCGCGATGTCACACGGCAGCGACCACGGGAGCTGACCGGCGCGAAACTCCAGGCCGAACGTCGCTGCCAGTTCGCTGATCCGTCCGCGCTTGACGTTTTTCAGCTCCAGCAGTGCCAGCCACTGTTCTTCGCTCAGGCCGGCCTCGCACAGCAGCGTTCCTTCGGAGTCGGACAACGAAATCACTTTGCCGCCCAGGTCCATGACTTTGCGCGCCGCATATTGGGCAACGTTGCCGGAACCGGAGATCGCCACACGCTTGCCTTCGACGGCCTGCCCGCTGCGCTTGAGCATTTCCTCGGCGAAGTACACGCAACCGAAACCGGTGGCCTCCGGGCGAATCAAACTGCCGCCGTAAGTCATGCCCTTGCCGGTCAGGACGCTGGTGAACTGGTTGCTCAGGCGTTTGTACTGGCCGAACAGGAAACCGATCTCCCGCGCGCCCACCCCGATATCGCCGGCCGGCACATCCACATCGGCGCCGATGTGGCGGTACAGCTCGCTCATGAAGGCCTGGCAGAAGCGCATGACTTCGGCGTCGCTCTTGCCCTTCGGATCGAAGTCCGAACCGCCCTTGCCGCCGCCCATGGGCAGCGAGGTCAGGGAGTTCTTGAAGGTCTGCTCGAAGGCGAGAAATTTCAGCACGCCCAGATTCACCGAAGGATGGAAGCGCAGGCCGCCCTTGTAGGGGCCGATGGCGCTGTTCATCTGGATGCGGAAACCGCGATTGACCTGAACCTTGCCCTGATCGTCGACCCACGACACGCGGAACACCACTGCCCGCTCCGGCTCGCAGAGGCGCTCCAGAATCCCCGAGGTCAGGTAGTGCGGATTGGCTTCGAGAAACGGCCACAGGCTGCGCAGGACCTCTTCGACGGCCTGGTGGAATTCGGGTTGATCCGGGTCGCGTTTTTTCAGTCGCGCAAGGAAGGATTCGACAGATTCGATCATGGGAAAGTCTCGGCAAAGTTATTGTCGTTGGAAGAGATTGAGCCGGACTGTAACAAACGAAACGCGCACCGGAACAGCGCAAAATGTCGCAGTTCTGAAATTAAATGGTGCAATGGATATAAATAAACGTGGTTTTCGACCGGTTTTGCACCTGAATGGTGAGCGCGGAACCAGATCTTGCACCAACTGTTGCTCGCGAAGGATCCACCAGCAACTCGCTGAAAAACACCCGGCAAAAAAAACGGAGCCCGAAGGCTCCGTTCTTTCATGCAACCAACCTGTGATCAGGCCAGTTTCTTGTGGCGTACCCGGTGTGGCTGGGCCGCTGCTTCTCCGAGGCGCTTTTTGCGGTCGGCTTCGTACTCGGTGTAGTTGCCTTCGAAGAACACCGCTTTGGAGTCGTCTTCGTACGCCAGGATGTGGGTCGCGACGCGGTCAAGGAACCACCGGTCGTGGGAGATCACAATGGCGGCGCCCGGGAAGTCCAGCAGGGCTTCTTCCAGGGAACGCAGGGTTTCAACGTCGAGGTCGTTGGACGGTTCGTCGAGCAGCAGGACGTTGCCGCCCTCCTTCAGGGTCAGCGCCAGGTGCAGACGACCGCGCTCACCACCGGACAGGTCCTTGACGAACTTCTGCTGATCGCCGCCCTTGAAGTTGAAGCGACCGACGTAGGTCCGCGACGGAATCTCGTAGCTGCCAATGCGGATCTGGTCGGAACCGTCGGAGATCTGCTGGAACACGGTCTTGCTGCCGTCCAGGTCTTCGCGACTCTGATCGACGCAAGCCAGCTGTACGGTTTCGCCGATTTCGATGCTGCCCGAATCCGGGGTTTCCTTGCCCATCAGCATGCGGAACAGCGTCGATTTACCGGCACCGTTACCGCCGATCACGCCAACGATGGCGCCCTTCGGCATGGAGAACGACAGGTCGTCGATCAGTACGCGATCGCCGTAGCCCTTGGTGACGTTCTTGAATTCGATGACCTTGTCGCCCAGGCGCGGACCGGCCGGGATGTAGATCTCGTTGGTCTCGCTGCGCTTCTGGAATTCCTGCGATTGCATTTCTTCGAAGCGGGCCAGACGGGCCTTGGATTTCGACTGGCGGGCCTTGGCGCCTTTGCGCACCCACTCCAGTTCTTCCTTCATGGCTTTTTCGTGAGCCGACTGCTGCTTGGATTCCTGGGCCAGACGATCGGACTTGGCTTCCAGCCAACCCGAGTAGTTGCCCTCGTAAGGAATGCCTGCGCCACGGTCGAGTTCCAGAATCCAGCCGGCGACGTTGTCCAGGAAGTAACGGTCGTGCGTGATCGCTACCACAGTGCCCGGGAAGTCGTGCAGGAAGTGTTCGAGCCACGCAACGGAGTCGGCGTCCAGGTGGTTGGTCGGTTCGTCGAGCAGCAGCATGTCCGGCGCGGACAGCAGCAGGCGGCACAGGGCCACACGACGTTTTTCACCACCGGACAGGTGTTCGACCTTCGCGTCCCAGGCCGGCAGACGCAGCGCATCGGCGGCGACTTCCAACTGGCGCTCCAGGTTGTGACCGTCGCTGGCCTGCAGGATCGCTTCGAGCTTGGCCTGTTCGGCGGCCAGTTTGTCGAAGTCGGCATCCGGATCGGCGTAGGCAGCGTAGACCTCGTCCAGGCGCGCCTGGGCGTCCTTGATCACGCTGACCGCTTCCTCGACCACTTCACGCACGGTCTTGGTCGGATCCAGCTGCGGCTCTTGCGGCAGATAACCGATGTTCAGCTCCGGCATCGGACGGGCTTCGCCTTCGAACTCGGTGTCGACGCCGGCCATGATTTTCAGCAGCGTGGACTTACCCGAACCGTTGAGGCCGAGAACGCCGATCTTGGCGCCGGGGAAGAAGGACAGCGAAATGTTTTTCAGGATTTCCCGCTTCGGCGGAACAACTTTGCCCAGCCGATGCATGGTGAAGACGTATTGAGCCATGGAGAACCTTGGGTCAGTGACTGATGAATGATTGGAGCGCAGGCGATGCCTGGCCAGACCATGCGCGTCGTTCAGTTGAGGGTGATCAATGCGTGCGCGCGGAAAAAAGTCTGAGTCTAGGAGCTGGAACGCTCCCGCGTAACCGGCAAAGCTACCTGAATGACCAGTGGCAGTCCAGCCGAACGGGGCTGGCACTTAGCCACGACTCAAGGCATGCTAGCCGCCCTTTGGGCGTCCGGCTTATAGTGCGCGTCGCGCCAGTCCAGCCAAAACGCAGGATTACAGCTTGTCCAACGTCACTCCGCCAGCCTCTGTGAGCAGCACCCTACCGGCGCCCGGCTCGCCCCTGCGCGGGACATTGAAGGGCGCGCTGGCGACTCTGGTGCTTTTGCTGCTGGCCTTGCTGTTCTGGCAACTGCTCGATCAACTGCGCGAAACCCAGACCAACCAGCGCCAGTACACCATCGATTACACCGCCGATCTCGCCTCCCAGGTCAGCCTGAACATGGCGTTGAACGCGCAAATCGCGCTCAATCTGCTACCGATCGTCGAACAACCGCAGTCAGCCGACGAACAGCAGGCGTTGCTGCGCAAGCTTCAACAATCGCTGCCCGACCTGCTCAGCGTGGCGCTGCTCAGCCCGTCCGGGAAAGTCCTCAGCGACAGCGCCGCCGCCAGCAACGACGCCGATTACCTGGGCGAACTGGTGCGCCGCAGTCGCGCCCAGGCTCACTACTTCAGCAACGCCGACGATGGCTCGGTGGTGCATCTGCTGCTGCACCAGGCCAGCGGCAGCACCCGCGGTTACTGGGCATTGCGCCTGACCCCGACCTTTTTCGATGCGCTGGTCAAACAGGCCGACACCGGCATCCGCCCGCTGTGGCTGGTGGAAAACCGCATCAATCATCAGATCATCAGCCGCGACGAAGCCCTGCCTTCGACCAAGACCAGCACCCTGAGCCCGGACGATCTTGCCAACAGCGTGCTGACCGTGCCGCTGAGCAGCAGCGACTGGCAGTTGCGCGGGCTGTTCGACCGCCAGCGGGTGCTTGAGCAACTGCTGCCGGCCTTCATCGGCAAATGCCTGCTGGGCCTGGCGTTCTCGCTGCTGCCGTTCATCGCCCTGCTCAACATGCGCCGCCGCCAGCGCCAGTTGCATGAAGGACGGCGCCGCTATCAGGACATCTTCGACGGCACCGGCGTGGCCTTGTGCGTGCTGGATCTGTCGGGACTGCAGCAGGCGTTCGAACGGGCGAATCTGCAGACCAGCGACCAGTTGAAGGCCTGGCTCGATCAGCCACAACAGCGCCAGCAATTGTTGCAGGAGTTGCGCGTCACCGAGGTCAACCAGGTCGCGCTGCAGTTGCTCAACGTCAATTCCAGCGACCACGCCTGGCAACTGTTGATCGACGGCCAGCCGCACAGCCAATGCGCCATCGGCAATCAAGTGCTCGACGCCGTGCTCCAGCAGCAGAAACAACTGGAACTGGAAATCAAGCTGCCGGACATCAACGGCCGTGACCAGCATCTGTGGCTGGTGCTGCGCCTGCCCCGGGAGCGCCACGACTTCAAGGCGGTGATCCTGAGCATCAACGACATCACCAGCCGCAAGCTGATCGAACTGTCACTGCTCGAGCGCGAAGGATTCTGGTCGGACGTGGTGCGCACCGTGCCGGATCATCTGTATGTGCAGGACGTGATCAGCCAGCGGATGATTTTCAGCAACCACCACCTCGGCCAGACCCTCGGTTACAACCGCACCGAACTGCATCAGATGGGCGAGTATTTCTGGGAAATCCTCCTGCACCCGGAAGACGCCGACTATTACCACCGCTCACGCCAGATGCAGCGTCACGCCGGCTACAGCCAGTTGCTGCAATGCCAACTGCGCTTCCGCCATCGCGACGGCAAATGGCGGCGCTTCGACATTCGCGAACAGGCGCTGGCCCGGGACAAGCACGATCAGGTCACGCGGATCATCGGCGTCGCCAAGGACATCACCGAACAGATCGAGGCCAGCGAATCCCTGCGCGACAGCGAGCAACGCTACCGGATGCTCGCCGAAAGCATCAGCGACGTGATTTTCTCCACCGACAGCAAGCTGTCGCTGAACTACGTCAGCCCGTCGGTGCAGGCGGTGCTCGGCTACGACGCCGAATGGATTTTCCAGAACGGCTGGCAGTCGACCATCGCCAACCCGCAGCAACTGAGCGGCATCTATCAACTGATGGACCGCGTCAGCAAGGCGCTGGACAAACCCGAGCAACTGGCACTCCTGCGCAGTCAGGTGCAGACCCAGATGTTCCTGTTCGACTGCCTGCGCGCCGATGGCCGCAAGATTCCGATCGAACTGCGCCTGGTGCTGGTGTGGGACGAACACGGCGCCTTCGAAGGTGTGCTCGGCGTCGGTCGCGACATCAGCCAGCAGCGCCGTGCCGAGAAAGACCTGCGCATGGCCGCCACGGTATTCGAGCACTCGACGTCGGCGATCCTGATCACCGACCCGGCCGGTTACATTGTCCAGGCCAACGAGGCCTTCAGCCGCGTCAGCGGTTACGCGGTGGCGGAAGTCCTCGACCAGTTGCCCAACATGCTCACCGTCGACGAGCAGCAGGACGCGCACCTGCGCTACGTGCTCAAACAACTGCATCAACACAGTTCCTGGGAAGGCGAAGTCTGGCTCAAACGCCGTAACGGCGAGCATTACCCGGCGTGGGTCGGCATCACGGCGGTGCTCGACGACGAGGGCGACCTCGCCAGTTATGTGTGTTTCTTCAGCGACATCAGCGAGCGCAAGGCCAGCGAGCAGCGCATTCACCGCCTCGCCTACTACGACGCCCTGACCCACCTGCCGAACCGCACGCTGTTCCAGGATCGCCTGCACACCGCGCTGCAAGCGGCCGAGCGGCAGAAGTCGTGGGTGGTGCTGATGTTCCTCGACCTCGACCGGTTCAAGCCGATCAATGACTCCCTCGGCCACGCCGCCGGCGACCGCATGCTCAAGGACATGGCCACGCGGCTGCTGGCCTGCGTCGATGACGACGACACCGTGGCGCGGATGGGCGGCGATGAATTCACCCTGCTGCTGCAACACCGCTCCAGCCGTGAAATGGCGCTGAACCGCGCGATCCATGTGGCCGAACAGATTCTTGCCAGCCTGGTGAAACCGTTTGTCCTCGAAGGCCGCGAGTTCTTCGTCACCGCCAGTATCGGCATCGCCCTGAGCCCGCAGGATGGCAACGAACTCAGCCAGTTGATGAAGAACGCCGACACGGCGATGTACCACGCCAAGGAACGCGGCAAGAACAACTTCCAGTTCTATCAGGCCGACATGAACGCCAGCGCCCTGGAGCGTCTGGAGCTGGAAAGCGACCTGCGCCATGCCCTGGAGCAGAACGAATTCGTGCTGTATTACCAGCCGCAGTTCAGCGGCGACGGCAAACGCCTGACCGGCGCCGAAGCCCTGTTGCGCTGGCGCCATCCGCGACGCGGGTTGGTGCCGCCGGGGGATTTCATTCCGGTGCTGGAAGAGCTCGGCCTGGTGGTGGACGTCGGCGACTGGGTGATCGACGAGGCCTGCCGTCAGCTCAAGACCTGGCACCAGAACCGCGTGCGCGTGCCCAAGGTCTCGGTGAACATCTCCGCCCGGCAGTTCTCCGACGGCCAGCTCGGTACGCGGATCGCCACCATCCTCAGGGAAACCGGCCTGCCGCCGGCGTGCCTGGAGCTGGAGCTGACCGAAAGTATCCTGATGCGTGAAGTCAGCGAAGCGATGCAGATCCTCGCCGGCCTGAAAAATCTGGGCCTGAGCATCGCGGTCGACGACTTCGGCACCGGCTACTCGTCGCTGAACTACCTCAAGCAATTCCCGATCGACGTGCTGAAGATCGACCGCACGTTCGTCGACGGCCTGCCGTCCGGCGAGCAGGACGCGCAGATCGCCCGGGCGATCATCGCCATGGCCCACAGCCTGAACCTGGCGGTGATCGCCGAAGGCGTGGAAACCCATGAACAGCTGGACTTCCTGCGCGAGCATGGCTGCGATGAGGTTCAGGGGTATCTGTTCGGCCGGCCGATGCCGTCCGGGCGGTTCGAGGCGCAGTTCAGCAACGATGCGCTGTTCATGTTCGACTGACGTCTTGCGGCGCGACTGAAGACGCCTTCGCGGGCACGCCCGCACACATCGGAATGCATTGTCTTGGTGGGGCTTGCTGGCGAAAGAGTCGGCGCAAACGCCGCATATCCGCGCATGAACGCCACTTGTCTGCGACATGATGTCGTTTCATATGCCATCCAAAAGCCGTTGGGTTAGAATGCCCCCCTTTTCTGCCCCGATCCTTGAGGACCGCCATGTTCAGCCGTGATTTGACTATTGCCAAGTACGACGCCGACCTTTTTGCCGCCATGGAGCAAGAAGCTCAGCGCCAGGAAGAACACATCGAGCTGATCGCTTCGGAAAACTACACCAGCCCTGCGGTGATGGAAGCTCAAGGCTCGGTTCTGACCAACAAGTACGCCGAAGGCTACCCAGGCAAGCGCTACTACGGTGGCTGCGAGTACGTCGACGTCGTTGAGCAACTGGCCATCGACCGCGCCAAAGAACTGTTCGGCGCCGATTACGCCAACGTTCAGCCGCACGCCGGCTCCCAGGCCAACGCCGCTGTTTATCTGGCCCTGCTGTCGGCCGGTGACACCATTCTGGGCATGAGCCTGGCTCACGGTGGTCACCTGACCCACGGCGCCAGCGTTTCGTCCTCCGGCAAGCTGTACAACGCCATCCAGTACGGCATCGACGCCAACGGCCTGATCGACTACGACGAAGTCGAGCGCCTGGCAGTTGAACACAAGCCGAAAATGATCGTAGCCGGTTTCTCCGCCTACTCGCAGATCCTCGATTTCCCGCGCTTCCGCGCCATCGCCGACAAGGTTGGCGCTTACCTGTTCGTCGACATGGCTCACGTGGCCGGTCTGGTCGCCGCTGGCGTCTACCCGAACCCGGTTCCATTCGCTGACGTCGTGACCACCACCACCCACAAGACCCTGCGCGGTCCACGTGGTGGCCTGATCCTGGCCAAAGCCAACGCCGACATCGAGAAGAAGCTGAACTCCGCGGTATTCCCGGGCGCCCAGGGCGGCCCGCTGGAGCACGTGATCGCTGCCAAGGCGATCTGCTTCAAGGAAGCACTGCAGCCTGAGTTCAAGGCTTACCAGCAACAAGTGGTGAAAAACGCCCAGGCCATGGCCGGCGTGTTCATCGAGCGCGGTTTCGACGTGGTGTCCGGTGGTACTCAGAACCACCTGTTCCTGCTGTCGCTGATCAAGCAGGAAATCTCCGGTAAAGACGCCGACGCCGCGCTGGGCAAAGCGTTCATCACCGTGAACAAGAACTCCGTGCCTAACGACCCACGCTCCCCGTTCGTCACCTCCGGCCTGCGCTTCGGTACTCCGGCCGTGACCACTCGCGGCTTCAAGGAAGCAGAGTGCAAGGAGCTGGCTGGCTGGATCTGCGACATCCTGGCTGACCTGAACAACGAAGCGGTGATCGACGCCGTTCGTGAGAAAGTCAAAGCCATCTGCAAGAAACTGCCGGTATACGGCGCTTAATTGCCCCGCTAGATCCGCAGCATGAAAACCGGCCAAGTGATTGGCCGGTTTTTTTTCGCCGGCAAAAAAGTTTTTCACCACCAATCGCTCAAGATCGGGGCATTGCGCACAACTGGTCAGACCGGTCATGCCAATTCGTCATTTTTCACTTGCGATCCATAAAAAACAGCGCCTAGACTGCACCCGCACTGGACATACCGGTAAGACCACAATAATTAAGTCCTGAATTCGAGCGCCCTGGCGCCGGCAGACGGGACACCGACCAGGATTCCTCCCATGCTCAGATGGTGCTCGCGTTCAATCTTCCTCCAAGTGGTTCTCGGACTGGTGCTCGGTATCGTCTGCGGGCTGACCCTTCCTGAATATTCGGCCCAGCTCAAACCGCTCGGCGACGGCTTCATCAAACTGATCAAGATGCTCATCGGCCTGATCGTGTTCTGCGTGGTGGTCAGCGGCATCAGCGGTGCGGGTGACCTGAAGAAGGTCGGGCGCATCGGCCTCAAATCGGTCATTTACTTTGAAATCCTCACCACCATCGCGCTGGTGATCGGCCTGGTCTTCGCCTTCAGCACCGGAATCGGCAGCGGCGCCAATATTCATCTGGAACAGCTGTCCGCCGCCGACATGGGCGACATCGCCCAGCGCGGCCAGCACATGCACACCACCACCCAGTTCCTGATGGAGCTGATCCCGACTTCGGTGCTGGGCGCCTTCGCCGACAACAACATCCTGCAAGTGCTGCTGTTTTCGGTGCTGTTCGGCAGTGCCCTGAACCTGGTGGGCGAAGCCGCTTCCGGGATCTCGCGACTGATCAACGAACTGAGCCATGTGATTTTCCGGATCATGGGCATGATCGTGCGACTGGCGCCGATCGGCGTGTTCGGCGCCATCGCCTTCACCACCAGCAAATACGGCATCGACTCGCTGCAACACCTGGGCAGCCTGATCGGGCTGTTCTATCTGACCTGCATCTCCTTCGTCGCGCTGATTCTCGGCCTGGTGATGCGCCTGTCCGGCCTGCGCATGTGGCCGCTGCTCAAGTACCTGCGCGAAGAACTGCTGATCGTCATGGGCACCGCGTCGTCCGACGCCGTGCTGCCGCAGATCATGCGCAAGCTCGAACACCTGGGCATCGGCAGTTCCACGGTCGGGCTGGTGATTCCCACCGGTTACTCGTTCAACCTCGACGGCTTCTCGATCTACCTGACCCTGGCCATTGTGTTCATCGCCAACGCCACCGGTACGCCACTGGCCATGACCGATCTGTTGACCATCCTGCTGGTGTCGCTCATCACTTCCAAGGGCGCCCACGGTATCCCCGGCTCGGCGCTGGTGATTCTGGCGGCGACCCTGACGGCGATTCCGGCGATCCCGGTGGTCGGCCTGGTGCTGGTGCTGGCGGTGGACTGGTTCATGGGCATCGGCCGGGCACTGACCAACCTGATCGGCAACTGCGTCGCCACCGTGGCCATCGCGCGCTGGGAAAAAGACATCGATGTGCAACGGGCGAACAAGGTGCTCAGCGGCCAGCAGGGCTATACCTTTCAGCCGAGAAAACCGGTGGGGACCGCCCACCAGCAAGAATTCTGAATGAACGCCGTGCCTGCCATCGTGCAGGCACGGCGCATGGAGCCAATACGTGATTACTTCATCAACCGTCGTCAACTCAGTGGTAGAAAAACTCCGCGCTGCGCTGGCCCGTGGTCAGTGGCGCTCCGGCGAGATGCTGCCGGGCCAGCGCGAACTGGCCGAACAACTCGGCATCAGCCGCCCGAGCCTGCGCGAAGCGGTGATCGTGCTGGAAACCCTCGGCCTGGTGCGCTCGATGCCGGGCAAAGGCGTGGTGGTGCTCGACGCCCAACCGAGCGACAACCCGAGCCACGACAGCGCGGTGGCCGGTGCCAGCCTCGAAGATGTGCTGCAACTGCGCTACACCCTCGAACCGTTCATCGTCGGTCTGGTGGCGCAATCGATCAGCAGCAAGGAAGTCGGGCAACTGCGCCTGACCCTGATGGACATGCGCGAAGCCCTCGACGCCGGTGACAGCGAGGCCGGCGTCAGCGCCTACGTCGCGTTCCACGAAGAACTGTTCACCCTGACCTCGAACCCGATTTTCCAGAGTGTGGTGCAGCAGACCAGCAACGCCCTCAAGCAAAGCGCCGAAGTGCTGCGCAACTCGCCGGAGCATCTGGCCGAACGCCTGGAAGAAAACGAAGCGGTCGTGCGCGCGATCCGCAGCAAGAACAGCGCCCAGGCCAGCGCCGAAATGCGCCGGCATATCCTGCGTGAAGGCCAGCGCATGGGCATCGAGCTGAACATTCCGGATGACCATCTGAGCAACTGAAGCCCTTTCACAGGAGAACGGCCATGAACAGCCTTGCCACGTCGCACCCTCGCCAGACCTCGGCTGCCCTGCCCTTCTCCCGCTTGCAGGCACCGGCGGACGATCTGTACCCGCGCCTGCTGGATGCGATTCTCGACCAGCGCATCGATGCGGCCAGCCGCTTCACCGAAGAAAGCCTCAAGCAGATGTTCGGCGTCAGCCGCGCGGATGTTCGTCGGGTGCTGACGCAGTTGGCCCATGAGCAGATCATTGTGCTGCGGGCGAACCATCGACCGCGCGTTGCCGGGCCGGACGCCGAGCAGACCCGTCAGACCCTGCACGCCCGGCGCCTGGCCGAAAGCACCTTGGTGCCGCTGGCTTGTCAGCACGCACAGGCTGAAGATTTGCAACGCCTGAGAGCCTTGATCGAACTTGAGCACCAGGCTGTGGATAAACATCGACGCGGGGCAGCGATTCGCCTGTCCGGAGAGTTTCATTTGCAGTTGGCGAGAATGGCTGGAAATGCACCATTAGCGCACTTTCTCGGCACGCTGGTGCCGCTGACGTCAGTGGCGATTGCGCGATGCACTGAAACCACACAAAGCTGCTGCGGCTGGCAGGATCACGCCCGGATCGTCGATGCGATCGAGCGTGATGACGCGGCCATGGCCGTATCGCTGATGAACCGTCATCTGGACCATCTGGAGCAGACGATTCTCAGCGGCTCCACTCACTGAGGCAGCGGCGGACTCAGTTCGCCGCCACTTTGGCAAAGCCCGCCCGGATTTTCTCTTCCGGCAAGTCGTCGGCAATGAACACAATCACGCTTTCCCGCGCCTCGCCCTCGGCCCACTCGGTATCCCAGTCGAAACCATAGAGTTTCAAAACGCCCTGGAACACCAGACGCCGATCTTCTCCGGCGATGTTCAGCACGCCCTTGTAACGCAGCAATTGCTTGCCATGTTCTTCCAGCAGTTCATTCATGAACGCGCTGAGCTGATCGATATCCAGCGGCTGGTCGGTGCGCAGCACCAGGCTGGAAATCCGGTCGATGGACGGCGCCTTGCTCACCGGGCGCAGGTTCACACCGCCACCGAGGTCGGCGTTGAGATTGAAACCGCGCACATCGAGCAGTTCGGCCAGATCGATGTTGCCATGCTCGACCACACGGATCGGCGCACGACGGTTGATCCGGGTCAGGCGCTCGCTCAGCGCAGTGAATGTCGCTTCGTCCACCAGATCGGTCTTGCTCACCAGCAGGCGGTCGGCGAAACCGATCTGTGCCTGGGCGATGGTCTGGGTCAGGTGCAGTTCGGCGTGGGCAGCGTCCACCAGGGTGATGATGCCGTCGAGCAAATAACGCTCGCGCAGTTCTTCGTCGATGAAAAAGGTCTGCGCCACCGGCGCCGGATCGGCCAGACCGGTGCATTCGATCACCAGGCGATCAAAGGCGATTTCGCCGCTGTCCAGACGCTCGAGCAGCAAGTACAGGGCTTTGGTCAGGTCGGTGTGGATGGTGCAGCAGACGCAGCCGTTGGCCAGGGTCATGACTTGCACCGGCTCGTCACCCAGCAACTGGGTATCGATGCCGGCGTCGCTGAATTCGTTTTCGATCACGGCGATTTTCAGGCCGTGCTCGGCTTTCAACAGGTGGCGCAGCAAGGTGGTCTTGCCGGCGCCGAGGAATCCGCTGAGCACCGTGACCGGGATGGGAGAGGACAAAACACGATCTCCTTCAATTGCACAAATAAAAATGGGAGCAGGCCGAAAGACCTGCTCCCACCTCACTTCTGGTGAACCGCGATCAGCGGCTCAACAGCACTTCGGCCCACCCTTGCCACCGTAACGGGCTTCCTGGCGTTCGCGGAAGAACACCTCGTAGCTCATCACCGGCTTGTCCGGGTGTTTGCTTTGCATATGCTCGACATAGGTGTCGTAGTCGGGCATGCCGACCATCAGGCGCGCGGCCTGACCGAGGTATTTACCGAGGCGACTCAGGTCATTGAACATCGTGCAATCCTCTGGTTACGCGTCCGGCAGCGCCTGGAATGGCGATTCTTTATCCGTACGCTCTTTTTTGCCCCAGGCGGCGATGCCGACCTTGAGCGCATAGAACAGGATGCTGAATACCACGAACAGGAACAGCGCGGTCAGTGTTGCGTTGGTGTAGGCGTTGAAGATCACGTGCTGCATCTGATCGATGCTCTTGGCCGGGGCAATGACCTGACCGGCGGCCAGCGCATCACTGTACTTCTTGGCCAGCGACAGGAAGCCGATCGCCGGGTTGGCGTCGAACAGCTTGATGAAGCCTGCGGTGGTGGTGCAGATCAGCAGCCAGGCCGCCGGCAGCAAGGTGACCCAAATGTAGCGCTGGCGCTTCATTTTGATCAGCACGACGGTGCCGAGCATCAGCGCGATACCGGCCAGCATCTGGTTGGAGATACCGAACAGCGGCCACAGGGTATTGATGCCGCCCAGCGGATCGATCACGCCTTGGTACAGCAACCAGCCCCACATCGCCACACAACCGGCGGTGGCGATCAGGTTGGCGGTCCAGGATTCGGTACGCTTCAGCGCCGGCACGAAAGAGCCGAGCAGATCCTGCAGCATGAAACGCCCGGCACGAGTACCGGCGTCGACAGCCGTCAGGATGAACAGCGCTTCGAACAGGATTGCGAAGTGGTACCAGAACGCCATGGTGTTCTCACCCGGCAGGACACTGTGCAGAATCTGCGCGATACCGACCGCCAGGGTCGGCGCACCGCCGGCACGGGCCAGGATGGTGGTTTCGCCGATGTCGTGAGCCACAGCTTGCAGGGCATCCGGAGTGATGGCGAAGCCCCAGCCGCTGACGGCCTGAGCGACGGCCACCACATCCCCGCCGACCACGGCCGCCGGGCTGTTCATGGCGAAGTACACGCCCGGTTCGATCACCGACGCGGCAACCATGGCCATGATCGCCACGAACGACTCCATCAGCATGCCGCCGTAACCGATGTAGCGGGCGTTGGTTTCGTTATCCAGCAGCTTCGGCGTGGTGCCGGAAGAGATCAGCGCATGGAAACCGGACACCGCACCACAGGCGATGGTGATGAACAGGAACGGGAACAGGCCGCCCTTCCACACCGGGCCGGTGCCGTCGACGAACTGGGTCAGCGCCGGCATTTTCAGCTCGGGCATGGTGATCAGGATGCCGATCGCCAGGGCGATGATGGTGCCGATTTTCAGGAAGGTCGAGAGGTAGTCACGCGGGGCCAGAATCAGCCACACCGGCAGTACGGCAGCGACGAAGCCATAACCGATCAGCATCCAGGTGATTTGCACACCGGTGAAGCTGAACGCCTTGGCCCACACCGGATCGGCGGCGACCTGCCCGCCCAGCCAGATCGAACCCAGCAGCAACAGCACACCAATGATGGAGATTTCGCCGATGCGCCCCGGGCGGATGTAGCGCATGTAGACGCCCATGAACATCGCGATCGGGATGGTCGCCATCACCGTGAAAATGCCCCACGGGCTCTCGGCCAGCGCTTTAACCACGATCAGCGCCAACACCGCGAGGATGATGATCATGATCAGGAAGCAGCCGAACAGCGCGATGGTGCCGGGGATGCGGCCCATTTCTTCACGCACCATGTCGCCAAGGGAGCGGCCGTTGCGCCGGGTCGACATGAACAGAACCATGAAGTCCTGCACCGCGCCCGCGAGCACCACGCCGGCGATCAGCCAGAGCGTGCCGGGCAAGTAGCCCATCTGCGCCGCCAGAACCGGACCGACCAGCGGCCCTGCACCAGCAATCGCCGCGAAGTGGTGACCGAAAAGAATGTGTTTGTTGGTCGGAACGTAGTCCAGACCGTCGTTGTTGAGCACGGCGGGGGTGGCCCGGCGCGGATCGAGTTGCATCACATTGTTAGCGATGAACAGGCTGTAGTAACGGTACGCAACCAGATAGATGGCCACGGCAGCGACCACGATCCACAAGGCGTTGATCGCCTCTCCTCGGCGCAATGCCACTACGCCCAGGGCGCACGCTCCTACGATTGCCAGCACTAGCCAGGGTAAGTGGCGCAGCGGGCTATTATTATTTTTCATTTTTTTATTCCAGCCAGGTTGGACAGAAAGACAGCCACCCCGAGTTTAGCCCCGTTGACGGCAAAGGCCATACCCGACATTGGTCTAGGCACCCGCTCCCCATTGGCAACCTGTCACCGGACAGGTCTATAGTCAGCCTACCTTCGTGAGGATTGCGCCATGAGCGAGCACCCAGCAGAGCGTCGCCGCTTCAAACGTATCGCGTTCGATGCCAGAACCGAGCTGAGTCAGGGTCAATTCATCTGGCCGGTGAAGCTGATCGACCTGTCACTCAAGGGCTTGCTGATCGAGCGGCCGGAGCCTTGGCTGGGCGATCCGGAACAGGACTTCTACGTCGACATTCATCTGAGCGATGAGGTCGATATCGAGATGGACGTGCAGTTGGCGCACGAAGATCACGGGCAGTTGGGGTTTGTCTGCCGACATATCAGCCTCGAATCGATCCAGCGCCTGCGGCGCTTGATCGAACTCAATCTGGCTGACGAAACCGAGCTGGAACGTGAACTGGCCGCGTTGATCGTTATCTAGCGCCGACCGCCAATCCAGTGTGGGAGCAGGCTTGCTCGCTCCCACAGATAGATCGCTCGCCGAGCGATTACTCGAACAACGAGTCCAGCGCCTGCTCCAGGCGCGTCACGGCAATGATCTGCAACCCCGCCGGGGCTTCCTTCGGCGCGTTGCCCTTGGGCACGATCGCGCGTTTGAAACCGTGCTTGGCCGCTTCCTTCAAGCGCTCCTGACCGCTCGGCACCGGGCGCACCTCGCCGGACAGTCCGACTTCACCGAACACCAACAGATCATGGGGCAATGGCCGGTTGCGCAGGCTGGACATGACGGCTGCCATCAACGCCAGGTCGGAGGCGGTTTCCAGCACCTTCACCCCGCCGACCACGTTGAGGAATACGTCTTGGTCATGGGTGGGGATGCCACCATGGCGGTGCAACACCGCCAACAGCATCGCCAGACGGTTCTGATCCAGCCCGAGCGTGACCCGGCGCGGGTTCGCCAGATGGCTGTCATCCACCAGCGCCTGGACTTCCACCAGCATCGGCCGGGTGCCTTCCCAGGTTGCCATCACCACGCTGCCCGGCACTTCTTCCTGGGCACGGGTCAGAAAAATCGCCGAGGGGTTGGAGACTTCTTTCAGGCCCTTGTCGGTCATGCCGAACACACCCAATTCGTTGACCGCGCCGAAACGGTTCTTCACCGCTCGCAACAAACGCAAACGGCCATCGGACTCGCCTTCGAAATACAGCACGGTGTCGACCATGTGCTCCAGCACGCGCGGCCCGGCCAACGCGCCTTCCTTGGTCACGTGGCCGACGAGAAAAATCGCCGTGCCGCTCTGCTTGGCATAACGCACCAGCAGCGCCGCGCTCTCGCGCACCTGGGAAACACCACCGGGGGCCGACTGCAACTGTTCGGTGAAAATGGTCTGGATCGAGTCGATCACCATCACCCGGGGTTTCTCCTGACGGGCGGTGGCGATGATGCTTTCAATGCAGGTTTCGGTCATCACCCGCAGTTGATCCTGGGGCAGGCCCAGCCGGCGGGCGCGCATCGCCACCTGCTGTTGGGACTCTTCGCCGGTGACGTACAGCGCCGGCATGCTTCTGGCGAGGTTGCACAGGGTCTGCAACAGGATCGTTGATTTGCCGATACCCGGATCACCGCCGATCAGCACCACCGAACCGTCCACCAGACCGCCGCCCAGCACCCGGTCAAGTTCACCGGACGCGGTGGAAAAACGCGGAATCTCTTCGACGCTGACTTCGGCCAGCGTCTTGATCTGCGCCTGCTGCCCGGCCCAACCGGTGCGACCGCTTGGCGCCGCAGCGCCGCCGCTCTCGACCATGGTTTCGGTCAGCGTGTTCCAGGCCCCGCACTCACCGCACTGGCCGGCCCACTTGGGAAAGGTTGCGCCGCACTCGGTGCAGCCGTACATGCGCTTGGCCTTGGCCATCTGATCCCCCGGCAAAAACCGCGATGATACCCCAGCCAAGGGCGACCGGAGCACAAGGACAACACCACGCAAAACGGGGCCTGAAAGTCAGGCCCCGTTTTGCGTGGTGCGATGCCGTCAGTCGGAAAGTTTCGCCGCCAGCGCTTTCACCCGGTCGAGATCGCCTTTGGCAACCTTGCTCACACCGGCACCATATTCCGGGTCAGCCTTGTACAAAAACGACAGGATGATGTGCTTGCTTTCATCATCGGCAGACGCCAGCGATCCACCGAAACTTTCGATCAGATCCTGACGTTCCTTTTTGCTGAACGAGCGATACAGGTCGCCGGCCTGACGGAAGTTCTGCTCGCGCTGGATCTTCGCCTGATCGGTACTGCCCGCCAGCGCCAACTGGCTGTAACGCGCTGCCGGGGTCTCTTCACGAGGTTGCAGACGGCTCGGCTGGTAATTCACGCCCGACTGCGTGGCACCGGCATTCATCGCGCCATCCTGATTGCCATTGTTCACGGCAACTTTTGCCGCATTGATCGGCAACTGCGACGAGTTGGCCCCCAGACGATGCATTTGTGTATCGGCGTAAGCGAATATCCGCCCCTGTAACAAGCGATCTTCCGACGGCTCGATACCGGGCACGACATTCGAGGGGGCCATGGCAACTTGTTCGGTTTCCTGGAACACGTTTTGTGGATTACGGTTCAACACCATTTGTCCAACTTTTCGCTCAGGAATGCCCGGCCAGATCTTGGTTGCATCCAGAGGATCGAAATCAAACTTGGACAAATCTTTCGGATTTAGAACCTGAACGTACAAGTCCCATTTCGGGAAATTGCCCTTTGCGATATTCGCCACCAGGTCATTGGTCATATGACTGTAGTCTTGCCCCTGGACTTTGACGACTTCTTGCGGATCAAGGTTTTTGACGCCCTGCAAACTTTTCCAGTGGAACTTCACATAGTTCACATCGCCCTTGGCATTAATCAGCTTATAGGCGTGCACGCTGTTGCCATCCATTTCCCGATAACTCGCCGGCGTCCCGGAGTTGGAGTACAACTCGGTCAGCGTACGGGTCGCCTCAGGAACATGGGAGAAGAAGTCGAAACGTCGTGAGTCATCGTCCAGATTGGTGCGCGGATCAGGTTTGAAGGCGTGAACCATGTCCGGGAACTTGATCGCGTCGCGGATGAAGAAGGTCGGGAAATTGTTGCCGACCAGATCCCAGTTGCCGTCCGCCGTGTAGAACTTGGTGGCAAAACCGCGAGGGTCACGCAGGGTTTCCGGGGAATGGTTGCCATGAACCACCGCCGAGAAGCGCACGAACACCGGGGTGACCTGCCCGGCGGCAAAGACCTTGGCCTTGCTCAGGTCACTGATGTCGTTGGTCACGGTGAACGAGCCATGGGCTCCAGTACCACGGGCATGCACCACGCGCTCCGGAATGCGTTCGCGGTCGAAACGCTGCAACTTCTGGATCAACTGCACATCCTGCAGCAGCACCGGGCCAGTGGCGCCGGCCGTCTGCGAATTCTGGTTGTCACCGACTGCCGCGCCGTTATCACGGGTCAGTGGCGCGGCATTCACGGAGAAGGCCATGAGACTGGCGGTGAGTACACCGAGACTGCGGCGATGGGGAAAAACCCCAAGGCGAAAAGTGGGAGTCATATCAGGATCCTCTGTTGTTTTGGTACGCATCCAGGTGCGCCAGACAGAGGCTAGAGGGCGTTCTGCACAAACATAAATAGAAAGATCGTAAACGGATGATTGATAAATTTTTCTTCAACATCAGCCCATTACAGTTTATTTCGCGCGCGATTAGTGGCACTTTGCAAACTAATCGTCGATTAATGTGTCGATAAAAACGGGCATTGTAAGAAGGTGTTTCGCGCAGGACGCGTTTTGCTGATTTACACTGCGTACACCAAACTCATCTGTAACAAGGAAATAACCTATGGGCGTGCTAAGTGAGTTCAAGGCCTTCGCGGTCAAAGGCAATGTGGTCGACATGGCCGTCGGTATCATCATCGGTGCTGCGTTTGGCAAAATCGTGTCGTCGTTTGTCGGCGATGTGATCATGCCGCCAATCGGTCTGTTGATCGGCGGAGTGGATTTCAGCGATCTGGCTATCACGCTCAAAGCGGCCGAGGGCAGCGCACCCGCTGTGGTGCTGGCCTACGGCAAGTTCATCCAGAGCATTCTGGATTTCGTGATCGTCGCCTTCGCGATCTTCATGGGCGTCAAAGCCATCAACCGCCTCAAGCGCGAGGAAGCCGTGGCCCCGACACTGCCGCCGGTGCCCACCAAGGAAGAAGAGTTGCTGGGTGAGATCCGCGACCTGCTCAAGGCCCAGAACAACCGGCCCTGAACCCTTCTCCATGAAGAACGGCGCTCCAGGCGCCGTTTTTTTTACCAGTAGTTTTCAACCGCTATCTGTCCGGGCCTGCGCGTCAGGGCCAGGCTCATGTGCCGCTGTTTGAGCAAGGCCCGGGTGTCGTCGATCATCTGCGGGTTGCCGCACAGCATCACCCGCGAGTGTTCGGCATTCAGTTGCACACCGGCCGCGCGCTCCAGTTCGCCGTTTTCGATCAGCGTGGTGATTCGGCCGTTCAGCGCGCCGGGATACGCTTCGCGGGTGACCGTCGCAATGAATTGCAGCTTGTGCGCGTATTCGGCCAGGTAATCGCGCTGGGTCAGTTCAGCGATCAACCGTTGATAAGCCAGCTCTCGTGCTTCCCGCACGCTGTACACCAGGATGATCCGCTCGAATCGCTCCCAGACCTCGAAGTCCTGCAGGATCGAAAGAAACGGCGCCACCCCCGTGCCTGTGGATAACAGCCACAGATCGCGGCCGTCGGTGAAGCGGTCCAGGGTCAGGTAGCCAAAGGCTTGCCGGTCCACCAGCAGCGTATCGCCCACCTGAAGCCGGCTCAGCTCACTGGTGAACTCGCCCCCCGGCACCACGATGGAAAAGAACTCGAGGAATTCGTCGAACGGCGAGGACACCATGGAATAAGCGCGCCATACCGTGCTGCCATCGGCCTTGGTGACGCCCAACCGGGCGAACTGCCCTGCCCGAAAACGGAACCCCGCGTCTCGTGTGGTGCGCAGGGTGAACAGGCTCGGCGTCAACGGTTGTACATCGAGCAAGGTCTGGCGGCTGAATTTTTCCACGCTGGCAGTCATGTGGCACTCCTTCAAATGCCATCAGTGTTGCTCAATAAAAGCTTTTTAAACACCCAGAGTTTGTACAGGTATTGGACAAATATAACTGTTAACCATGTATTACAATTCAGCCTTCAAATGCCAGCCTTCATATAAAAAAACTTCGCATAAAAGAAAATACTCAATTAAATACACTGTTCAAGAGCAAAAAAATTTAAACATATATAGAGGAAGCGTCCTACACTCGTTTCCGTGCAGCGATTTTTGGATCCAACTGCTCCCCCAAGCGTCAAATCCGGAGACTTCAAATGGAAATGTGGAAGGAGTCACAAATAAGACAGCTGACCTTCGCCAAGGGAATCGATACAGCCTTCCCGATTCTGTTGAACTTCGCGAAGAACATCGGCTTCAGTTTTTGTGGCATTTCAATTACTTCGCCTGAACGCAGTTCGTTCAAGCCCTTGCATATCAACAACTACCCACGGACGTGGAATCAACAATATGAAGAAAAAAGTTACGAAGAAATCGACCCGGTAATATCACATTGCAATCGCTCAATGTTGCCGATTATCTGGAAAGAAGAAATATTCTCAAACATACCTGGCTTATGGGAGAAACTTCAGGATCAAGGTTTGAAACATGGATGGTCGCAATCGTTTCATCATGAGGAAAGTGGCCTGTGCAGTATTCTGAGTCTGGCCAGACCGCATTGTTCGATCAGCCCGCTGGAACTGTATGAACACTTTGGCTACATGTTCTACGTCACCAGCCACCTGAGCGAGTTGTTCGCCCGCACGCTGCCCATGCGCTCGAGCAGAAACCGCCAGGCGCGGTTATCGCCCCGGGAAATCGAGGTGCTGAAGTTGTGTGCCTCCGGCAAGACCGCCTACGAAACCGCCAGAATCCTCAATCTGAGCGAACGCACCGTGAACTATCACGTACAGAACATGATCGTGAAGCTCAACGTCTGCAACAAGATCTCCGCCGTTATCGCCGCCGCCAAGGCCGGAATCATCTAGCCGTTTTCCCTTTCATCTCTTAAAACAGACGAGTATTAGCCCCAAAAAAAACGTACCATTCGCAGCCTCTCTGAGTGATGACGTGCCCCGCACGCCGAAGTCCACTCAGACGGTTCCGCCGCACGACACCCTGGGCCGCGGGACATCCGTCGATTACCCAGAGTCCCCGCCCCATGCCTTTGCTCGATACCCCCTTCGCCCAACTCGACCTGATCCGCCAGCCCGAACAGCAGAACGAGCCGCTGCAGGCTTTCGATGCCGCCGACGAGTATCTGCTCAATCATCTGGCCGCACAGCAGCCGACCGCGCAGACCCGGGTACTGGTGCTCAACGACAGTTTCGGCGCCCTCGCCATCAGCCTGACGGGCAAGGTGCAGGTCAGCAGCAGCGGCGATTCGTTTCTCGGCTTCCAGGGGCTGGAGAAAAACCTGCTGCGCAACGGTCAGGCCTTCGACGCGGTACGCGCGATTGCGGCCAGCGAGCCGTTGGTCGGGCCGTTCGACCGGGTGCTGATCCGCGTCCCGAAGACGCTGGCGCTGCTGGAGGAACAACTGATTCGCCTGCAAGGCCAACTGGCGCCCGGCGCCCAGGTCATCGCGGCGGCAATGATCAAGCACTTGCCACGTGCGGCCGGTGATCTGCTGGAACGCTACATCGGGCCGGTGCAGGCTTCGCTGGCGGTGAAGAAGGCACGCTTGCTGATCGCCACGCCAGAAGACAAAACGCCCGCCGTGTCGCCCTATCCGAGCCGTTATCGCCTCGATGAGCCAGCGATCGAGCTGCTCAACCACGCCAACGTGTTCTGCCGCGAAGGCCTGGACATCGGCACTCGCGCCTTCCTCCCGCACCTGCCGAAAAACCTCGGAGCTGCGCGCGTCGCCGACCTCGGTTGCGGCAATGGCGTGCTGGCCATCGCCAGCGCCCTGCACAACCCCGATGCCCATTACACGCTGGTGGACGAGTCGTTCATGGCCGTGCAGTCGGCGGCCGAAAACTGGCGTGCAGCGCTGGGCGAACGTGACGTCACCGTGCGTGCCGGTGACGGTCTGGCCGGACAACCGGCGCAATCGCTGGACGTGGTGTTGTGCAACCCGCCCTTCCACCAACAGCAAGTGGTTGGCGACTTTCTCGCCTGGCGCATGTTCCAGCAGGCCCGCGAAGCGCTGGTGGTGGGCGGCGCGCTATACATCGTCGGCAACCGTCATCTGGGTTATCACAGCAAACTGGCGCGGCTGTTTCGGGGTGTCGAGCAAGTGGCGGCGACACCGAAGTTCGTGATCCTCAAGGCGCGCAAATAATCCGGACAAAAAAAACCCTCCAGACGGAGGGTCGTAAATCCCCGCCATAGGCAGCGGGGTGGGATGTGCGGTGTGTCAGTGAGTGGTCAGGCCGGCCGCGTTCATGAACATGCGCATCAGGCTGGCGACGATGAACAGAGCGCCGACGCTACCCACCCAGATCAGGGCCAACCAGCCGAGCCGCTGCCACAGCGGCTTTTTTTCGGCTTCTTCAATGTCGTGCAGGGAATGTTTGCCGCTCATTGCTTCGATCCTCTTCCAGAACGATGGCGTCGCAACCGATGCCATCGTCGGAACGCGCCGGGCATCAGGCGCGCTCCAACAGGGCTCTACAGACTAGTGATAGCCGTCCTCATGGGTGACCTTGCCGCGGAACACGTAATAGCTCCAGAAGGTGTAGCCCAGGATGAACGGGATGATGAACAGTGTGCCGACCAGCATGAAGCCCTGGCTCTGCGGCGGTGCGGCGGCGTCCCAGATCGAGATCGACGGCGGCACGATGTTCGGCCACAGGCTGATGCCCAGGCCGCTGTAGCCGAGGAAGATCAGCACCAGAGTGAGCAGGAACGGCATGTAGTTGGCATTGCGCGCCACCGCGCGGATCAGGCCATACATCGCCACCAGTACCAGAATCGGCACCGGCATGAACCAGAACAGGTTCGGCAGGCTGAACCAGCGCGAGGCAATTTCCGGATGGGCCAGCGGCGTCCAGATGCTGACGATGCCGATCACTGCCAGCAGCACGAACGCCAGCGGCCGGGCCAGGTCATGCATCTGCTCCTGGAGCTTGCCTTCGGTCTTCATGATCAGCCAGGTGCAGCCGAGCAAGGCATACGCCACCACCAGCGCGACGCCGCAGAACATCGTGAACGGTGTCAGCCAGTCCAGCGAGCCGCCGGCGAACTGGCGGTTGACCACCGGCAAGCCATCGATGAACGCGCCGAGTGCCACGCCCTGGAAGAACGTCGCCGCCACCGAACCGCCGATGAACGCCTTGTCCCACAAGTGGCGCTTGTCGTCCTTGGCCTTGAAGCGGAACTCGAACGCCACACCCCGGAAAATCAGCCCCACCAGCATGAAGATCAGCGGCAGGTACAACGCCGAAAGCACCACCGAGTAGGCCAGCGGAAACGCGCCGAACAACGCCGCGCCGCCCAGTACCAGCCAGGTTTCGTTGCCGTCCCAGACCGGGGCGACGGTGTTCATCATCACGTCGCGATCGGTCTTGCCCGGAATGAACGGGAAAAGAATCCCGATCCCCAGGTCGAAGCCGTCCATGACCACGTACATCATGATGCCGAAGATGATGATCACGGCCCAGATCAGCGGAAGATCAATACCCATGACTCAAATCTCCTTGGTCAGGCTGGGGCTGTGCTCGACATCGTCGTCAGCAGCAGACAGCGGACGAGCCGGCGTGCGTTTCTGGCCAGGACCGCCGTGGTTGGTTTCCTTGCCTTCGTCGGTTTTCGGCCCTTTGCGCACCAGGCGCATCATGTAGCCCAGGCCTGCGCCGAACAGCGCGAAATACACCACGACGAACATGATCAGGGTGATGCTCATCTGCATGAAGCTGTGATTCGACGAAGCATCCGCCGTGCGCATCAAGCCATAGACCACCCATGGCTGGCGGCCGATTTCAGTGGTGAACCAGCCGGCGAGGATCGCGATCAGGCCGGATGGCCCCATCCACAACGCCAGGTACAGGAACGGCCGCGAGGTGTAGAGCGTGTCGCGCTTGCGCAGCCACAGGCTCCAGAGGCCGGTGAAAATCATCAGGAAACCGAGACCGACCATGATCCGGAACGACCAGAACACGATGGTCGAATTCGGCCGGTCCTCCGGTGGAAACTCCTTGAGCGCCGGCACCTGTTTGTCCAGCGAATGAGTCAGGATCAGGCTGCCGAGGTACGGGATTTCGACGGCAAATTTGGTTTTCTCTTCTTTCATGTCCGGCCAGCCGAACAGAATCAGCGGCGTGGCTTCGTCGCCGACGTTTTCCCAGTGGCCTTCGATCGCGGCAATTTTCGCCGGCTGATGTTCGAGGGTGTTGAGGCCGTGGAAGTCGCCGATCACGGCCTGGATCGGCGCGACGATCAGCGCCATCCACATCGCCATCGAGAGCATGGTGCGGATCGCCGGGTTGTCCTTGCCGCGCAGCAAGTGCCAGGCCGCCGACGAGCCGACGAAGAAGGCAGTGGCAACGAACGCGGCAGTCGCCATGTGCATCAGGCGATACGGGAACGAGGGGTTGAACACGATCGCCAGCCAGTCGGTCGGGATGACCTGGCCGTTGACGATTTCGAAGCCTTGCGGCGTCTGCATCCAGCTGTTGGAGGCGAGAATCCAGAAGGTCGAGATCAGCGTGCCGATCGCCACCATCACCGTGGAGAAGAAGTGCAGACCGCGCCCGACCTTGTTCCAGCCAAACAGCATCACCCCCAGGAACCCCGCCTCGAGGAAGAACGCCGTGAGCACTTCATAGGTCAGCAACGGCCCGGTGACGGAGCCGGCGAAATCCGAGAAGCGACTCCAGTTGGTGCCGAACTGATAGGCCATGACCAGACCGGAAACCACGCCCATCCCGAAGTTGACGGCGAAGATCTTCGACCAGAAATAGTAGAGGTCACGGTAGGTGTTGTTGCCGGTCTTCAACCACAGACCTTCGAGTACCGCCAGGTAACTCGCCAGGCCGATGGTGATTGCCGGAAACAGGATATGGAACGAGATGGTGAACGCGAACTGAATTCGGGCGAGATCCAGAGCCTCTAAACCGAACATAAGCTTTCCTCTATCAGATAACGGTTACAAGGCTGGCTGGCCTTGCACCACTGCCCCCACGGGTATGGAGTGCGGCGAATTCGGATTCGTTCTTTTTTTTACAGGCATCGCAACGCAGGGTTCCTGCCGACTGGTGGCCGGGTCAATTCCGTGATGGGTCTTGATCTGGATCAATCAACGTAGAAAGAGTAGTCCCATTTCCGACGACGAACCGCGTGGTCTTTTGCCGCGTGACAAGTTGCCTCATAACGCCTGCAACGCTCTGAAATACATCCCAGGGTCGAATCGATGATGGTTTCGGGAAAATCGATGTCTGGCTAATTAAATTTTTTTTCATAGCAACTTCCTGTTACAGACTGGTGATAACCTCGCGGTTCCCCCACGAACCAGACCTGCCTCCAGATGCCCAGCCAAGCGCCTTTGCTGTTACGTCACCATCGTCCGTTTCTCGCGTTCTGGCTGGCCCGGATCTTCACCGCCAGCGGTTTTCAGATGCTCACTGTGGCCATCGGCTGGAACCTCTATCAACTGACCGGCAACGTGCTCGATCTGGGTCTGGTGGGTCTGGTGGAATTCGCCCCGCGCGTGCTGTTCATGCTGCACACCGGGCATGTCGCCGACCGTTATGACCGGCGCAAGGTCGCGGCTATCTGCCAGTCCTTGCAGGCGCTGATCGCACTTTCCCTGGTCATCGGCAGCGCCACCGATCAGGTCACCCGGGAAATGATCTTCATCCTCGCCTTCCTGCTCGGCGCGGCGCGCTCCTTCGAGATGCCGACCACCCAGGCACTGCTGCCGAGCATCGTGCCCAGTGCGCTGTTTCCACGGGCGGTGGCGGCCGCTCAGTCGGCTCAGCAATCGGCAACCATCGTCGCCCCGGCCCTCGGTGGCCTGCTCTACGCCTTCGGCAGCGTCTGGGTGTATGGCCCGACGGTGATTCTGTATGTCATCGCCTGCACGCTGATGCTCAACCTGCCCGCGCGGCAGACACCGTTGAACAAGGGCAAGGCCACCCTGGATTCGTTGCTGGCAGGGATTCGCTTCATTCGCAGCCGCCCGGACATTCTCGGGGCGATCTCGCTGGATCTGTTCGCCGTGCTGCTCGGCGGCGCCACGGCGTTGCTGCCGGTGTTTGCCAAGGACATTCTGCTGACCGGCCCGTGGGGCCTCGGTCTGCTGCGTTCGGCACCGGCCGTGGGCGCGTTGGGGATGTCGCTGTTCCTCGCGCGATTTGCCGTGGAGCGCCACGTCGGCCGCGTGATGTTCACCGCCGTCGGCGTGTTCGGCGTGGCCACCATCGCGTTCGGCCTGTCGACTTCGTTCTGGTTCTCGCTGGCGGTACTGGTGGTACTCGGCGCGGCGGACATGATCAGCATGGTGATCCGCGCCTCCTTCGTCCAACTGGAAACCCCGGACGAAATGCGCGGCCGGGTCAGCGCGGTGAACGGCCTGTTCATCGGCGCCTCGAACCAGTTGGGCGAATTCGAATCCGGCCTCACCGCCCACTGGTTCGGCACCGTGCCGGCGGTGGTCATGGGCGGAATCGGCACCCTGGTGGTGACCGGAACGTGGATCAAACTGTTCCCGACGCTCGCCAGCCGCGACCGGATGCATGTGCCGGTGGAGGAAGTGAAGGCCTAGTTACAGGACTTCATCCCGCCAAACGGCAAGCCAGGCACAAATTAGTCGGCGAGGTGCGGTACATAGATACCGCATTGAGTGTAAGGTATCGCCTTACACTCGCCGCATGATCAAATCCTTTCAGCACAAAGGCCTTCGTGGCTTCTATGAAACAGGTTCGACTCGCGGGATTCGCGCCGACCACGCAAAACGGTTGTCGCGCATGCTCCAGTTCATGGATCGCGCAGCGGCTCCCACAGACCTGGACCTCCCCGGTTGGCGCCTGCATCCACTGAAGGGGGAGCTTGCCGAGTATTGGTCGCTCAGTGTTTCCGGAAACTGGCGGGTTATCTTTCGATTTGCAGGTTCGGATATCGAGTTGATTGATTATCTGGACTACCACTGACAGGAGGCAGGCCCATGCCCATGCACAACCCGCCACACCCCGGTGAAACACTGCTGATGGATGTCTTGCCCGAACTGGGCATCAGCGTCACCGAATTGGCACGACACCTCGGGTTCGCTCGCCCTCACCTTTCTCGTGTATTGCACGGGCACGCGCCGATCAGTCCGGATCTGGCGGTACGGCTGGAGCGGGCAGGCATCGGTAAAGCCCGCGTTTGGCTAGGCGTTCAAACCGATTACGATCTCTGGCAAGCCGAGCATCGGGAACAACCGGTGATCGAACCCATCGCAGCTCACGCCTGAGGCGTTCAGATCAACAACTCCCCCGCCACTTTCGCCCTGACGGCTTTGCCGGCCAGTTGTTCGACCAGCGTCAGGGCAAACTCCAGCGCTGCGCCGGAGCCTTGGGCGGTGATGCAGTTGCCGTCGACTACCACCGGTTGATCGATGAAGGTGCAACCCGACAATTGATGGCTGGCACTCGGCAGGCAAGTCATCCGGCGCTGGCGCAATACGCCGCTGGCTTGCAGTGCCACGGCCGGGGATTCGGCAATGGCGGCGAACAGGCGTCCGGCACGGGCCTGGTCCTTGAGCAGTTGTTGCAGGGGTTGATGGGCCGCCAGGTGCTGTGCACCGACGGTGCCGCCGGGCAGGACGATCAGATCGAAGGCTTGCGCCAGCACGTCGACCAGCATGCCGTCCGCCGTCAGGCGAGTACCGCGAGCGCAGGTCAGCATGCGCCGGCCTTCGATGCTGGCGGCCACCATCTCGATGCCCGCGCGGCGCAACACGTCGATCAGGGTCACGCTTTGCAGATCATCGATGCCCTCGGCGAGGGTAATCAGGGCTCTAAAGGTCATAAGCACTATCCGCTGGGTGATCTTTAAAGCGTAGCCAGCTTTGCCCCGTCCCGTTCGGTAGCGGCTGTCACTTGATGTAAAGCTGGGTCGACAGGGTGTTGCGCGGCGCGTTGATCGAGGTGTTGCTGAAGCTGAAGGTGCCCTCCTGCTTGCCCGCCAGGTCGAAAGTATAGAGAGAACCGACGGTTTTGCGGCCAGGCGAGCACTCGGTCAGATTGCCGGTATCGAAGGCGCAGACCGGACTGCGCGTGCCGTTCACCTCAAAGCCATCCAGCGTTGCCTGAGGCTGGCTCTGGCCGTAGCCGATTTCCAGCACGTAGACCTTGATCTCCGGACCGCCGTGATCGCAACGGGTCTGCGTCTGGCCATCGGTGATGTCTTCCAGCCCGCAGGACGCCGACTGCACCTTGATGACTTTCACCTCGCTCAGCGGTGGCGCCGACGCCGCGAACGCCGCCGGCACTCCACTCAACAGCCAGGCCATCAACCCGCAGGTCGTCATCCAACGCTTGTTCATGCGATCCATCCCCGAAAAAAACAGCGCGCAGTATGGCGCACTTGTCCCCGGCGCAAAACTTCGCCGACGATCGCCGCCAACAACCGCCATATTCTTCACGCTGCTGGTATGATGCGCGGCTTTTTCCGACCCACCACAAATTTCCAGGCGCCTGGTACGGTCTGTGCTTTGCTGTTGAGGTCGATACATTCACGGCGCCATGCGCGCCACGGGGAGCAGAGATGCTGGAAAGGCTGTTTCAACTCAAGGCACACAACACCAACGTGCGGACCGAGATTCTGGCGGGCGTCACGACGTTCCTGGCCATGGCCTACATTCTGTTCGTCAATCCGAGCATTCTCGGCGAGACCGGCATGGACAAGGGCGCAGTGTTCGTCGCCACCTGCCTGGCAGCCGCCATCGGCTCCACGGTCATGGGCCTGATCGCCAACTACCCGATCGCCCTCGCTCCGGGCATGGGCCTGAACGCGTTCTTCACCTACACCGTCGTGCTGCACATGGGCCACACCTGGCAAGTGGCGCTGGGCGCGGTGTTCATTTCGGCGGTGTGCTTCTTCCTGCTGTCGATCTTCCGCATCCGTGAATGGATCATCAACAGCATCCCGCTGCCGCTGCGCTCGGCGATTGCCGCCGGTATCGGCCTGTTCCTGGCACTGATCGCCCTGCACAACGCCGGCATCGTGGTTGGCAACCCCAATACCATGGTCGGCCTTGGTGAGCTGAAGAAACCGGAACCGATTCTCGCCACCCTCGGCTTCGCCCTGATCGTCGCCCTGGAAGCCCTGAAAGTGCGCGGTGCCGTACTGATCGGGATTCTGGCGGTGACCGTCGTCTCGATCCTGATGAACGTTACCGCGTTCGGCGGCGTGATATCGATGCCACCATCGCTGGCCCCGACCTTCCTGCAGCTGGACATCAAGGGCGCGCTGGACATCGGTCTGGTCAGCGTGATCTTCGCTTTCCTGTTCGTCGACCTGTTCGACAACTCCGGCACCCTGATCGGCGTCGCCAAGCGCGCCGGCCTGATGGGCAAGGACGGCCACATGCCGAAAATGGGTCGTGCGCTGATCGCTGACAGCACCGCCGCGATGGCCGGTTCCCTGCTGGGTACCTCGACCACCACCAGCTACATCGAATCCGCTGCCGGCGTGAGCGCCGGAGGCCGCACCGGCCTGACCGCGATCGTGGTCGCGATCCTGTTCCTACTGGCGTTGTTCTTCTCGCCGCTGGCCGCCAGCGTACCGGCCTTCGCCACCGCACCGGCGCTGCTGTTCGTCGCCGTGCTGATGACTTCGGGCCTGGCGGAAATAGACTGGGAAGACATCACCGTTGCCGCGCCGGTCGTAGTCACCGCGCTGGCAATGCCCTTCACCTATTCCATCGCCAACGGCATCGCCTTCGGCTTCATCGCCTGGACCGCGATCAAACTGCTGTCCGGCCGCGCCCGTGAGCTGAACCCGGCGCTGGTGATTCTGTCGATTCTGTTCGTGATCAAGCTGGGTTGGTTCAACGCATGACTTTCGATTCCCAGGCCTACGCCACGCAACTCGAAGACAAGGTCACGCGCCTGCGTGACCTGCTGGCCCCGTTCGATGCACCGGAACCTGCGGTGTTCGACTCGCCGCTGCAGAACTTCCGCCTGCGCGCCGAATTCCGCCTGTGGCGCGAAGGCGGCGAGCGACACTACGCAATGTTCTCCCAGGACGACAAACGCACGCCGATCCTGATCGAAGAATTCCCGATCGCCAGCCTGCGCATCAATCAACTGATGCCGCAATTGAAGGCAGCATGGCAAGCCAGCGCGGCGCTGAGCCACAAGCTGTTCCAGGTGGAGTTTCTGACCACCCTGGCCGGCGATGCGATGATTACCCTGTGCTATCACCGTCCACTGGACGAGCACTGGCACGCGGCCGCGACGCAACTGGCGAAGGACCTCGACGTCAGTGTGATCGGTCGTTCCAAGGGCAAACGCGAAGTGATCGGCCACGATTACGTGGTGGAGAAACTCGACGTCGGCGGTCGCACCTTCAGCTACCGCCAGCCGGAAGGCGCGTTCACTCAGCCCAACGGCACCGTGAACCAGAAAATGCTCAACTGGGCTTACGAAGCACTCGGCGATCGCAGCGACGATCTGCTGGAGCTGTACTGCGGCAACGGCAACTTCACGCTGCCGCTGGCAACCCGTGTGCGCAAAGTGCTGGCCACCGAAATCAGCAAGACCTCGGTCAACGCTGCGCTGAGCAACCTCAGCGAAAATGCTGTGGATAACGTCACCCTGGTGCGTCTGTCCGCTGAAGAACTGACCGAAGCGCTGAACGAAGTGCGGCCGTTCCGCCGCCTGCACGGCATCGACCTGAAAAGCTACGAGTTCGGCAGCGTGTTCGTCGACCCGCCACGGGCCGGCATGGACCCGGACACCTGCGAACTGACCCGACGCTTCGACAACCTCCTGTACATCTCCTGCAACCCGGAAACCCTCGCGGCCAACATCGCCCAACTGCACGACACCCACCGCATCACCCGCTGTGCGCTGTTCGACCAGTTCCCGTGGACTCACCACATGGAATCGGGTGTGCTGCTGACCCGGCGTTGATCGCCGATGCCTGAGACAAGAAAGCCGTCGTGATTGACGGCTTTTTTGTGCGCCTCAGGTTTTGAATCAACCATTGATACGCCCTATATTCGAGGCATTGCCGTCCATTTGATCCCCGGTGTAATCAATCATGCAGCGACATTTCGACGATCTTCAGTTGGGCAGCATCGAGCTGTTTTGTCTGGCCGCCGAGGCCGGGAGTTTTACCGGGGCGGCGCTCGCGGCGGCGGTGACGCCGGCTGCGGTGAGTCGCTCGGTGTCGCGGATGGAAGAACGCCTGGGGGTGCGGCTGTTCGCGCGCACGACGCGCAGCGTCAAGCTGACCGACAGTGGCCGGCGCTATTACGAGGAATGTCGTCAGGCGCTGGCGCAACTGGTCGAGGCTCAGCGGGAGGTCATGGGCCGCCAGCAGGAACCGTCCGGCACCCTGCGCATCAGTATTCCCACGACCTACGCCCATCACCGGATCCTGCCACTGCTCCCGGCGTTTCGCATGCGCTTCCCGCAGGTAAAGGTCGAGATGCACATCAGCAATCGCAACATCGACTTCGTCGGCGAAGGCTATGACATGGCGATCCGCGTGCGGGCGATTCCCGATTCAGCGCTGATTGCCCGCCACCTGGAAGATGCGGCGCTGGTGATGGTCGCCAGCCCCGAGTACCTGAAACGCGCCGGCACGCCGCAGACCCTCGACGACCTTGCACAACACGAGTGCATCCAGTTCGAATTGCCCAGCAGCGGGCGGCGGATTACCTGGCTGTTTTTCGATCAGGACATCCCCCGGGAGATTCTCGCCGAGGGCAATTTCTGCTGCTCCGATGACGTGCTCGGCGGTGTCACCCTGGCCAGACACGGTGCCGGGCTGTTCCAGACCTATCGCTTCATCGTCGAAAAAGAACTGGCCGAGGGTTCCTTGGTGGAAGTACTCAAACCCTATGGCGGGCGGTCGCGGCCGTTCACCCTGCTGTATCCGCAGAACCGCCATATGCCGTTGCGGGTTCGCGCGTTCATTGATTTTCTGGTGGAGCAGTTGCCGCGCTGACTGTGCGATTACCGAACAGAACCCTTCTCGCCTGCCACCGATCAATTGCTTAAAGTAACCGACTGGTACATTTTATCTCCACAGGCCGAAACCCTCGGCCAATGCCAAAAACAATAAGTGGAGTCTGTCCCATGCCCCCTATCGTTCTGGTGCTCAACGGCCCGAACCTGAACCTGCTCGGCACCCGTGAACCGGCCACCTACGGTCACGAAACCCTGACCGACATTTCCGCCCTGTGCGGGCGCGCCGCCGATGAATTCGGGCTCGCCGTGGAGTTTCGCCAGACCAACCACGAAGGCGAGTTGCTCGACTGGATTCACGGCGCCCGCAACCGTTGCGCCGGGATCGTGATCAATCCGGCCGCCTGGACGCACACCTCGGTCGCCATCCGCGATGCACTGATCGCCAGCGAACTGCCGGTGATCGAAGTGCATCTGTCCAACGTCCACGCCCGCGAACCGTTCCGCCATCACTCGTTCGTCTCGGCCATCGCCACCGCCGTGATGTGCGGCTTCGGCAGCCACGGCTATCGCCTGGCCCTGGAACATTTCAGCCAACGCCTGCTGGGGAAAACCGCATGAGCCGCGACACCGCGATTCTGGCCGGCCTGATCGGCGCCGGCATCCAGGCTTCCCGCACCCCGGCGCTGCATGAACATGAAGGCGACGCCCAAGGCCTGCGCTATCTGTATCGCCTGATCGACCTTGATCAACTGCAACTGGACGTCAGTGCCCTGCCCGACCTGCTGCTCGCCGCCCAACGCATGAACTTCACCGGGTTGAACATCACGTTCCCGTGCAAGCAGGCGATCATCCCGCTGCTGGACGAGCTGTCGCCGGAAGCCTCGGGCATCGGCGCTGTGAATACGGTGGTGTTGAAGGATGGCAAGCGCGTCGGTCACAACACCGATTGCCTGGGATTCGCCGAGGGTTTTCGCCGCAACCTGAAGGATGCCGCCCGCGAGCGTGTAGTCCAGATGGGCGCTGGCGGCGCGGGCGCAGCAGTGGCCCACGCGCTGCTCAGCGAAGGCGTACAGCAACTGAGCATTTTCGACGTGGATGTCAGCCGCGCGCAAAGTCTGGCGGACAACCTCAACCAGCATTTCGGTAGCGGTCGGGCCGTGGCCGGGCATGATTTGCCGCAGGCAATGAACAAGGCTGACGGTCTGGTGAACACCACGCCGATGGGCATGGCGAAGTTGCCGGGCATGCCGGTGCCGGTGGAGTTGTTGCGCTCAGCGTTATGGGTGGCGGAAATCGTGTACTTCCCGCTGGAAACCGAACTGCTGCGCAATGCCCGGGCGCTGGGTTGCCGAACCCTGGACGGCGGCAACATGGCGGTGTTTCAAGCGGTGAAGGCGTTCGAGTTGTTCAGCGGTGTGGCGGCGGATGCGCAGCGGATGCTCGCGCACTTCCAAGGCATGAACGACTGAATATCGCGCCTGCTCCGACAGGGGCAGGCACTTTTTCAGGCTTGCAGATAGCGCAGAACCGACTCGCAAATCATCTCGCGATGACGCTGCTTGACGCTTTCGTCCGGCAGATCAATCTGAAAAATCTCACCGAAGGTATGACGGTTCGACACGCGATAGAAGCAGAACGAACTGATCAGCAGATGCACATCCAGGGCATCGAGGCCTTTACGGAACAGCCCCTCATCGGCACCGCGACGCAGGATCTCGCCAAGGGAGTCGAGGATGGTGTTGTTCATCGCCTTGATCGCGTCGGAGCGCTTCACGAACTCGGCGTTGTGGATGTTTTCAATGCAGACGATGCGCACGAAATCGACATTGCGGTCGTGGTGATCGAAGGTGAACTCCACCAGCCGCCGGATCGCGTCCACCGGTGGCAACTCGGCCAGATGCAGACGGCTTTCGGTACTGCGGATATCGCCGTAGAGTTTCTCCAGCACCTCGACGTACAACTGCTCCTTGCTGCCGAAGTAGTAGTAGATCATGCGTTTGGAGGTGTGGATGCGCTCGGCGATCGCGTCGACGCGGGCGCCGGACAAACCCTGCTGGACGAATTCGACGATCGCCTCCTGCAGAATGTTTTCACGGGTTTTTTCCGGGTTGTTCTTGCGACTTTTGCGCGGCTCTGCGGCGGGTTCGACGGGGGCTGCGGAAAGTTCTGAAGTCATTGTCATTGCGGGCTCACGGCCATCACTGCATAAGCTGGCGATTATGGGCTGCGCGACACAGTGAAGGAAGCCGCGCAGCCCGTGTTTAATCCCGCGTTTACGAAATTCCTACAACTTCGCCTGGCGCACCGCGCCACTGCGGGATTTGGCCATCGCCGCCAGCCGCACCGCGACGTTGGCCGCGCCATAGCCGGCGTAACCGTTCTTGCGCTGGATGATCTCGAAGAAGAAACGCCCCTCGAACGGCTCGGTGTACACATGAAACAGTTCGCCGCCCTGGGCGTCGCGGTCATAGAGCACGTTGTAGTACGCCAGTTCGCTGAGGAATTCGTCATCGAAATCGAAGCGTGCCGCCAGGTCATCGTAATAGTTGAGCGGGATATCCAGCAGCGGCACACCCGCCTCTTTCGCGCGACTGACTTCGGCGAAGATGTCATTACAATCGAAGGCGATGTGATGCACCCCCGAGCCGCGATAACTCGACAGCGCGTGTGAGATCGCGGTGTTGCGGTTCTCGGAAATGTTCAGCGGCAGACGAATCGAACTGTCGCGGCTGCGCAACGCGCGGCTTTTCACCAGACCGTAAGGATCGGGTAGCACCACTTCGTCGTCGGCCTCGAAATCCAGCAGACTCTTATAGAACAGCACCCAACTGTCGAGGCTGTCCGCCGGCAGTGCCATGGCCATGTGGTCGATGCGCTTGAGCCCGCCACGGGCCTCCGCGCCCGGTTGCAGATTGAAGTCGGTGCCGTAGACATCCGCCGCTTCATCCACCAGATAAATCAGGCTGCCGTCCGGTGCGCGGACCGCCGCCAGTTCCAGTTCGTTGGGGCCGACCAGGCCACGATACGGCTGGCCCTTGTAGGCAACGGCGCGGGCCAGGGCGCTGGCGCTGTCCTTGACTCGCACGGCGGTGGCACACAGCGACGGGCCGTGAGCTTCGAAAAAGCTGTGGCCGAACGAATAAGGCTCGGAGTTGAGGATCAGGTTGATATCGCCCTGGCGCAGCAGGCTGACGCTTTTCGAGCGATGCTGGCCGGCCTTGACGAAACCCAGACGCTCCAGCCAGTTCGACAGCTTGGCGCCGAGGGCTTCGTCGACGGCGAACTCCAGAAACTCGACACCGTTGTATTCGCTGGCCTTGGGCGTTTCAAAAAGGATTTCACGATTGGCGACGGGCGCGGTTGGCTGCTCGAGACGCTGGCGGGTTTTCTCCTCCAGGTACAGCAGCGAACGCAAACCGTCGGCGGCGTTGGCCCGAGGCGGCGCGGCGCGGAACCCGTCGTTGAAGATCTCCAGCGACAGCGGCCCGGTGTAACCGCTCTGGATGATTGGCGCGAGAAAGCCCGGCAGATCGAATTCGCCCTGCCCCGGGAAGCAGCGGAAATGCCGGCTCCACTCCAGCACATCCATGGCCAGGATCGGCGCATCGGCCATTTGCACGAAGAAAATCTTGTCGCCGGGGATCTCGGCAATCCCACGCGGATCGCCCTTGAGCGACAGGGTGTGGAAACTGTCGAGCAACACGCCCAGACTCGGGTGATCGGCCTGACGCACGATGTCCCAGACCTGTTGATACGTGTTGACGTGACGGCCCCAGGCCAAGGCTTCGTAGCCAATGCGCAGCCCGCGCGCGCCGGCCCGTTCGGCCAGCAGGCGCAGGTCATCGACCAGAATCTGTTGATCGCCGATGCTGTCGGGCGAAGCATTGCTGCACACCAGCACCAGATCGGTGCCCAGTTCCTGCATCAGGTCGAACTTGCGCTCGGCCCGTTCCAGATTGCGCTCCAGCCGGTCACGGCGGCAGCCTTCGAAATCACGAAATGGCTGGAACAGGGTGATGGCGATTCCGAGATCGGCGCACATCTGCCTGATTTCCCGGGGACTGCCGTCGTAATACAGCAGGTCGTTCTCGAAGATCTCCACCCCGTCAAACCCGGCGGCGGCAATGGCTTCGAGTTTTTCCGGCAGGGTGCCGCTCAAGGAAACGGTGGCAATGGATCGCTGCATGCTTGAACTCCGGCTTCGTGGGCTACGCCGCCTCTGTGCAGGAACAGCCTTCGGCGGCACCTGCAGGGGTCATTTTTATCGTGAGGGAAATTATTGGCTGCATCGTCGCAGGCGGCAATTTAAAGTGTACTACCCGGTTAGTTTTTCGTGCGATTATCGAACACAATGCCGATTTGACGAATTGACGATTTTTCGTCCGCTGCCCAACATCCATCGCACATTGAGTCCGGACATGAACCACCGGTCGCAGTGTTCGACAAAAAAGAACACCACATAACAAATTCAAAAACGGGTGGAACACATGATTCCTTCACAGACTTCCCGCATGGCCCCGGCCGTGAGCACTGCCACCGGTGGCATCGGCGCCAAGATCCGTGGCGCCATGACTGTCGGCACGACCCGTTGGGGCATGCTGGCGCTGGTGTTTTTCGCCACCACGCTGAACTACATCGACCGCGCCGCCCTCGGCGTCATGCAGCCGATCCTCGCCAAGGAAATGAGCTGGACGGCGATGGACTACGCCAACATCAACTTCTGGTTTCAGGTCGGCTACGCCATCGGCTTCGTGCTGCAAGGCCGGTTGATCGACAGGGTCGGGGTCAAGCGCGTGTTCTTCTGTGCGGTGCTGCTCTGGAGCCTGGCGACCGGCGCCCATGGCCTGGCGACTTCGGCGGTGGGCTTCATGGTCTGCCGCTTTATCCTCGGCCTGACCGAAGCGGCGAACTACCCGGCCTGCGTCAAGACCACGCGCCTGTGGTTCCCGGCCGGTGAACGCGCGGTGGCCACCGGCATCTTCAACGCCGGCACCAACGTCGGCGCGATGTTTACTCCGATGCTGCTGCCGCTGATCCTGCATGTGTGGGGCTGGCAGGCCGCGTTCCTGTGCATGTCGGCACTGGGCGGGATCTGGCTGCTGTTCTGGGGCCTGAAGTATTTCAATCCGGAAGATCACCCGAGCGTTAAACAATCGGAGCTGGAATACATCCAGAAAGAAGTCGAACCGGAGCAGGCCCGCGTGCCGTTCTCGAAGATCCTGCGCATGCGCGGCACCTGGGCATTCGCCCTTGCCTATTCGCTGACCGCACCGGTGTTCTGGTTCTACCTGTACTGGCTGCCGCCGTTTCTCAACCAGCAATACAACCTGGGCATCAACGTGACCCAGATGGGCATTCCGCTGATCATCATCTATGTCACTGCTGACTTCGGCAGCGTGGGCGGCGGGATTCTGTCCTCGTTCCTGATCGGTCGCGGGGTCAATCCGATCAAGGCACGGCTGCTGTCGATGTTCCTGTTCGCCTGCTGCATCATCGGCGTGGTCATGGCGGCCGGCTCCAGCAATCTGTGGGTCGCCGTGGCGGCCATCTCCCTGGCCATCGGCGCGCACCAGGCCTGGACCGCCAACATCTGGAGTCTGGTGATGGATTACACGCCCAAGCACATGATGAGCACCGTGTTCGGTTTCGGCGGCATGTGCGCGGCGATCGGCGGGATGTTCATGACCCAGATCGTCGGCCATATCCTGACCGTCACCCACAACAACTACACGGTGTTGTTCACTCTGATTCCGGCGATGTACTTCATCGCGCTGACCTGGATGTACTTCATGGCGCCGCGCAAGATTCCGACCCTCACCGAGTCACCTTCCTGACTCACCCCGCCTGCTTCAAACCGGCCTGACTTCAGGCCGGTTTTCATTTCAGCTTCGGCGCTGCTGCCAGGCTGCCGCCAGACCGCTGCAACAGATCACGGCGATTCCGATCACGGTCATCAGGGTCGGTGTGTGATTGAACAGCAGCCAGCCCAACAACCCCGCGAACACGATCTGGCAATAACCGAACGGCGCCAGCAACGCCGGTGCGGCATGGCGGAAAGCCTGGGTCAGAAACAGGTGCGCGGTCATCCCGCAACTGCCCAGCGCCAGCATCAGCCCGGCGTGAGTCAGCGTCGGCACCTGCCAGAAGAATGGCACCAGCGCACTCATCACCAACGTGTTGCACAACCCGGCAAAAAAGTTGCTGGTGGTCGGACTGTCGACCTCGGCGAGCTTGCGCGTGAGCAATTGATAGAAGCAGAAAAACAGCGCCGAGCAGAACGGCAGCAGAATCGCCGGGGTGAACAGTTCACCCCCCGGGTGGACAATGATGAGTACGCCGACGAATCCGCAGATCACCGCAATCCATTGCCCCCGCGATACCCGCTCCTTGAGCAGCGGCACCGACAGCGCCGTCACCAGCACCGGCGCAAGAAAGTTGACCGCCGTGGCTTCGGCCAGCGGGATGTACAAAAGCGCCGTGGTGAAAAACAGGCTGGTGCCCAGAAGGCACAATGCCCGCGCCAACTGCCATAACGGTCGTTTGGTACGCAGGACACGCAGCCCCGACTGCGGCAGAAAAATCCCCGCCATCAACAACGTGTGCACCACATACCGCGCCCACACCACCATGACGATCGGATAGAACCCGGAGAGGTACTTCGACAAGGCGTCATGGCTGGAGAACAGGAACGTCGCCACGACAATCAGCAAGATCCCCTTAAAGGGTTGATTGACACCGGAGAGCGGAGTGCTGACGGTCATTGCTTTTCCTTGTACCGCATCGATTTCATAAACCTTGCGGATAATTTAGAACCGGGTTCCAGATTCCGACACCTGCCACACTAAAAAGTGGGCGAACAGCGCACAACTTTCCGTTTCCCCTTGGGGGAGCGGGCCCGGACTATATGAACAACTCCGAAGCCAGGCTCGCCGCCGACAACTCTTCAGTGAACGTCAACAGCAGCGGGGCCAACTCATGCAACCGTGCGCCCGGCATCCGCGCACTCGGCCCGGCGATGCTCAGTACGCCAATCACCCGGTCATCGGCGGGATGTTTGACCACCGCCGCAATCGCCGAAGTTCCCACCGCCGAACTCTCCTCGACGCAGGCATACCCCTGCTCCCGCGCCAGCCGCAGACGCTCCAGCAATTCGATGTTGGAACGCGGGGCATTCGGCCCGATGTCCGCCGGCATTGGCGCGCCCTGGCGCTCGACCAGCGACAACGCCTCGGCATCGCTCATGCAGGCCAGCCATGCATGCCCCGAAGCGGTATAGAACAACGGCGCATCGCGGCCCATGTCGGGGTCGTAGCGCAGCCCGGTGCGGGCGCCCTGGGCCTTGGCGATCCAGATCTGCCGCTCGCCCTCGATCACGCCGAGGCGCACCAGCTCGCCGGTTTCCCTGGCCAGTCGATCAAGCACCGGCTGCACGATGTCGGCGCCGCTGCTCGACAGATAACGAAAGCCCATCGCGACCAGTTTGGTCGACAGGTGATAACGCAGGGTTTCCGCATTCTGCCGCACGTACCCCAGGCGAATCAGCTCGGCGAGCAAGCGATGGGTCGCGCTTTTCGGGATGTCCAGTTGCTCGGCGAGGGCCTGCATCGGCATCCCGCGCGGATCATGGGTGAGGTTTTCCAGCACGCTGAAAACCCGTTCGATTTGACTGCCGGCCATGGAGAGATCCGAATGAAATGTCGGCTAATTCTAAAATATATCCACCCATACGCAAAATCTGGAACCATCCACTCGAAATAAATTCACCTGCGGATTGAATTCACAGCACGCCAGATCGTCCATAACAGGCCCGACTTCCCACCCCCGCGTGCGAATAGACGGACGGCCGGACTGGCGCCACACTCACACACCAGCAACACTCATCACCACAGACGAACAGAGGATGCCCACATGTTATGGAGAAAAGGCCGACGCAGTGACAACGTCGTCGATGCGCGTGGCGATGACATGGGCGGTGGTGGCGGCATGCGTTTCGGGGGCGGCAAGGGCCTGAGCCTCGGCGCGATTTTGCTGATCGTCGGCATTGGCTGGATCACCGGCCAGGATCCGTTGCAGATCCTCGGCCAGCTCACCGGGCAGATGTCCGAGCAATCGGCACCCTCCTCGCAAACCCGTCAGGCGCCGCCGGCTAATGATGAACAGGCTGAATTCGTCCGCTCGATCCTCGGCGACACCGAAGACACCTGGGGCGCGATCTTCCAGCAGGCGGGCCGCCAATATAAAGACCCGACCCTGGTGCTGTTCAGCAACCGGGTCAACTCCGCCTGTGGCCTGGCGACCTCCGCCACCGGCCCGTTCTACTGCCCGGCCGACCAGAAGGTCTATCTGGACATGGCGTTTTTCCAGGAAATGTCCCAACGCTTCAAGGCTGCCGGTGACTTCGCTCAGGCCTACGTGATCGCTCACGAAGTCGGACACCATGTACAGACGTTGCTCGGCGTCTCGGCAAAAATTCAGGCAGCCCGCCAGCAAGGTCGGCAGATGCAAGGCGACGGCGGTTTGCTGGTGCGCCAGGAATTGCAGGCCGATTGCCTGGCCGGCGTCTGGGCCTACAACGCGCAGAAGCGTTTGAACTGGCTGGAACCGGGCGACATCGAAGAGGCCTTGAACGCAGCGAACGCCATCGGTGATGATCGCTTGCAGCAACAGGGTCAGGGCCGCGTGGTGCCGGACTCGTTCACTCACGGTACGTCGGCGCAAAGGGTGCGCTGGTTCAAAACCGGATTCGCCCAGGGCCAGGTCGGCCAGTGCGATACCTTTGCGGCGAAAAACCTGTAAATGCATAAATGGTGGTTGGTTTTCCTGCTTATTGGCGGCACGGCGCAAGCGGCCGGTGTCGATGCGATCAGCCCCGGACGCCTGCAATTGCAGGCCGGGGAAATGGCGGTGGGCATCGGGCCGGCGCCAGCGAAAATCGAACGGGTGCTGATCGTCGTTCATGGCCGTCTGCGCAACGCCGAAACCTATCGCAAGAGTGGTGAAACCGCGACCGAGCTGGCCGGGCAGACCGCCAACACCCTGGTGATCGCTCCGCAGTTTCTCAATGAAAGCGATGTCGCCCTGTATTCGTTGCCCGCCACAACGCTGCGCTGGAAAGGCAATGAGTGGATGGGCGGTGGGTTATCCACAGGCCCGAACCCGCTGAGTTCCTATGCCGCCCTCGATGAAATCATCGCGCGCCTGAGTGACCGCAAACAGTTTCCGGATGTGAAGCAGATCGTCATCTTCGGCCATTCCGGCGGCGGTCAGGTGGTGCAGCGCTACGCCCTGCTCGCCAAAGACCAACCGGCGCTGAAGAGCGAAGGCATCCGCTTGCGTTATGTGGTGGCCAACCCGTCGTCGTATGCCTACTTCAACGAACAGCGGCCGGTGGCGTTCGATCACGCGCAGTGCCCGGGTTTCAATCGCTGGAAGTACGGCCTGGCAGATCCGCCGATCTACGCCGGTGGGCAAACGCCTGCGCAACTTGAAGGAAGTTACGTCAAACGCGAGGTGATTTATCTGCTCGGCCAGCAGGACATCGACCCGCAGCACCCGGCGCTGGACAAGAGTTGCGCCGCCGAAGCGCAAGGCGCCTATCGACTGACGCGCGGGAAACTGTTTTTCAGCTACCTGCTGCGCCGCCATCCCGAAGGCGTGAACCAGCGGCTGGTGGAAGTGCCCGGGGTTGGGCATAACGGTGACGGGATGCTGACGTCGCCGGAAGGACTGAAGGTGTTGTTCGATCAGTAGGTTTTCTGCCGGCTGAGCCGGCCTGCCCTTGCTCCCACCCTGGAATGCAAAGCCCCTGTGGGGGCGGGTGCCCGTGAAGGCCCCCGCCCAGACGCCCCGTCACTCAGGCCATAAGCATCCGCCGCAGCTCAACGCAATCCTGCGCATGCCAGTCGGTCAGCTCCGGCCACGGGTTGTCCGGCAGATTCACCAGCACCGTGTGCGCGCCCGCCGCCCGACCACAATCCAGATCAAAGCGGTAATCGCCGACCATCACCATCTCGCTCGTCGGCACCGCCCAAGCCTCGGCCAGTTTCAGCAATCCGCCGGGATGCGGCTTGGGCGGCGCTTCGTCGCGGCCCAGCACATCCTCTTCGGCGAAGCAGTCGGCAAGACCGATCGCTTGCAGGGTCACATGCGCCAGCTCACGGGCATTACGGGTGAGGATGCCGAGGCGATACCCTCGCTGGTGCAGTTCGCGCACCAGTTCCACCGCGCCGGTGGCCGGGATCGAGCCAAGCGCCAGATCGCGCTCATGCTCCAGCAACCACGCATGTTTCGCCGCCGCCTCATCCGCCGGCAAGGCTGCGAGATGGGTGAGGATGTCGTCTTGCGGCGGGATCGCCAGCGCCACCCGGATCGCCGCGAAATCATGCACGGCGACGGTCAGGGTGCCATCCATGTCGAACACCCAATGCTTCACCTCGGTCAGGCTCATGCCCAGTCCTTGCGATGGCGGATCAGGCCTTCCTGGGTCACCGAGGCCACCAGTTGCCCGGCGCGGTTGAACACGCTGCCCCGGGAGAAGCCCCGGGAGTTGCCGGCCCATGGGCTGTCCATGGCGTAGAGCAGCCAGTCATCGGCGCGCAGGTCATTGTGGAACCACAACGCGTGATCGAGGCTGGCGACCTGCATGTCCTTCTGCCACACCGATTTGCCGTGAGGCAGCATCGACGTGGTCAGCAGACCGAAGTCCGAGGCGTAGGCCAGCAGGTATTTGTGCAGGGCCGGAATGTCGGCCAGCGCCCCGTCGGCACGGAACCACACGTACTTGACAGGATCTGCCGGCTGCGGGTTGTACGGGTCTTTTTCGGTGACCGGGCGCACTTCGATCGGTTTCGGGCACAGCAGTTTTTCGCGCATGTGTTCCGGGATCAGGTGCGCACGTTGCTGGGTCAGTTCCAGCTCCGACGGCAGGTTTTCCGGGCCGACCACTTGCGGCATCTGGCTCTGGTGCTCGAAGCCTTCCTCGTCGTACTGGAACGACGCACTGCAGGTGAAAATCGGATGCCCCTTCTGGATCGCCGTGACCCGGCGGGTGCTGAAACTGCCGCCGTCGCGCACGCGGTCAACCGAATAGACGACCGGCAGCTTGGCATCGCCCGGACGCAGGAAATAACCGTGCATCGAATGCACATGACGGGTTTCCTCTACGGTCTGACTGGCCGCCGACAGCGACTGACCGAGCACCTGACCGCCGAACAACTGGCGAAAACCCAGGTCCTGGCTGCGTCCACGAAACAGGTTTTCCTCGATCGGCTCGAGGGTCAGCAGATCCACCAGATCTTCCAACACTTGGCTCATTCAGACTCTCCTCACACAAAGCAATGCCGCGCAGTCTTGGCTGCGGCGGGGATTCAGGTTCTGACCGACACCAATGTGGCGGCCATTGTAAACGTCCGTGCCTGCTTATCCATGCAAGGTTTCCAGCCACTGCTCGCGGGTGATGCGATACAGCACATGCCGGTGCAACGGGTGACCCTCCGCAACGCGCGGGTGGTCGAAATCATCGTCGGGGGCGTGATGCATGCCGATGGCTTGCATGACCTTCTGTGACGGCAGGTTGGTTTCGCTGGTGAACGACACCACCTCGTCCAGCTTGATCCGGTCGAAGCCTGCACGCAGCGCAGTCCACGCCGCTTCACTGGCGTACCCCAGGCCCCAGTGCTCGCGGGCCAGACGCCAGCCAATCTCCACGGCGGGGGTGAACGGCGCATCGAAACCGACCACGCCGAGCCCGGTGAAACCGATGAACTGGCCACTGTCCTTGCGCTCCAGCGCCCACAGACCGTAGCCGTGCTCGGCAAAATGGCCGCGCACCCGACCGATCAGCGCGGCGCTTTCCAGCCGACTCAAGGGCGCGGGAAAGTAACGCATCACCTGCGGATCGGCACACATCGCCGCAAATGCCGGCAAATCCTCGTCCTGCCACTGACGCATCACCAGCCTTGCGCTTTCCAGTTCCAGTATCGGCTCCATCGTGCCCTCCGTTTCCATGCCGCAAGTCTACATCGCTGGTAGGATCCTTCACTCTTTCCCTACCGTCCTACAAGAATTCGTTATGCCAGTGCCGCTGATCTACCACGAAGACTACAGCCCCGAGTTTCCGGCGGATCACCGCTTCCCGATGGACAAGTTCCGCCTGCTGCGCGATCACCTGGTGGACAGCGGCCTGACCCGCGACGCCGACCTGCTGCGCCCGCAGCTGTGCCCGGCGGACATTCTCGCCCTCGCCCATGACCGCGCGTATATCGAACGCTACATGAGCGGCGAGTTGTCCCGCGAAGACCAGCGGCGCCTGGGCTTGCCGTGGAATGAAGCGCTGGCCCGACGCACCGTGCGTGCGGTCGGCGGCTCGCTGCTGGCGGCGGAAAAGGCGCTGGAACATGGCCTGGCCTGCCACCTGGCTGGCGGCACTCATCACGCGCACTACGACTATCCCGCCGGTTTCTGCATCTTCAATGACCTGGCAATCATCAGCCACTACCTGCTGCAAAGCGGTCGGGTCAACCGTGTATTGATCTTCGATTGCGACGTGCATCAGGGCGATGGCACCGCGAGGATCCTGCATGACACGCCGGAAGCGATCACCGTTTCCCTGCACTGCGAAAAGAATTTTCCCGCACGCAAAGCCGAAAGCGACTGGGACATTCCGCTGCCCAAAGGCATGGGCGATACCGATTACCTGCGGGTCGTCGACGATGCGCTCAACTATCTGCTGCCGCTGTATCAACCGGACCTGGTGCTGTATGACGCCGGTGTCGATGTACACAAGGACGACGCCCTCGGTTATCTGCAACTGACCGACGCCGGCGTCGCCGCCCGTGATGAAAGCGTGATGCGCCACTGCCTGGGTCGCGACATTCCTGTGGTCGGGGTTATCGGCGGCGGTTACAGCAAGGATCGCCAGGCTCTGGCCCGGCGCCACGGCATCCTCCACCACAGCGCGCAGCGGGTCTGGGATTCACAGGGTTGTCATTGAGTTGTGCTGCGTTACCCACAATGGCTGTGGAACGGCCTGTGGATAACCTGAGTGAAAGGGACTACAGCCCATGCTGAACATGGCCTGCAGCGCGATGGTCATTTTTTAACCAGCCTTTGATCCCCCCGAGCGGGAGCGGGCTTGCCCGCGAATGCGGCAGAACAATCCACATGGATGCGGGCCGAGATATCCGCTTCGCGAGCAAGCCCGCTCCCACAAAGATCAGGGCTGCTAGAATGCGCGGCTATTCCGCCATACCGCAGCGCACGCCATGACCCAGACCTCCGCCCCCCTCCCCGCTCACATCGCCATCATCGGCGGCGGCCCCGCCGGCCTGATGGCGGCCGAAGTGCTGAGCCAGGCCGGAGTGCGCGTCGACCTGTACGACGGCATGCCCTCGGTGGGCCGCAAGTTCCTGCTGGCCGGGGTCGGCGGCATGAACATCACCCACTCCGAAGCCTACCCGGCGTTCCTTTCGCGCTACGCCGAACGAGCGCCGCAGATCGCCCCGCTGCTGCGCGCGTTCAACGCCGATGCCCTGTGCCAGTGGATTCATGACCTGGGCATCGAAACCTTCATCGGCAGCTCCGGCCGGGTGTTCCCCACCGACATGAAAGCCGCGCCGCTGCTGCGTGCCTGGCTCAAGCGCCTGCGTGACAGCGGCGTGGTTATCCACACCCGCCACCGCTGGCTCGGCTGGGATGCACACGGCGCGCTGCGCATCGACAGCCCGGACGGTGAGAAAACCCTCAAACCTGACGCGACCTTGCTCGCCCTCGGCGGCGGCAGTTGGTCGCGGCTGGGTTCCGATGGCGCATGGATGCTGGCGCTGGAACAGCGCGGCGTAGGACTGGCGCCGTTGCAGCCGAGCAATTGTGGATTCGAGGTGCAGGCCTGGAGCGATCTGCTCGTCAGCAAATTCGCCGGTGCGCCGCTGAAAAATATCGCCATCGGTTTGAACGATGACATTCCGCGTTTGGGTGAATGCGTGATCACCGCGACCGGGATCGAAGGCAGTCTGATCTATGCCCTGTCGGCACCGATCCGTGAAGCAATCAACCGCGATGGCGCCGCCCTGGTGCATATCGATCTGCTGCCCGGCCGGCCTGTGGATAAGATTCAAGCGGCGTTGAGCAAGCCACGCGGATCGCGTTCGATGTCCAAGCATCTGCACAGTCAGTTGGGGATTGATGGGGTGAAAGCGGCGTTATTGCGTGAGCTGACGTCCGCCGAAACCTTCGCCGACTCGGCTTCGCTGGCCCAGGCGATCAAGACCTTGCCGCTGACGCTGGTGAAGACCCGGCCGCTGGACGAGGCAATCAGCAGCGCCGGTGGGGTGACGTTCGAGGCGATGGATGAGCGGTTGATGCTCAAGGCCTTGCCAGGAGTTTTCTGCGCGGGCGAGATGCTCGATTGGGAAGCGCCGACTGGCGGCTACCTGCTCACCGCTTGCTTCGCCAGTGGACGGGCGGCGGGATTCGGGATGCTGGAGTGGTTACGGAGCGGGAATTGAGCTGCCCCTTGCCCTCACCCCAGCCCTCTCCCCCAGGAGAGGGAGCCGACCGAGGTGTCCGGCGCTATACATCGACGTGAAAGACCGGGTCGATGATGGATTCACAGCAAAAACATCAGGTCGGCGGGCATCGCGAGCATCCCCCGCTCAGTCCCCTCGCCCTCCGGGAGAGGGTTAGGGTGAGGGGCTCTTGATCTTTAAGGCTTGCGCTTGCGCGGCCCGGTATTGAACGCCGGCACCTTGCGCACAGGCTTGATCGTCGGCTCCGGCGCCTGGGTATCCCCACTGTCCACCCACTTGCCCAGGTTGCGCTTGCCGCCGCCCCCGGAAGTCTTCGGCTTTTTCGGTTTCTTCGGCTTCTTGATCACCTGACCGCTGGCGTCGGTGTCCGGCACGCGATGCTCAGGTTCGAACTCCGGCTCGTTCTGGCGCTTCAAGGCTTGGCGGGTCAGCATCTCGATCGCCGACAGCAGGTTCACCTCATCGGCACACACCAGAGAAATCGCCTCCCCGGTCGCGCCTGCACGGCCAGTCCGGCCGATCCGGTGAATGTAATCCTCAGCCACGATCGGCAGATCGAAGTTGACCACCAGTGGCAGATCTTCGATATCAAGACCACGGGCCGCCACATCCGTCGCGACCAGCATCTGCACTTCACCGAGTTTGAAACGATCCAGCGCCCGCTGGCGCGTGGCTTGCGGCTTGTCGCCGTGGATGCCGTCGGCATTCACGCCCAGGCCCTGTAGCTTTTCCACCAGCGCATCCACGCCGTTGCGGGTCTTGGCGAACACCAGCACTTGCTTCCACTTGTTCTTGCGCATCAGGTGCACGAACAGTTCCGGCTTGCGCTTCTTGTCCACCGTCACGATCCACTGCTTGACGGTGTTGGCGGCGACGTTGCGCGGGCTGACTTCGATGCTCAGCGGATCGTTGAGCATCTGTCCGGCCAGCAGGCGGATGTCGTCGGAGAAGGTCGCGGAGAACAACAGCGTCTGGCGTTTCTTCGGCAGGGCGCGGTAAATGTTCGCCAGCTCCTCGGAAAAGCCCAGGTCGAGCATGCGATCCGCTTCGTCCAGCACCAGCGTCTGCAACTGGTTGAACTTCAGCGCGTTCTGGCGGAACAGGTCGAGCAGACGCCCCGGCGTCGCCACCAACAGATCGACACCACCGCGCAGCTTCATCATCTGCGGGTTGATGCTGACGCCGCCGTATACCGCGTAAGTGCGCAGCGGCAGGTTTTCGGCGTACTGACGCACCGCTTCATGGACTTGCTCAGCCAACTCGCGGGTCGGCACCAGAATCAGTGCACGCACCGAGTTAGGCGCGACTTTCGGCCCCTCCATCGCCAGCAACTGCAACAGCGGCAAGGCGAAACCGGCGGTCTTGCCGGTGCCGGTCTGGGCGGCGGCCATCAGGTCGCGGCCGGCCAGCACCGCCGGAATGGCTTGCGCCTGCACCGGCGTCGGGGTCTGGTAGCCGAGCGTCTCGAGGGAGCGCAGCAAGGGTTCGATCAGGCCAAGGGTGGCGAAAGTCATGGGAATACCGTAGGAAAAATCAGAGCAAGTGTGCGATGGCGCGCAGTTTACCCTAATTCACACGCTGTTCCGTCGGCACGGCTGTCGGCGCTACGACTGGCGGCTGCGCCGGGCGACGCCACTGTGGCAGGCCGATCAGCACCACCGCACCGATGATCACCAGCATCGCCAGCGCCTCTTCGATCCCGATGGTTTCACCGACAAACACGATCCCCAGCAACACCGCCACCGCCGGGTTGACGTAGGCATAACTGGTGGCTGCCGCCGGACGGACGTTTTTCAACAGATACATGTAAGCGTTGAAGGCGATGATCGAGCCGAAGAAAATCAGGTAGGCCAGCGCCAGCCAGCCTTCCAGTGGCGGCATGGCCTGCAGGTGTTCACCGCTGGCCGCGCTGCCGATCAGCAGCACCACACCGCCGACCAGCATTTCCACGGCACTGGCCATCGCGCCCTGGGGCAACGGCAAGTGTTTGCTCCACACCGAACCGAACGCCCAACTCGCCGCCGCGAAAATCAGCAACGCCGCCCCCAGCGGACTCGATTGCAGGTTGGAGCCCATGTTGAGCATCGCGATACCGAGTATCCCCATCGCTACCCCGGCCCATTCCAGGCGAGTATTGCGCGCGCCCCAGAAATAACCACAGAGCAAGGTGAACAGCGGCACCGTCGCCACCGCCAGCGCGGCAACACCCGATGCCACCCCACTGTGCTCGGCCAACGTCACCGCACCGTTACCGAAACTGAGCAACAGAATGCCGATGATCCCCGCCGCCTTCCATTGCGCCCAGGTCGGTGCCGGCGCCCCGCGCCAGCGCAGGAAGGCATACATCAGGCTGCCGGCGATGACGAAGCGCACACCACCGAGCATCAGCGGCGGCCAGTATTCAACGCCGATGCGGATCACCAGATAGGTCGATCCCCAAATCACATACAGCGCAAAAAACGCGGCGATCAGCGGCAAGGAAAAACGGCGCACGGCAGACATGGGGCAACTCGACATCAAGGCAGGGAGAATGGCTATTCTAAAAAGGCTCAGCAGCAAAAATAAGTTACAAAACCTGTTTATAGCGCCGGTACACTTTTGAAATCACGGAGATCGGCGGCATAAACCACGATTTCGAAAGTCTGGCGTTTTCAGGAAGTTCACCATGGACAAATACGATCGCATGCTGCTCAGCGCCCTGCTGGAAAACGGTCGCGCGTCCTACGCCGACCTGGCGCGCAAAGTGAACCTTTCTGCCCCCGCCGTGGCCGAGCGCGTGGCCAAGCTGGAGGCTTCTGGCGTGATCACCGGCTACCAGGCGAAAGTCGACATGGCCAAACTCGGCCTGCCGATCCAGTGCGTCATCGAACTGCGCCTGAACCAGCACGGCAACCCGAAGGTGTATGACGAACTGATCAGAATTCCGCAACTGACAGAGTGCCACCGGGTCACAGGTGATCCGTGCGTGATCATGCAGGCGGCGGTGGGTTCGATGATCGAGCTGGAAGAGCTGATCAACCGGGTGGCGAAATTCGGGTTCAGCAAGACATCGATTGTGTTGTCGAGTGCGATAGAGAAGCGGGTGCCGCTGGCGCATATCGAAGGAGGTAATCGATAGCAACTCGTCTGCGGTCATGCTTCAACATTTGCATTTTTTGCGACTTTGGAAAGTGTGATGGCACAGATAACATTCACGATTGGTGCAAAGATAGCAACCTAATCGCCCGCTCAAGCGAAAACTACCAATTCACAGGGAAAGAGAATGCGCTTTTCGGAATACAGCAAAGAACTCCGTGCCAGCGAGATCACGCCATTGCTGCAATTTTTCTTCGCGGGGATACTTAGTGGGGAAGCCTGGACCGTCGGCAAGATCATCGGCATCCTGTTGAATAAGCATCTGTCGACCACGGATCTAAGCGTTTACGTTCTACTAATTTCGGGGCTTGCTTTATTCACTTGCCTGCTTTACGCGGCCAGTCGAGGCGCCTGCCTGGAACTTGGAAAACTGTACAAGAGCGCACGGGTAGATCTGGCAGCAGCTTTTTCGCTGGGTGTTTATCTATCCTATAGCAGTGACGGACTCGGAAATGAACTCTATGCAAAGCATCTGGAGAAACTGAACTTCTCACAACTTACCTGCATCGCTATCTCCCCCCTGATCATTGCTTGGGTTACGATGACTAAAGCCTCATTGCGCCTGATTAAAAATAAGGAAAGCACCCCTTACTTCATGAGTGACCGCGAACTCGAAAAAATAGAGGATGATCTGCTGGATTTAAAGGAGCGGGCCTATATTTTTTCGGACCGAGTACTGAATGGTGGTTCCTCGGAAAGCTTGGTTTTTGGTATAGATGCTCCATGGGGATCAGGTAAATCAACTTTCGTAAATTTTTGCTGCGACCATTGGAAAAAGCGACCAAAAAGCCCTCCTATCATTCACCGCTTTGAACCTCTACGTTACGAAGAAGGCGTAGATCTCACTGAAAAATTCATTGACGACCTTATCGGAACAATTCAGCAGCACGTATTCGCTCCTTCCTTGCGCCCCCTCTTCAAACGTTACGAGAACCTTGTAAAAGATAAAAAACACATCTCACTTCTGGACATAAAAAGAACACTATCACTCAACAACGACACCATAGACTCAACGCTCAAGGAGCTGGAAAAAACGCTAAAAAATCTCAACACACGAGTTATCGTCATTATTGACGACTTAGATCGACTGCACTGGTCATCCATCAAAAGCATATTATTTTCTATAAAACGCAGCTTCAAACTATCAAATATCTCTTATGTGCTTTGCTATGACACCACCAACATTATCGCCTCTGCAGAAAACCCTGACTCAGAGAAAACCCTAGAATTCCTCGAAAAATTTGTAAATATAAAAACCAGCCTGTTTCTCAATGCTCAAGACCTTACCAACTTCGTAGCTCGCTACTTCGGGCAATCCGTTAACAACGTATTCAACCTTTCCAACGAAGCGAGCGCCCAACTCAAACGGGTAACCAATGAGATTTCCACCCTTATAACGAGCAGGGACTCTCATCTATACACACCATTCATCGGTGACATTCGAAAAATAAAACGAGTCATCAATACGTTAATGTTGCTGGACATTGATAAAGTTGACTTCAACGAGCACGACTTCAACCCGCGCGACCTGCTTCATCTAGTCTTTCTATATATTTACTACCCTGCAATCTTCCGAAAAATCCATGACACTGAGACCAGCGGAAAATATGGAAACTTCAGCTCAACGCACGAAAACAACCTGCAGCATTCAACTTTCTACAATGAATACAAGAGCAGTTTGAATCATCCAAATCAGATTTTTCTGCTTACCAAGACATTTGAAATGCCAGACTCTTCAAACGCCTCCTTCACAGAGCCTGATCGTGCTTCAAGGGCGTTTTTCCAAGGACAGCGACGCCCCCTTGAGAACTACCTTGACCTCATCGCAAAAATTTCCAGACCAATGTCCGAGAAGTCCCACCGCTCACACTTAAATAAGAAAGACGAAATATTCAAAACCAAAAATTTAAAATCATATCTTGACGAAATATCAAAAAACGCCCCACTGAATAATGAAAAGGGGCAAGAGGAGCTTTGGCGAATAGTCTCAAATCACTTTTCCTCACTTGAGACAGAACAAGCAAAAAAACTTATTACTTACTTTATAGAAAAACTTCCAAACTATTCTTTATTACGCAACGAACACTTCAACGAATTCCGAACCACTGCTGCCAACCTGATAACAAAAATCCTTGATGAGTGCATTACAAGCCCGGATAAAAAAACTCATCCCAGGCTCTCAACTGCCGAACTTTCCATCATCAACCTCTTATACGGGGATAAAAATAATAGTCAACCTGGGATCATTGACAGGATCGCCAAAGAGAGTCGAGGACTACTTGGTTTTCACGACCTTCTGAACATCCGATACCATTGCACCGTCCAGACCAAGCATGAAAATCTTTGGCGTTCCCTCTACATCCACGGCAATGAAAGTCAGACTTTAGCCTCAAAATACGACACACAAAAAAATCAAGCCAGAGAGCTTAGCCATACTATATTCAGTATTTTCCGACGCCAGTACATCGACAACAAGATAAATATTTTTGACGAAATAAGCTCCATAACAATTGAGGAACTTCTTGGGCACGACATAAAATCTCTCGACGACACCAGCTCGTGGGAGTTAAAAGCGGAACAGAAGAGATGTGAAATAAAACTTTCTATCACCAGCCAGCTGGGCAATAGAATTATCGGAGATTTCGGGGTCTATGACGAAAGCGGAAACGCTGACGAATATGGTATTTCAAGAAAATTTTCCAATTACTTGTTTTCCACTTGCTTTAATCCTACAACCCCGAATGGTTACATTTATTTTGCGGAATACCTTTTGCTATTCACAAGCAATACCACAAGAGATTCCGACGACAACACTTACGAAACCAGTCTATCTACCATCCTCAATAATATCGAAAAAGACGACCTTGAAACTTACTGGATGACGCACTACAAAAGCATAAAAAGAGAGCTTTCAAAATCCTCCGAAAGAGCGGTGCATAAGACCCACTCGACACTCAGTTTTCATTACGACTTGCCTCCGATTTTCCGAGCACTAGAGCGTAAATTCCTTCCCAGCGAAGCAGGGAAATAGCTGGGGAGTTTCAACTTTGTAAGATTTCGCAGACTCTAACAACCACGATAGCGCTGCAAGTGCTCGCCGACTTTGGCGGCGGGCACCTTCTGCAACTTGCAAAGCAGATCATGGCTCAACTCCCGCACGCCGTGCTTGTGACGCAACTCTTCAGCTAAATGTGCCAGCAGGTTCGCCGCCATCTCCGCATCCGCCATCGCCCGGTGCGCCTGGCCGGTGTGGGGCAGACGAGCGTAGGTCGTCAGTGTGCCTAGCTTGTGATTCGGCGCCGCCGGCATCAACCGCCGGGCCAGCAGCAACGAGCAGGCGAAGTTCTGCAGGCGTGTGCGTCTGATCCGGCCCAGTTCGAAATCCCAGAACTTCTGGTCGAACGCGGCGTTGTGCGCCAGCAGCGGGGTGCAACCGACGAATTCGTTGACCTCGTTCATCACCTGCTCGGCCGAGGGCGCGGTGCGCAGCATGGCGTTGCTGATGCCGGTCAGTTGTTCGATGAAGGCCGGGACACGCACGCCGGCGTTCATCAGGCTTTGGTAACGCTCGACGATGCGGCCGTTTTCCAGCATGACCACGGCGATTTCCGTGGCCCGGCAGCTGCTGCTTGGCGAGATGCCGGTGGTTTCAAAGTCGATGACTGCAATGCGTTCCAAACCGGGTGGTACTCCGTTCAAATCAATGCTTGAGCTTGTGCTCAATTTTTCAACAGCAGTGCGCCTTCAATCGGCACATAACGGCTGGCGGCGCGGATCAGCGAGTTGGCGGTCAGGCCGGGTACGCCGTAGGCCACGGCTTGTACGCCGTGTTTATTGATGATGCGTTCCAGCAGCATGTCGAAATCACCGTCACCGGAGGCCAGGACGATTTCGTCGACGTGATCGGCGGCGTCCATGATGTCCAGGGTGATGCCCACGTCCCAGTCGCCCTTGGCCGAGCCGTCGCTGCGCTGGATGTAGGGTTTGAGTTTTACGGTGAAACCGAGGTTGCGCAGGATCTGCTGGAACTGCTGTTGTTTGCTGTCGCCGCGATCGATGGCGTAGGCGTAGGCCTCGACGATCTGGCCCTGCTTACTGATGTCCGCCCACAGCGCCGCGTAGTTGAAATGGCAACCATAGGCCTGACGCACGGTGTAGTAGAGGTTCTGCACGTCGGCGAACACTGCGATTTTTTTCACCGGAGTTCCTGTGGGCGCACAAGCGCTCGAAGCGGGATCAGGCGCCAGGCCCGAAAAAGGCGCTCAGTATGCCAGCCCGAAGGAAGGTTCCGCGAATAATCGGCCGTGCGGTGAGGGCGCCGGCCCTCACCGCAGGTTACGCGATGAATCAGACGAAGGAGTCGTCGTCATCGAAGAACGATGAGTTGTCATCGTTGTAGTCGGTGTCGCTAAAGCCGCCCTGGTTATTGTTCCAGGCGTCGTTGTTGGCCATGCGCTGGTCATCGCCCCAACCGTTGTTGCCCTGGTCGTTGACCTGGGCCGGCTCTTCCTTGATGACCTCGACGATTTCCTCTGGCTGCTGGTGGTGGCTGAACAGGCTGCTGATGCCTTGTGCCAGCATCACGCCACCCGCGACGCCGGCAGCGGTTTTCAGCGCGCCGCCGAGGAAGCTGCTGCCCGCCGCCGGGGCCGCTTGTTGCGGGGCGTAGTTGGGTGGCGCGGCGCCGAAGTTCTGTTGCGGTGCAGGCGCCGCGAAGTTCTGCTGCGGTGCCGGCTCACGCCAGCCACCGGAGGACGGCGCAGGCGTCTGGGCCGGCGCCGGACGCGGGCTGCCGCCAAAAATGCTCGACAGGAAACCACCGCCGCTCGACGCCGGGGCCGCACTCTGGGCCTTGGCCGCTTGCAGTTCGGCCTGCAGACGCTGGACTTGCTGGGTCAGTTGCTTGTTCTGTTCATCGAGGCTCTTGAGGGCAGACTCCTGCACCAGAATCGCCTGAGTCATGAAATAACCTGCCGCCGGCTGGCGCGTCAGGTGTTCCTTGATCCGCGCCTCGGCCTGGGCGTCGCGCGGGGCTGCCTCCGTTTCGGCCTGTTGCAGCCGGGAAAACAGTCCATCGATCAGGGTTTGCTCTTCGCTGTTCATGGCGACCTCGTAGATTGCCGGGGATAACGTTGCCCTCGTCCACGCTGGACCAGGTGCTTATCCGTAATGGAGACGGTGACAGGATGTTTCAATGGTCTTTACCGAACGTTTACGTTTGCGACGCCTCGCGAATCATCGGTTAAAGTGGGCCACTGCTTTTGACCTGCGATTACCCCTGTATGAATGCCTTTGATGTGCTGCGCGACTCTCTGTATTTCTTCAAACGCCACCTGGGCCGTATCGTCCAGTTGTGCCTGCCGCTGGTGATTTTCGAAGCGGCGCTGCAACAGGTGGTGGATCGCGCCAGCGACCCGGACGGTTATTCGGCGATCAGCGTGATCGTCGGCCTGCTGGTCTATCCGCTGTACACCGGCGCGCTGATTCTGTTCCTCGACGCCCGCACCCGTGGCGAATCCCCGGCCACCCTCGACCTGCTGGCGATGGCCGCGCGTCTGTGGCCACGCTTCGCGTTGCTCACCGCCCTCAATACGTTGCTGATCCTGCTGGGCCTGTCGCTGTATTTCCTGCCGGGCCTGTGGCTGATGGTGACGCTGGCGTTCGGCGAATACCTGCTGGTGCTGCGCGGCCTCAATCCGTTGCAGGCAATGAAGGAAAGCCTGCGCCTGAGCCGTGGGCATTTCCTGCGGATTCTGGTGTGCATCCTGTGTGTGATGGGGCCGCTGTGGCTGCTCAAGGGTTTGACCCTGCAACTCTATCCCGAGCCGCAGAACCCGTTGCTGGCGGTGTTGATCGACAGCGGCCACAGCTTCCTGCAACTGTTCACCAGCGTGGTGCTGTTCCGCCTGTTCATGTTGATCAGCGAATTGCCTGACAAACGGATCGGATCGGCCTGACCGCTTCGGCCTTGGGCGCTGTGGCTCACTCGGGTATGCTCGGGAGCACTTTCGTATCGCTATAAGCCGAGCCATGACCCGTCTACTGCGCTACCTGCTGCTGTTCGTTGTGTTGGCCATCATCGTCGCCGGACTGGCGATTTTCAGCCTGACCTGGCGCCCCGACGCCCGGGAAACCCTGCCGGTCAGTTGCACCGGCAAACCGCCGACGCTGGTGCCCGGCCAGGCGCTGAAAGTGATGACCTGGAACGTGCAGTACCTGGCGGGCAAGCGCTATGTGTTCTGGAATGATCTGGCCCAGGGCGACGATGAAGCACCGACACCCGAAGACATGGCGTTCAGCCTCGACGAAGTGGCGCGGGTGATCCGCGATGAGCAACCGGATGTGGTGCTGTTGCAGGAGCTGGATGACGGCGCCAAGGCCAGCGACTATCAAAACCAGTTGAAACTGTTGCAGGAACGGGTCGCCGATCTGTATCCGTGCAGCGCCCACGCCTTCGACTGGAAGGCCGACTTCGTCCCCGATCCGCATGTCTTCGGCAGCGTCGGCCGACAACTCGCCACCCTCAGCCGTTATCGCATCGAGCATGCCGAACGCGTGCAGTTGCCGGTTGCGCCGGCCAATGTCATCAGCCGTCAGTTCCAGCCCAAGGATGCCCTGCTGGTCACCACCCTGCCGCTCAGCGATGGCGGACAACTGACCGTGCTCAACACTCATCTGGATCGCGCCAGCCAGCCCGACGACACTTTGCAGAAACAAGTCGCGGCGGTGACCAAGGTACTCGACAAGTATGAGAGCCACGGCCTGCCATGGCTGATCGGCGGTGATTTCAACCTGCTGCCGCTCGGCCAGTACCAACGTTTGCCCGCCGAACAGCGCACGCCCTACTCCGTCGACAGCGCGCTGCACCTGTTGTGGGACAAATACCCGATGATCCCGACCAACAACGAAGCCAGCGGCATCGACCGCGCCAACTGGCTGACCCACTACCCCAACGACCCGGGCCTCAACGGCCCGGATCGCACGGTCGACTACCTGTTCTACAGCCCGAAGATCAAACGGGTCGAAGCCACCGTGCGCCAGGACGACACCCTGCGCATCTCCGACCATTTGCCGGTGATCGCCCGATTCCTCCTGCCCGCTGCGCCCTAGAACAAAGCATCCTCTCCGCTCCATGTGGGAGTGGGCTTGCCCACGAAGGCGTCCTGTCATTCAACATCCATATTGGCTGACCCGACGCCTTCGCGAGCAAGCTCGCTCCCACGGGTTCCGGGGCCACACCGACTATCTGTTCAGCTCCCACGGGTGCCTTAGTGGGTCTCTTCGAGGTCGTCGTGCAGCAGGCCGAAGATCTGCCGCTTCATGTCGATGAATGAGCGCTCCATGACCATGTCCAGCGTGCGTGGTCGTTCGATCGGCACATCGAGAATCTGCTTGATCCGCCCAGGCCTCGCGCCCATCACGTAGACCCGGTCGCCGAGCAGGATCGCCTCGTCGATGTCGTGGGTGACGAACAGCACGGTTTTCTTGCTGTTGCCCCACACCCGCAACAGCAGTTGCTGCATCTGCAAGCGGGTCTGGCTGTCGAGGGCGCCGAAGGGCTCGTCCATCAGCAGGATCTGCGGATCGTTGGCCAGCGCCCGGGCAATCGCCACCCGTTGCATCATGCCGCCGGACAACTGCTTGGCGTAGTTGTCGGCAAAGCCGTCGAGGCCGACTTCGTGAACGTAGTGATCGACGATTTCCTTGCGCTTCGCCGCCGGCATGCCCCGGCGCTTGAGGCCGAACTCGACGTTCTGCCGCACCGTCAGCCACGGAAACAACGTGTAGCTCTGGAACACCATCCCGCGATCCGCACCCGGCCCCTGCACTTGCTGACCACCGACGTAGATCTCGCCGGACGTCGGCTCGGCCAGACCGGCGGTGAGATACAGCAGGCTCGACTTGCCGCAACCCGACGGCCCGACCAGCACCGCGAACTGCTGATCCGGCACTTCGAACGACACCTGCTCCAGCGCGGTAAACGTGCCGCCGCCGGGCTTGGTGTAACTCAGGCTGACCTTGTCCACCTGCAACCGTGGGGCCGCGTGTGCCGGCTGCACGACAGGCTCGATGAAACGATGATTGGCGGCGGTTACTGAGCCCATGCGGCAATCCTCAAACGCAGAAAGCGGAACAGTTGATCGGTGACCAGGCCCAGCAGGCCGATGATCGCGATGGCGAGAAAAATCACATCGACCTGAAAACCGCGCATGGCCTTCAGGCTCAGATAACCCAGGCCGCTGGAGGCGGCGACCAGTTCAGCGACCACCAGGTAGGTCCAGGCCCAGCCCATGGTCACCCGCAGGGTGTCGAGCACGCCCGGCAGGGACGCCGGAGCGATTACATGCAACACCGCGTCGCGGCGATTGGAGCCGAGGGTGTAGGAGGCGTTGATCAGATCCTTGGAGATGCCTTTGGAGACGTCGGCGACCATCACCAGTTGCTGGAAGAACACGCCGAAGATAATCACCGAAACCCGCTGTTCCAGACCGATGCCGATCCACAGGATGAACAGCGGCACGAACGAGGTCACCGGCAGGTAGCGGATGAAGTTCACCAGCGGTTCGAGGAACGCCTGAACGATGCGGAAGCTGCCCATCAGCAGCCCCAGCGGCACCGCCACCAGCGACGACACGATAAACCCGACCATCACCACTTCGACACTGGCCCACACATGCAGGCCCAGCGTCCCGTCGCGGGTCAGGCGCAGGGCGGCTTCAACCACCGCCCCCGGCGTCGGCAGAAACATCCCCGGCACGATGCCACCGTAGGACAACCCGGCCCACAGGCCGACCAACAACACCCAGGCCAGGCCGCTGGCGCTCCACACCACCGACACCGGCAAACCGGTCTTGGGCGTGATGCAGCGGCTCAGCCATGAATTGCGCTTGAACATGACGGGCCTCCTAGAGCGGGCTGACGAAACGGTTGTCGACCAGATCGTCGTTGCTGACGTTGTAGGGCTTGCCCTGCAATTCGCTGGCGGTCTCGTTGGCGAGTTTGATCAGCGGTTCACTGTCGCCGGGCTTGCCCGGTGCGCCGAGCAGTTTTTCGCTCATCGCCTGATCGTAGAAGCGCACGCCTTTGGCGGCAGCGGCCAGCTCCTTGGGATCGGCCAGATAACCGCCAACCCCCTTGGCCATGATTTCGTAGGCTTTCTCAGGGTGATCCTTGGTGTACTGCACCGCCTTGTAGAGACCGGCGACCAGCGCTTTCACATCCTCCGGCTGCTTCTCGATGACGGAGCAATTGAGCGCGACCACATCGACGATCACCCCCGGCGTACTGCTGCTGTCGATCAGCACCTTGCCCTGCTGCTTGTCGTGCACCATCGACAGATGCGGCTCCCAGGTCACCGCCGCCGGCACTCGACCGGCGATGAACGCAGTGGCGGCGTCATCGGCGGTCATGTTCTGCACGGTGATGTCACTCATGCTCATGCCGTTCTTTTTCAGCAGGTAGGACAGCCAGAACTGCGAGGTCGAACCTTCATTGACCGCCACCGCCTGGCCTTTGAGCTCTTGCAGACTCTTCACATTCTTGCCGACCAGCACGCCGTCGCCGCCGTGGCTGTCATCCAGCGCCGCCACGGCCTTGAAGCAGAATTGCGGGCGGTACTTGAGCACTTCGTCGATGGTCGAGGCCGAGCCGGACAATTCGCCCGAGGCTTGGGCGGCCATGTACATCGAGGCTTCTTCGACCACCGGCAATTCGACGGTCAGGCCGTTTTCCTTGAAGTAGCCCAGATCCTGGGCCAGATAGAGCGTGCCGTAACCGACCCAGGTGGTATGGCCGATCGACAAGGTGCCGGCATGGGCGCCGGTGGCGCAAAGGGCGGAAACCGCCAGAGGACAGGCAAGACGGGTAAACAAGGACTTGTTCATGGAGCACTCCCAACGCTGTTGATTTAGTTGTCATGGGCAGTACGGCCGGCGGTCATCGGGTGATTGCCTGCTGCGGTCTCTGTTGGACTCTGGCGGGGCAAGCGATGGCGCTGGCGAAATCGATGTTGACCCAGGCCCGGCTTCAGGAAAACGAGGAAATAGTTGGCTGGGAACGATGAAAAAACTGGGTAGTGCGCACTGCGAAAAGGCGCGACAGGCGGGGGTGCCCGAGGAAGGTGCAAGACGTTGGAAACCGGGCGAACGGACAACCGCTTTCGCGGGCAAGCCCGCTCCCACAGGGGAGTGTGCTTGCCCGCGAAGAGGCCCTTGAGCCTTGCAGGCGTTTCAGAGCCGGCCGAACTCCTGCGCCGTACGATCCACCGCCTTCAGCGTCTTGCCCACCAGCTCATCGATTTCTTCGCGGCTGGCAATCAACGCCGGCGCCATGATCATCCGCCCGAGCGTCGAGCGAATGATCACCCCTTCCTCGAAACCGATCGTGCGGCAGCGCCAGGCAATGTCGTTTTCATTGGCGAAACGCTTGCGGCTGGCCTTGTCCTCGGCCAGTTGCAACGCCGCGACCATGCCGGTGCCCTGAATGTCGCCGACCAGCGGGTGATTGCCGAACACCTCGCGCAGGCACTGTTGCAGGTACGGGCCGATGTCATCCTTGACCCGTGTCACCACCCCTTCATCACGCAACGCCTTGAGGTTGGCGATCGCCACCGCTGCCGCCACCGGATGCCCGGAATAGGTCAGGCCATGGGCGAAGACGCCGCCCTGCTCCACCAGCACATCCGCCATTTTCTTCGACAGAATCAAGCCACCCATCGGGATGTAACCGGAGGTCAGACCCTTGGCGATCGACAGGGTGTCCGGCTGGAAACCGAAGTGTTCGTGGGCGAACCACTCACCGGTACGGCCGAAGCCACCGATCACTTCGTCGGCACACAACAGCACATCGTACTGGCGGCAGATGCGCTGGATTTCCGGCCAGTAACTCTCTGGCGGGAAGATCATCCCGCCCGCGCCCTGGAACGGTTCGGCGATGAAACCGGCGACCTTGTCCGCGCCCAGTTCGAGGATCTTCGCTTCCAGTTGCCGGGCCGCACGCAGACCGAACTCCGCCGGGGTCAGGTTGCCTTCGTGAGCGAAGAAGTACGGCTCGTCGATGTGGGCGATGTCGGGAATCATCCCGCCCATCTCGTGCATGAATTTCATGCCGCCCAGCGCCGTCGCGGCCAGGGTCGAACCGTGGTAACCGTTCCAGCGGCCGATCATGATTTTCTTCTCGGGCTTGCCCAGCACCTGCCAGTAACGGCGCACGGTACGGATCAGCACCTCGTTGGCCTCGGAACCGGAGTTGGTGTAGATCGCGTGGCTGTAGTGCCCCGGCAACAGGCTGAACAACAGCTCGGACAGCTCGATGACCTGCGGGTGGGTGGTGTGGAAAAACATGTTGTAGTACGGCAACTGCTCCAGTTGCCGGCTCGCGGCGGCGTTCAGGTCCTGGCGTCCGTAACCCAGGTTGGTACACCACAGCCCGGACATGCCATCGAGGTAACGCCGGCCGTCGTTGTCCCACAGATGCAGGCGCTCACCGCGCACCATCACCCGTGGGCCTTCGTCGTTGAGGGCCTTCTGGTCGACGAACGCATGAATGTGGTGCGCTGCATCGGCGGCCTGGTAGTCGCGGGTTTCACGTGGGTTGGTCATCGCCGGATCTCCTTCTTTTTATGAGCGGCTCATGAGCGCAGCTGAAACCAGGTGGTTTTCAACTGGGTGTATTTATCGAATGAATGCAGCGACAGGTCGCGGCCGAAACCGGATTGCTTGCCGCCGCCGAACGGCACGGTCACGTCCAGTGCATCGACGCTGTTGACCGACACCGTTCCGGCTCGCAATTGCCGCGCCACCCTGTGCGCGCGGTGCAGATCGTCGGTCCACAACGATGCCGCCAGACCGTAGACGCTGTCGTTGGCCAGTTGCAAGGCGTGGGCCTCGTCATCGAACGGGATGACGGCCAGCACCGGGCCGAACACCTCTTCGCGAAACAGCTGCATGTGGGGCTGCACGCCGGTCAGGATCGTCGGTTCGATGAAGTTGCCCGAACCGTTGAAGTGCCGTTGTCGACCGCCGCAGACGCGGGTCGCGCCTTCGCGTTCGGCCTCGGCGATAAAACGCAAAATACTCGCGGTCTGGCGCTCGTCGACGATGGCGCCGGCGGCACTGGCCGGGTCCAGCGGATCGCCCGGCAACCAGCGTTCGGCCTGGGCCTTGAGGCGTTCGACGAACGCATCGTGAATCGAACGCTGTACCAGCAACCGCGAGTTGGCCGAACAGACTTCCCCCTGATTGAAGAAGATGCCGAACGCGGCTTTCTGCGCCGCCAGATCCAGATCCTGGCAATCGGCGAACACCAGATTGGCGCTCTTGCCGCCGCACTCCAGCCACACCTGCTTGAGGTTGGAGTGCGCCGAATACTCCATGAAATATTTACCGACCTGGGTCGAACCGGTGAACACCAGGCAATCGACATCCGGGTGCAGACCCAGCGCCTTGCCGGTCTGCTCGCCGAGCCCCGGCAGCACGTTCAGCACACCGGCCGGCAGCCCGGCCTCCAGCGCCAGCTCGGCCAGCCGCAATGCGGAAAACGGTGATTGTTCGGCGGGTTTGAGAATCACCGAGTTGCCCGCCGCCAGCGCCGGGGCGAGTTTCCACGCGGCCATATCCAGCGGAAAATTCCACGGCACTACCGCGGCGACCACGCCCAGCGCTTCGCGGGTGATGGTCGCCAATACGTTCGAGGCACTGGGCGCGACCTGATCGTAGAGTTTGTCGAGGCTTTCGGCGTACCAGCGAAACACCCCGGCGGCGCCCGGCACGTCGATGTTGAAGGCGTCCATCACCGGTTTGCCCATGTTCAACGAATCGAGCAATGCCAGCTCTTCGCGGTTGGCCATGATCAGATCGGCCAGTTTCAACAACACCTGCTTGCGCTCCACCGGCGATCGCCCGGCCCAGGTGCCGGCTTCGAATACCTGCCGCGCATTGCGCACCGCCGCGTCGACCTCCTCCTCGCCACATGCCGCGACATCGGCCAGACGCTGGCCGGTCGCCGGGTTGATCGCGGCAAAGGTCTGCCCCGACTGCGCCGCCCGGTGTTTGCCATCGATCACGGCATGGGCGGGAAACTTCAACTCAGCGGCCTTGCGCTGCCAATCTGCAAGCTCGAACACGATCGGATGCTCCCTGGACTTTTTGGGGTGAAGCCTTTTCTTGTGTGATCGATAGTCGCTCAGGCCCGCTCAAGGCAAAACCAGTAAAAATGTCTTCGCAGACAATGAAAAAGCTAACCAGTGGATAACCCCCTCGCGCGCGTATGAGGCTATTGTTCAGGGACAAAAATAGCGTCGCTGGAACGGAGGATGGCGGCACATGAATTGCGTGGATGTCGAGATCCGTTCGACCTGAGGTTTACCGTGGCCGCTTACAACTTGCGTCAGTTGAAATACTTCATCACCACCGTCGAGTGCGGCAGCGTCGCCGAAGCGTCACGCAAGCTGTACATCGCCCAGCCGGCGATTTCCACGGCGATCAAAGGGCTGGAAGACAGCTTCGGCGTGCAACTGCTGATCCGTCATCACGCCCAGGGGGTGTCCCTGACACCCAGCGGCGCGCGGTTTTTCCGCAAGGCTCAGGAGCTGCTGCGCATGGCCAAAGAGTTCGAACAGAACGCCCTGGCCGACAACGACGTGGTGGCCGGGCAGATCGACGTCGGCTGCTTCGAAACCGTGGCACCGCTGTACCTGCCGCAGTTGATCGCCGGGTTCTCGGCGCTGTATCCGGGGGTGAAGATCCGCATCCGCGACGGCGAACAACAGGAGCTGGTGCAAGGCCTGACCTCGGGCGCATTCGACCTGGCGATCCTGTACAAGCACGACCTCGACGCCACCATCGAAACCGAACCGCTGATGCCCGCGCAACGGCCTTACGCGCTGCTCCCGGCCGATCATCGCTTCGCCCAGCACAAACAAGTGTCGCTGCGCGACCTGTGCCTGGAACCGATGATCCTGCTCGACGTGCAACCGAGCCGCACCTACTTCGTCAGCCTGTTCGAAGAACTGGGCCTGGCGCCCCGTATCGAGTTCAGCTCGCCGTCGATCGAAATGGTGCGCGGCATGGTCGGCCAGGGTTTCGGCTTCTCGATCCTGGTGACCCGACCGCACTCGGAATGCACCTACGACGGCAAGAAAGTCGTGTGCGTGGACATCGTCGAAGACGTCACCGGATCGGGGCTGGTGGCGGCGTGGTTGAAGCGCGGGCAACTGACCAAACCGGCGCAGTTGTTCGCCGACTATTGTCGGGAACAACTGACCGCCCAGGCCAGTGCCTGACCCCTCAGGAAACCTGGGGCGAACGCTGCTCGAGTTCGATGCCGATAAGCGGGCGCTTCAGGGCTATCGATACCCACGCCCCCACGGCGGCGACCACACAAGCGGTGAATCCCAGCAGGAAGGACATGAAGCTGAGTTCCCGAGCCACCGCCAGCAGCCCGAGCACGGCGGCGGTGGCCTCCGCCGCCCCCCAGACACAGGTCTGCACAGCCATGGCGACCGAGCTGCGCCCTCGCCATATCTTTACGGCCTGGGCCTGATACAACGGGCCGCAGATCATCTCGCCGATCACGATGAAGACCACCACGACAAACAGAATCGCCTGGGCTTGCGCGGAAATCATCAGCAACAGGCATCCGGCTCCGATCAACAGGTTCGAGACGATCACCCGCCACAGCCGCGACACCCGTTGCGAAAGCGCCGTGACATAGACCTGAGTGAAAATGATGATCCCGCTGGCCACCAGAAACAGCACGCCCACCAGCTCGCTGGAAAAGCGTTCGGTCGCATAGGTTGGAAACACGTAATAAAACTGCGCGTAACCAATCATGGTCAGAAAATTGATCGCCAGGAATGCGATCACTTTGGGGGACGTTTCAACGCCATCCAGCGTGGAAGCCCCACCGGATGCCAGGCCCATCGACCGCGCCACATGAGGGATCAACGTCGTGGAAGCGGTCGCCAGCACGCCCAACAGCAATGGCAGTGCCACGAACCAGTAACCGGCGCCGGCCAGGATCAACGAAGCGACAAAAGGCGCGACACCGGCGCCAGCGTTCGCGGCGACGTTCTCGTAGGAGAGCACGCGCTCGTGTTCGCCCTCGCGAAAGTACTGAACGATGTAGGAGATCTGCGAAATCGTGGCGACCGAATTGGCCACGCCAAACACCACGACCAGCGCCACCCAGATGAACACGTTGGTGATCGCCATCGCCGCCGTGAGCAGCATCAGCAGCGCCGCCACGGCCACACAGGCTAACGCCAGGGCAATTTCCCGGCGGCGGTCGACCCGGTCCAGAAGCCCTTGAAAGGCCAGCGCGCCGATCCGGTTCGAGACAATCGCGAACCCGACGACGATACCGGCAGCGCTGGTGCTCAGGCCTACGGCGGTATTGAGCCAGATGGCCATGAACGGATAGAAACAACTCCAGGCGGCTGACGAAAGAAAGCGGACGAAATAGATCATTTGAATACCGGACTTCTAGGGCCACGATCGGTATGGACAAGCACTTGGCCGATCTCCCGCGCGACGACTTCGGCGTAACCGGTGAGCATGCCGATCCAGGCATAGTCAGAGGTGCCGATGGGCTGGATCACGCTGCCGACATTGGCAATCGGCGTGTGAATGGAGGCCAGTTGCGGCAGCTCCCAGTCATGCACGATGGCTTCGTGGTCCAGGCAATACCAGTAGCTCAGGGTCGGGCGGCACTGCTCGACGGGTTTGTATTCGAGCCGGCTTTCGAGCAGTCGCAAGGGCAGCAGCGCCACCTGCTGGAGCACGGTTGCGGGGTCCAGTTCATAGGCCAATGCAATTTGCTCGACGATGCTCGCACCGCCCAGCCGGCCCATGTTGGCGTCAATCAGATACGCCGTGGACGGCGTCGCGATGAACTCGCAATGAAAGAACCCGTTGTCGAATCCCGAGCGCGAAATCAGGTCCCGCACCGCTGTCTCGATTTTCGAGCGAACGTCCGGGGCAATCAGCGAGTGGGCCGGAAACCGGTTGGCGACCTCGGTGAAGCCGACACGATCGCGCTTGGACAGCCCGAGGAAAACCACCCGTCCCTCCTGAACGAAACCCTCCAGGCTCACGAGATCGCCCACGCAATGCGCCTGGACAATCCAGGCGATGCTCTCGGGAGCCTCAATGCCACTGTTGAGGATGGCGGACCTGATCACGCTGACCGGATCATCATTCGCCTTGATCGACAGAAGGGTCGTGGCCACCGCGCCGGAGCCGAGTGAAGGTTTCAGGACAACGTCGTTGTCCACGCCCGGTGTCAGCCAGGGAATTACGAAGTCGCCGTCTGCCAGTGAAAGGCAGGACTCGGCCGGCACATGCTCGGGTATCAGGCTGCCCACGAACTCCTTTGCCGACAGCTTTGCAAATACCGCTGGCGGCGCGTTGAAGCCGAACGTCTCGGCAATCGCCGAGACCATCGGGAACAGCTCGTCGAAGAACGTGGTAATGCTGTGAATCCGGCTGACCAACTCTTGATTGGCCCGCAAGTAGGCGGACAAGGCTTCTTTGTCGGCGAACGCCGGAATGCAGGTCACGCCTTCGAACACCGCTTTCGCCGTCGCGTGAAAACCTGCAGGGTCAACGGACAGGATCGGCTCGAACCCCGCACTGCGAATCGCCGCGCAAACATATTTGATGGAAACCTTGTTGATGCCAACGATCAGAATCTGACGCATATCTTTCACATCCATCCCTAAAAATGAAAAATCGAGAACTAGCGGGCACTGGCGGCCAGTGACTGATACATCTTGCCGGGGTTCAGAATGTTCTCCGGATCCAGTGCCGACTTGATTGCCTGCATGAATGGCAGCGCGGCGCCGTGTTGCGCCGACATCCATTTCACTTTCCCCTGACCGACGCCGTGTTCGCCACTGACCGTGCCGCCGAATGCCAGCGCCCGGCTCGACAGCCGCGCGAGGAACGCCTGGATTTCCTCGCTTTCATCCGCGCCTTCCTGAAGCATGATGAGCAGGTGGAAATTGCCGTCCCCGACATGACCGATCAGCGGCGCGTCGAGGCCGGAGTCGGCGATGTCCGCCGCTGTGGCGCTGATGCAGGCACTCAGGCACGACAGCGGCACGCAGACATCGGTGGCCAGTCCCTTGCGCCCCTGGTAGAAGGCGTGGAAGGCCCACCAGGCGTCATGTCGGGCCTTCCACAAGGCAGTGCGTTCCTCAAGCCGTTCGGAAATCCTGACGTGTCCGCCGTTCTCGCGGGCGCAATCGGTGAACGCCTCGACGCTGCTTGCGACAGTGGCTCTGTCCCCATGGAACTCGAGGAAAAGATGGGGCGTTTGCGGCAGATCCAGCGCGGGGGAATAGGCATTGCACGCACGAACCGCCGTGACATCGAGCAACTCGATGCGGGCAATCGACAGGCCCTGGCCGAGCGCACCGGCCACGGTCAGTACGGCGTTGTCGACCGAGTCAAATGCGCAGACACCGGCCACGATGGCTTCCGGCTGGGGGTGCAGCCGCACTTCCAGCTCACTGAAGATGCCGAGGGTGCCTTCCGATCCCACGGCGATTGCCAGCAGATCCAGGCCCATGGCCGACTTCGGTGCCCGGGAACCGATTTGCGCCACCGCCCCGTCCGCCATGACCCAGCGCGCCGCTTTGACATTGGCGGCCATCGTCCCGTAACGAACGGAGTTGGTGCCCGAGGCGCGCGTTGCCGCCATTCCGCCCATGGAGGCATTGGCACCCGGATCGACTGAAAAGAACAGCCCCGTCTCGCGCAGATAACTGTTGAGTTGCTCCCGAGTGACGCCCGGCTGAACGGTGGCGGTCATGTCGATGGTGTTCACGTCGAGAATCGCGTTCATCTGCGAACAATCGATACACACCCCGCCACAGGGCGCGTTGATCTGCCCTTCGAGGGATGAGCGCGCGCCGGCCGGGATCAGGGGTACGCCATGCTGGCGACACAGCCGCACCACCTGAACGATTTCCTCTTCACTGAAAACGCTCACGACCGCATCGGGTGGGCTCAGATCGACCCCCGGCGGCGCCTGACAGAATTGCTTGCGGATGCCGGGTTCCAGCTTCAGGCGCTCGCCAAACAACTGACGAAGTTTTTCAACAACCAGAGTATTCATTAGTCTCGTCCCTGTTCTAACTGATCACTGCCAGAGTTCTTTGGGTCTGCCGGATCGCCGCGCCATTCCGCGCACTCCTGTGAGCGGTCGATGGCGAGGATCATTGATCAGGTCCCGGGTTTCTTTTTTGTACGTCCCGCGCGCCCGTCATACTCCGGACGACCGGAAACGATCAGTCCGAAGAAGTAAGGCTGGGCGCCTGGGTCCTCGAGCTGGCTGCCGGACTTGTTGTGCACTTCGATCACAGAAAACAGGTCCACCAGACGATCCTGGATCTGTTCGATTTCCGCGTCCTTGAGGGTCACCATCGAGCTGTATTTGAAAGAGCCCGACACATCGAAGTATTCACTTCTTTCGGGCTTGAGCAGCGAGCGCTCCAGTTCATGACGCAGGAACTGATCCTTCAACTTCAACGCACTGGCCGTTCGAGGCATGCGCAACGTCGGCGCATGGCGAACGAACGGGTCTTCAGGCGCCGTGCGCTCTTTCGAGACCAGGTTCAAGAAGTCCTCGGTGCGCTGATCGTAGACCAGGCCGAGCTGATGGCAGACCAGGCGGATTTCGGCGACGGAAGCGCTGTCCACCATGTACAGATACGTCATCAGCGGCAGCAGTTCGAAGTTCTCTTCGAATGCCGCGATGACTTCTTCGGTGATGATGAACTCTCGCTCATAGCGACTCAGGCTCAAGGCCCGGCGCAGGATTTTCGAATCATGCTCCCGAAGCTCGAGCCTGGAGGAAAGGTCCGTGACCTCGACGCCCTTGCCGAACAGCATCTCGTGGACGTGTGCAGGCAACAGGTCTCTGAAGTAATGCCAAAAATAATCAAAGCTGACTTTGCTTGAAGCGTCGATACCCAAATGGTCATGCAACTCAACGGCCGCATCGATGCTCAGGTACTTTCTCCCGGCCTCGACATCACGGTAGTAGTTGGCCGAAAACGGGATATTGACCTCCTCGAGAAACGTCGAGATCTTCAGATGCCCGGTTTCGATCCGCCATTGCATGAGAAACGCGCCAAACGCCTTTTTACTATCCAAGCTCTTCAGCCCCTGCCGACACGGTGACCATTACTCTGGTCGTATTTTTCTTGATTTTCATACTGGAAGTTACCACGCCAATTTCCCGGGTATTGCGCACATGAACGCCCCCGCAGGGGATCGACCAGTTCGCACATTGCCACCAACGAAATCCCTGTCCCTTGCTCGTATCCGCTTCCGTACGAATCTCATGACCTGCAGAGCAAAACGTGTTCAAGGCAGCGGTCGCCCGCCTCAGACTTTCCTCGTCGAATTCGCCGATGAATTCGTATTGGTTTTCCCCACCGACATCACTCAGCGGAGAGCGTACCGGATGCGCAATGGCTCGCCCGACCGTCTCCTCAAGCATGCAGTGCATCAAGTGCATGGCCGAGTGCAAACGCATCTGATGATATCGCAACGGCCAATCGAGCGTTGCCGTGGCCTGCTGGCCGATCAACCGCTCCTTGAGCTGCGCGAACGCCTCGTCGTCGACACTCAGGTAGTGCCTGATCTGATCGTCCCTTTTGCGGGTCGCCACGATCTCCAACGCCTGCAACGCGTCACTCGTCCCTGAGCCCTGGATGTTCAGCAAACCTCGATCTCCGAGCTGTCCGCCTCCTTGCGGGTAGAAAACTGTCTCGCCAAGGAGCGCAAAAGGCAGACCGGCGTCATCCCGCTCAAGCAGATCGACGCGGCATTCCAGTTGCTTCAGATACGGCTTTTCGTGAAATAAAGGCAGCGTGTCGCTCATGTTTACCTCGAGTACGGTGTCACTGAATTGAGATGCCGACCCTGGGCCAGGCACCCGGGCCGGCATGAGCCCTTCACATCAATCCCATGTTTGGGATTCCAGTTTCGTGCGCAGCACACTGCACAGCCGGGTCATCTGAGCCTCGTTGCCAAACGAGATTCTGAGGCAGGTGTCGAGGCCGTAATCGGTCAACGGCGACGTCAGGAAACCCTGGTTTTGCAGATAATCGTGCAACGCCTGGCAGTGGTGCTGACTGGCGAACTCCACGAACACAAAGTTGACATACCGGCTTCTGGCCCGGATGCCAACGGCCTCGAACAGGGCCACCAGCCTCTGCCCCCAGACACGACAATGCTCGGCGGTCTGCTCCAGATGTTCGGAGTCCTTGAGAACGTATTCTCCCGCGAGGGCCGAGAACGAACTGACGTTATACGGTGCCCGTCGGGCCTGAAGCACCGGGAGCAGATCCGCGCTGGTATAAGCCCAGCCAAGGCGCAGTCCGGCAATGCCGTAGGCCTTGGAAAAAGTCCGCAGGCATAGCGCGTTTTCCCGGGTGTTCACAATTTGCACGCCCGGCGAGTTTTCACGATCCGGCGCAAACTCGGCATACGCTTCATCGATGATGACCGTCGTGCTTTCCGGGATCGCCGCCACCAGCGATAACAACTGCGCGGGCGACAGGTAATCCCCCAGAGGATTGGACGGGTTCACCAGCACCACCACGTCGGGCTGTTTTTCCAGAGCGATCTTCAACGCCGTTTCATAGCTGTCCCCGGCGTCCGGAAAAATCTCGCTGTAGTCAGCTCCCAGCAACGCCGAGCGGATTTTGTACATCTTGAAGCTGTGGTGCAGCGCCACGATGCGGCTGCCGGGCTTCAACAGGCTGCGCAGTGCAATATCGATCAACTCATCGGAACCCGCGCCGACCACCAGCCGCTGCGGATCGACGCGCCACCGCTCGCCGATCGCCGAGCGCAAGGCCTTGTAAGTCACTTCGGGATATTCACTCAGCAACTGCGGCATCGACTGGCACAGGTGCAGTGCCAGCCCCGACGGGCCAAGCGGGTTTTCGTTGGCATTCAAGCGGACATTACCGGTTTCCGCCACAGGTTGCGCACCCTCGAGCAAATGATCCTTGCCTGCCGAACTCATCGGGCATGCCCTCCCAGAACCTGGGCGACGATCGTTTCCAGATACCCGGTCAGGGCGATGTCACGATCAAGATAAGGCACCCGCTCCCGCACCTGCGCATGCCAGGCGCGGCCCTTGGGACCCAACTTCGCACTGCCTCTGATATCGGCGGCCTGAGCGGCACAGATCAATTCGAAAGCGATGACGTAACGGGTGTTCTGCAGGACTTCGGCGACACGGCGCGCGGCCACCAGGCCGAAGGACACCACGTCCTGGAAATCACCGGTGGTGGTCAGGGTCTGGATCGACACGGGCGTGGCGAGCGAGCGGTTTTCCGCCGTCAGCGAGGCCGACATGAATTGCCCGCCCATGAGACCGAAACGCAGACCGCCATTCTCAGCGCACAGGAACGACGGCAGGCCATTGCTGTTGGCTTTGGTCAGGAAGCGGTCGATCCGGCGATCGGAGAGGTTGCACAGGGTGATCATGGAAATCGTCAGATAGTCCATGGCCGAGGCGATGTACTGCCCGTGAAAGTGCCCGTTATGGAAAACCTCGCCATTCTCGGGGGTGACCAGTGGATTGTCGTTCGAGGAGTTCAATTCGTTGGCGACCACGCGCTCGACGAACTCGATGGTTTCCAGAACCGGCCCCAGAATCTGCGGTGTGCAGCGAATCGAGTAGGCATCCTCGATGGGCATGTCTTCCTGGCGAACCTGATCGGTGCGCAGCGCGCTCAATTGCGAGGAGAGTTCAAGATCGTCGATGGCCAGTTCCGATCCTTCAAGATGGCTCCAGATGGCCTGCGCAATCTTTTGCTGCCCCAGATGCGGCTTCAACCGATGGACATCAGGGTGGAAAGGACGCACCCGCGCCTGCAGCGACTCGAACGAAAACGCTGAGATCGAGGTGTATTGCTCCAGCAGGCTTCTGGCCTCGACCACATTCATCGCAGCGACAGCGACCATGCAGGAGGTGCCATTGATCAGGGCCAGACCTTCCTTGTAGCTCAGGTGAAGCGGTTCCAGCCCCAACTGTTCAAGTGCCTGCGCCGCCGGGATCCGGGTGCCGGCCAGATAGGCGAATCCGTCCCCGGTCAGCATCCGCGCGACTGCCGCCAGCGGCCCCAGATCGCCGCTGGTGCCGAGGGAACCCTTGCTCGGAATCTCGGGAATCAGCCCCGCGTTATAGATGGCGATGTAGCGGTCGAAATTCTCCAGGGAGATCGCCGAGTTCCCGCGAGACAAGGAGACGATTCGCGCAAACATCGTCGCACGGGCAATGCTGTCGGAAAAACGCTCGGCGACGTTGGTCGAGACACCCTGAATGAGGTTGGACTGAAGTTCGTGGGCTTTCTCGATCGGCACCAGATGGTCGACGAAGCCACCCATTCCGGTATTCACGCCATAGATCACCGCCCCTTGCGCGACCAGGTTTTCCAGGGCTTCCCGCGAGGCCTGGACCCGTTGCCGCGTGGCCTGCGATGCGACGATTTTCTTTCCGGGCCGGGAGAACCTGATCAGGTCCGCGAGGCCGACATCGACACCGGGGTTGAGGACAAATGCGTCATCCGACGTGAAGTTCTTTTCCTGAATCGTCATTTTTTCATCCCTGAACTGCGTGTGACTGACCAGCCGCCCAATCGGCGATGATCACGTTGAGTTTCCGATTGCCCGAAAAAGCGCGCCGGCCATGGGCGTACTGAACATTGTCGAGCAGTAAAATATCGCCCTGTGCCAGATCGACGTCGCGCTCCAGCCCTCTGACGGTATGAAACAGCTCGAGGGTGAGATCCTGCGCAAGCGGTTCGCCGTCACCAAAGCACATGGCCTCGAGCAGTTGCGGGCTGCGGCGGTGCGCGTTGATCAGCTCGCTTGCGTCCTGCTCCCGACCGTCGATCCGTGCCCACTCGATCATCGCGGCCGCGCCCCAGAAGTGCGCCTGATTGCACCAGATGCTTGCCGCCTTCAGGGGATGCTGGCGCAACGGCGAGATGCAGTCCTGCCAGAGGATCAAGTCTTCACCGCTCCATTCGAAATCCCAGCCCCGTGCCCGGCAGAGCACTTCTGCCTCGGCCACGCTGGCGGTGGAAAATGTCTCCTGCCAGCTTTTCTTCACACCCGGCTTGAGATTGACCCGCGCCTGGTCGGGCAAGGTTCTGCGCAATTTGAGACCGCGATCCGTCAGTTGCTGCAACGTCTTCGGATCAATCAACCGCTCCAGTTTGCGCATGTCCCCGATGACCGACTCGCCGCCCTTGCCGGCAGGCTCCACGCAGACGAATGCAATGATCTCGGGCGGGCTTTTCACATAGGCCATTTCCTGGTGAAGGATCACCGACCAGTCCGCAGGCGTGCGAGTCGCCTCCATGACTTTTCCCTGAATGGTCGAGCGCGGAGAACTCCCGCCGACGTAGTCCCGGGTCTCAAAGCCCAGCGCGCCAATGGCCGTTTCAAAAACGCCCGGGTCCCGGCACTGATCGGCGGCACGAATCACAACGGCCCCCTCACTCAGCAACCGGGCACGGATGTCGTCTGCGGCGCCTGAAAAATAGCGTTGCGGATCAGCGTATCCGCTGACCACAAAATCGAATGTTCCTGCTGTCTCGCTGCCCTTCACGTCCATCACTCCTCACGTCCCTGGAATCGTCGGCACTTCCTTCTGCGGTGCATTAAGTACCACTCCCCATTTACAAATTCAACAGATAGAAATATGTTTCTTCCACAAGATTTATTGGTCGAATTCGCAAAACGCTACCGACGCCGGCACGTGAAACCTCGCCAACCTGTTGATGTAAAAAAGAAAAATTCCAGACTCGAAAAGCTTTGAAACCGTTGAAAAACCGAACCATTCGTTGCAGGCGCAGGCGCTTCATCGATGCCGCGTGAGTAGTAGCGCTTCAAGCCCCCTGCAACGCCATTCATCAAACTGACGCGAGCCCTACTCATGAGCGGATCCAACGCGCCCTCAGGCGAACTGAAGCGCAGCCTGAAAAATCGCCACATCCAGCTGATCGCCCTCGGAGGAGCGGTGGGCACCGGCCTGTTCCTGGGTTCGGCGGGCGCCCTCAAGGCCGCCGGACCGGCCATGATCCTCGGCTACGCCATCTGTGGCCTGATCGCCTTTATGATCATGCGGCAACTGGGCGAAATGATCGTCGAGGAGCCGGTCGCCGGCTCGTTCAGCCACTTCGCCCACAAATACTGGGGCGGCTTCGCCGGTTTCCTGTCGGGATGGAATTGCTGGATGCTGTACATCCTGGTGGGCATGTCGGAACTGACGGCCGTGGGCAAGTACGTTCACTACTGGTGGCCGGAGATTCCGGCCTGGGTATCAGCCGCCGTCTTCTTCGTGCTGATCAATGCGATCAATCTGATTAACGTGAGGATTTTCGGGGAAGCCGAGTTCTGGTTTGCGATCATCAAGGTGCTGGCCGTGATCGGCATGATCGCCATGGGCAGCTATCTGTTGGTCAGCGGCAACGGCGGACCGCAAGCGTCGGTGAGCAACCTGTGGGCTCACGGCGGTTTTCTGCCCCATGGTGTGGGCGGACTGGCGATGTCCATGGCGGTGATCATGCTGTCCTTCGGCGGCCTGGAGATGCTCGGTTTCACCGCCGCCGAAGCCGAAAAGCCTCGCACGGTGATTCCCAAGGCCATCAACCAGGTGATCTACCGCATCCTGATTTTCTATATCGGCGTGCTCGTCGTGCTGTTGTCGCTGACGCCGTGGGACAGCCTGCTGACCTCGCTCAACGCCTCTGGCGATACCTACAGCGCCAGCCCGTTCGTCCAGGTGTCGTCGATGCTGGGCAGTGACACGGCGGCGCACATTCTCAACTTCGTGGTGCTGACTGCCGCGCTGTCGGTCTACAACAGCGGCACCTACTGCAACAGCCGTATCCTGCTGGGTCTGGCCGAGCAAGGCGACGCACCGCAAGGCCTGGTCAGGATCGACAGACGCGGCGTCCCCGTGCGCTCGATCCTCGCGTCGGCCGCCGTCACCCTGCTCGCCGTGGTGATGAACTACATGATCCCGCAATATGCCCTGGAATTGCTGCTGTCACTGGTGGTTGCGACGCTGGTGATCAATTGGGCAATGATCAGCCTGTCTCATCTCAAGTTTCGCCAGCACATGACCCGCAGCCGACAGACACCCCTGTTCAAGGCCTTGTGGCACCCCTACGGCAACTACGTTTGCCTGGCATTCGTGGTGTTCATATTGGGTGTCATGCTGATGGATCCGGTCGACCGGATTTCGGTGTATGCGATTCCGCTGTGGATTGCCCTGATGTGGATCTGTTACGGCATCAAACACAAACGCAGTGCTGCCCAGGCACTCTACGGGGAGGCCTGATCAGCGGTGTTCTCATCTGAAGCCTGGAGGGGAGGCTGGCCCTCCCCTTACTTGCGCGGCTTGGCCCGCGCCGTCGCTTCAGCCACCAAAGGATCATCCGGCCAGTAATGCTTCGGATAGCGCCCCTTCAAATCCTTCTTCACCTCGGCATAGGTGCTGCGCCAGAAGTTCGCCAGATCCTGGGTCACCTGCACCGGACGGCGGGCCGGGGACAGCAAGTGCAATTTGACCACCTGCCGGCCGCCAGCAATCCGTGGCGTCTCGGCCAGGCCGAATAGCTCCTGCAAACGCACCGCGAGAATCGGCGGCTGTTCGCTGTAGTCCAGACGAATCGACGAGCCCGACGGTACGCTCAGGTGATGCGGGGCCAGTTCATCGAGCTGCTGCGGCAGTGGCCACGGCAGCAGATTACGGACGATGCTCGACAGGTCGAGGTTGGCGAAATGGCTCAGGCGCGAGACTTTGCCCAGGTACGGCATCAGCCAGTGTTCAAGGGTCTTGAGTAACGTCGCGTCGCTGACATCCGGCCATTGGCTTTCGCCCTTGGCGTCCAGATCCAGTTGCCGCAACAACGCCACGCGGGCCTGCCACTGGCGCAGTTCCGGCGTCCACGGCAGCAGTTCCAGACCTTTGCGTCGCACCAGATTGACCAGCGCCTGACTGCGGGCGTTTTCATCCAGGCCGGTCAGCGGTTCGCGGCTGAGGATCAGTTCGCCGACCTTGCGCTGACGCTCGGCGCGCAACACGCCTTCGCGCTCGTCCCAGTCCAGTTGATCGACGCGGTGCACCTGTTCGGCCAGCACTGAGTCGAACAGCGCCGGATCAAAATCCGCCGCCAGATAAATCCGTTCCTCGCGCTGGCCCTGTCGGCTGCCGAGGTCGGCGATGACGATCCAGGCCTCCTTCATCAGGCTGTCGGCCTCGGCGAACAACGCCGCACGACCATTGGCCAGACGATATTCGGCACCGCCGGCACGGCGCTGCTGGGCGACGCGATCCGGGTAGGCCAGCGCCAGCAGCGCGCCGAGCCAGCGTGGATGATCGGGATCGGCCACGGGTTCAGTCGCTTTGCCGCGCAGATAGCCGCGATATTGCTTCGCCAACTGTCGGGCGCGCTGCACGCCACCCTGGGCACCGCGCGCTGCTCGTTCTTCGCCGGACAACAGCACCAGGCGACTGTGCAGATCCGCGCCGGCACCGCGCAGAATATCGCGCTCACCCAGCAACGCGGCGACGTCGCACGCCATGCTCGCCAGTCCCAGCGCCTGACCGCGCAGCAACAGATGCGCAATGCGTGGATGCGCCGGCAACCCGGCCATGGCCTGGCCGTGCGCATTCAGGCTCTGCCCGTCCAGCGCGCCAAGACGCGCCAACAAATCCTGCGCCTGTGCATACGCGGCGGCTGGCGGCACATCGAGCCAGACCAATTCGTCCGGCGCCACACCCCAGCGCCCGAGTTGCAACGCGAGCCCGGCGAGATCCGCCGAGAGAATTTCCGCGCTGCCATAGGCCGCCAGTTGTTCGTGCTGATCCTGCGACCACAGGCGATAACACACCCCCGGCTCCAGACGCCCGGCCCGGCCCGCGCGTTGAGTGGCGCTGGCCTTGGAAATGCGTTGGGTATCGAGGCGGGTCATGCCGCTGCCCGGATCGAAACGCGGCACTCGCGCCAGCCCGGCGTCGATCACCACGCGCACACCGTTGATGGTCAGGCTGGTCTCGGCGATGTTGGTCGCCAGCACCACCTTGCGCTGGCCGGCCGGGGCCGGATCGATGGCGGCGCGCTGGGCATTCAGGTCCAGCTCGCCGTGCAGCGGGCACAACAGGACATCGTGACGCTCACCGATGGCATCGCTCAGTTGTTGATGGACCCGACGGATTTCCGCCTGCCCCGGCAGGAACACCAGCAGGCTGCCGGTTTCATCGTGCAGGGCTTCGAGCACGGTCTGGGTCACTCGCTGATCGATATATTCGCCAGGCTGGAACGGCCGCCCCCAGCGCATCGTCACCGGGAACATCCGTCCTTCGCTGCGCAGGATCGGCGCATCGTCGAGCAGCCCGGCCAGACGCTCGCCTTCGAGGGTCGCGGACATCAGCAGAATCTTCAGCGGCTGTTCAGCCCGGAACAGCTCGCGACCGTTCAGACTGAGGGCCAGCGCCAGATCGGCGTCGAGGCTGCGTTCATGAAATTCGTCGAAGATCAGCAGACCCACGCCTTCCAGTGCCGGATCGTCCTGCAAGCGGCGGGTGAGGATGCCTTCAGTGACGACTTCGATGCGGGTATCGGGGCCGACCTTGCTGTCGAGGCGGATGCGGTAACCGACGGTTTCGCCGACCTTCTCGCCCAGCTCGCTGGCCAGGCGTTCGGCGGCCGCGCGTGCAGCGAGCCGGCGCGGTTCGAGCATGAGGATGGTCTGCCCGGCCAGCCACGCCTCATCAAGCAGGGCCAAGGGCACGCGGGTGGTTTTACCGGCGCCGGGCGGTGCTTCGAGCACGGCTTCGTGGCGTGTCGCCAACGCTTCACGCAGGGCGGGTAAAACTTCATCGATTGGCAAGGAAATCATGCTGGCTCCAAAACTGAGGGCCGAGTATAACGGCGAACTGCCGGGCGTTCGTCAGGGTCTTAACTTTACCGACGTTGCTTCGTTATCAGATGATTCAGGAGATTTTCCCATGCGCCTACCTTCTCGCCTGATCGGCGGTGTAGTGGTTGCCACCCTGCTCACTCAATTGACCGCCTGCGGTTCGATTTTCTATCCCGACCGCCGTGGCCAGATCGACGGCAAGATTGACCCGGCGATTGCCGTGCTCGATGCCGTGGGCCTGCTGTTCTACATCATCCCAGGCGTGATCGCGTTTGCCGTGGACTTCGCCACCGGCGCGATCTATTTCGAACCGGGCCACACCGCGCAAATCGATCCGGCCAAGCTCAAGCAGGCGGTCGATCCGGATGGCCGGGTCGATAACCTCAAGCTTCAGGCTATTCTCGAAAGCGAACTGGGCCGCAACCTGCCGCTGGACGACCCGCGCCTGATCCAGCACAAGGGCAGCACCCAGCAACTGGCGATGTTCGGCCTGCAACCCGCCGCCTGAGGAATCCGCAACCCCATGACCTCCAGCCCCGAACACGCCCGCCTGCTGCGGCTGGCAACCCGCGCCTCGGTGGCGGTGGCCTGTACGCTGATCGCCGCCAAAGCCATCGCCTGGTGGCTGAGCGGTTCGGTGAGCATGCTCGCCGGCCTCACCGACTCGGCTCTCGATGGCGTCACCTCGTTGCTCAATCTGCTGGCGGTGCATTACGCACTGCGCCCGGCGGATGACGATCACCGCTACGGCCACGGCAAGGCGGAGTCCCTGGCCGGGATGGCGCAGGCGCTGTTCATCGGCGGCAGTGCGGTGCTGATTGCGTTTCAGGCGTTCGAGCGCTTGAAGACACCGGAGCCGCTCGGCGCGCCGTGGCTCAGCATTGGCGTAATCGTGTTTTCCCTTGTGCTGACGGCGGCGCTGCTGACCCTGCAACATCGGGTGATCAAACAGACCGGCTCCAACGCCGTGCGCGCGGACTCGCTGCATTACCGCTCGGACCTGCTGCTCAACGGCAGCATCCTGATCGCGTTGATTCTGGCCGGGCTCGGCTTTCAGCAACTGGATGCGTGGTTCGGCCTGGGAATCGCGGTCTACATCCTGTGGAGCGCGATCCAGATCGCCCGCGAGAGTTTTTCGGTGTTGATGGATGAAGAGCTGCCGCCAGACGTCAGCCAGCACATGCTCGAACTGGCGTGCGGCGTGCCGGGCGTGTTGGGAGCGCATGACTTGCGCACGCGGATTTCCGGCAATCACTGGTTCGTGCAACTGCACCTGGAATTGCCGGGGGAGCTGACTTTGTCAGTCGCCCACGGCATCAGCGATCAGGCGGCGGCGGCGATCCATACCGCCTACCCACGGGCCGAAGTGCTGGTACACGCCGACCCGCAGGAAGTGGTGCTGACCGCGCGGGCCGGGCACCCCGTTCAGTAGCTGACCTGATAACCGCGACTGCTCAGGCAATTGCCCTGGGCCTGGCGGTAGGCCTGCACCACTTCCGGCGCAGGCTGGTAGGTCGCGGTGCGCGGATCGAAACCGCTTTGCTGCACCGCGTACTGATAGCACTCGTAGCCGTCACGCTGAACCTGCTCCGGCGACTGGCCGTTGGCCGGGTACGCCACAACGTCATAGCCGTTGCTCGCCGGTTGCGCGGGCTGCACCGGCGGCTCGACCACTTCGTAATCCTGGGTCGCCTCCTGATAGGCGTAGTACGAGCCGGCGGCGAGGAACAGCAGCGCGCCGCCGATCCACACTTCACGGGCGTAATCGGGCAGGTACTGGATGCGGATCCCCCGTGGCGGCTGCACCACGATGTAGCGCGGGCCTTGCGGGCGATACCAGTAACCGCCGGAATAGAAGTAGTCCTGGCCGCGATACGGCACGCGGAAATCCCGATCCGGGAAGCGATCGATCACATGCCCCGGCCGATATTGCGGACCTGGCCCCCAACCGTTGCCATGCCCGTCCGGACGTCCTGGCCAGCGATGGTCATCGGGACGGTTGCCGGTCTGCCATTGCGGATGGTAGCCGCCGTTCTGCGGGCGCTCGTCACGGTAGTAGCCCTGGCGCGGTTCCTGGGTCTGGCGCACGGTGTCGGGGCGAGACTGGATCGGCAGGCTGTTGGCCGGCAGTTGTGGTGGCGGTGGTGGCTGGCGCACGGGGTTGGGGTTGTAGGCCGGACGCTCGCGATTTTGGTTCTGATCGTGGTTTTGCCACTGGTTCTGATCATGGTTCTGCCACTGGCCATTGTTGTGCTGCTGGCCGTTGTGTTCGAACTGGCGACTGTTGTCGCCACGGATGATCTCGTTGTTCTGCGGGCGCGGCTGATTCTGCTGCGGATTATTTTGCGGGCGCGGCTGATTGTTGTTGCCGTGGCCCTGATTATTGCCCTGGTGCTCAGGCCCGCGTCCGCCGCCGTTCGGGCCATGATTCTCGGACTCATCGGCGAGCGTTTGCGCAGTGACACTCACACACAACAAACCAACACCGGCCAGACGCCAGATGCGCGACTTCATGCTTTTCCTCACTGCGGGTTAGGGCTTGTAGCTAAGACCGGGAATCTACACACCGGGTTCTGCTACAGGTTATCAGTCGCGGGATTTATTTATTGAGCGGGAAAGGGTCAAATCGCGGGCAAGAAAAAGGGGAGACCCGTCGGTCTCCCCTCTAGTGAACTTCGTCCTGGCTCGACGCTTTTGACGTCGGCTCACCTCACGCCGTCTTCTGGACAGTGTGCAGCTCGGGGACCGGCACGACCCCGGTGGGGGTGGCGGTCGCGGCAGGCCGGATAGGGCGGGCCGCTGTGGACTGTGTTACCGAGCAGTGATTCTGGTGATAAGAATAGGCTCGAGACCGCGACAGATGATTGCGAAGATTGCTCAAATAAACATCACTTGCGCAATTTTTAACCCTGGATAGATAATCCGCCGCAATAGTTAGAACAAAGGACCGTTTGATGAGCAAACTCGACCGTTACGACCTGAGCATTTTGGCGGAATTGCAGCGCGACGCCCGCATCTCCAACCAGGAGCTGGCCGAGCGCATCGGTCTGTCGCCCTCCCCGTGCTCGCGTCGGGTCAAACAACTGGAGGACGACGGCTACATCTCGCGCCAGGTCGCCCTGCTCGATCGCAAGATGCTCGGCCTGAGCCTGACCGCCTACGTGCTGATCGGCATGGACCGGCACACGCCGGAGCGTTTCGAGAACTTCGAGGCGGCGATCCGCACCTTGCCGCAGGTGCTGGAATGCAGCCTGGTGACCGGGGTGGACGCCGACTATCAGTTGAAAGTGGTGGTGCCGGACATGGATCACTATCAGAAACTGCTGCTGGGGCATCTGACGCGGATTGAAGGGGTGACGAGTGTACGGTCGAGTTTTGTGCTGAATCAGGTGCTGAACAGTACTGAGTTGCCGCTCACTCATTTGCGCAACTGATCCCCCAATCGGAGCGCCGCCCAACCGACCAATGACCGCGACACGCCGACGCAGGTCAATGCGCCGGCGATCCGCGCTGGCGTATACTCCCCGCCGCCCTTTCAGCCGCGTCCGCGCCGGAGATGCCCGATGGATCCAGCAGTATTTGAAGAGTGGATGATGACTGGTCTGGTCAGCATCCTGATCATTTTCATGGGTTTCATCGTCTGGGATCTGGCGAAGAAGTCCAAGGCCGGGCGCTTCGGCTCGTTCATTCTGTTCTTCGTGCTGGGCCTGGGCGTGGCCGCGTTCATCATCAAGAGCGTGGTGATCGGCCTGATCGAATCCGGCGCCTTATAAGCGCGCCGGCACCTCTTTCCACTGGCCCTGATCGAGCCCTTCGATCGTCCAGTCGCCGATCCTGACCCGCACCAGTCGCAGCGTCGGCAGCCCGACCGCTGCGGTCATCCGCCGAACCTGCCGGTTGCGCCCTTCGCGAATCACCAGTTCCAGCCAGCTAGTCGGTACGGTCACGCGAAAGCGCACCGGCGGATTGCGCGGCCACAGCTGCGGCTCATCCAGTTGCCGCGCCTCGGCGGGCAAGGTCATGCCGTCATTCAGTTCGACGCCGTCACGCAGACGCTGCAACTGCTCGGCCGTCGGCACGCCTTCAACCTGCACCCAATAGGTTTTCGCCAGTTTGTGTTTCGGATCGGCAATCCGCGCCTGCAACTGGCCGTCGTTGGTCAGCAGCAGCAAGCCTTCGCTGTCGCGATCCAGACGTCCGGCCGGATAGATGCCGGGCACATCGATGAAGTCCTTGAGCGTCGCCCGCCCTTCGCCGTCGCTGAATTGCGTCAGCACGTCGAACGGTTTGTTGAACAGGATCAGCTTCGGCTCGGCCGGCGGTGCCTTGGCCACGCGGCGGGGAGCATGGGGGGATGGCTTCGCACCGGGGCGGCGGGAAGGAGGACGCGGGGGACGGGACATGGGCAAAACAACATCTGACGGTCAGGGCTGCTAATGCTAGTAGCCTGACCGCCAAATGACCACGACTAACCGTTAACGGAACGGCGGCTCGTCGAAGCTGCGCAGTTTGCGCGAGTGCAACGAGTTGAGTTCGGTGCGCAGCAGGTCCACCGCTTCGATACCGATCTTCAAATGCTGGCTGACCGCGCGCTCGTAGAACGCATTGGCCGAGCCCGGCAGTTTGATTTCGCTGTGCAGCGGCTTGTCGGAAACGCAAAGCAACGTGCCGTACGGCACCCGCAGGCGATACCCCTGGGCGGCGATGGTGCCGCTTTCCATGTCCACCGCCACGGCGCGGGACAGGTTGATCAGCGGACGCTCCTGAGCCCAGCGCAACTCCCAGTTACGGTCGTCGTAGGTCAGCACGGTGCCGGTGCGCAGGCGTTTTTTCAGGTCGTCGCCCTTCTCGCCGGTGATGTTCGCCGCTGCCTGCTGGAGTGCAAGCTGCACTTCGGCCAGCGCCGGGATCGGGATGTTCGGCGGCACCACCCGGTCGAGAATGCCGTCACGGCGCATGTAAGCGTGAGCCAGCACGTAGTCGCCGATGGTCTGCGACTGACGCAGGCCGCCACAGTGACCGATCATCAGCCAGCAATGCGGACGCAGCACCGCCAGGTGGTCAGTGATGTTCTTGGCGTTGGAAGGGCCGACGCCAATGTTGATCAACGTCACACCATGGCCATCGCTGGCGATCAGGTGATACGCCGGCATCTGGTAGCGGTGCCAGACCACCCCGGCGGCAATCGCCGAAGCTTCGCCGTGGTCCATGGTCTTTTCGATGATCACGTTGCCCGGCAGCACCATGCGCACGAAACGCGGGTCTTTGCGCAGTTGTTCCAGGCCGTGGACGATGAACTGGTCGACGTAGCGATGATAGTTGGTCAGCAGGATCCACGGCTGCACATGCCGCCAGTCGCTGCCGGTGTAATGCACCAATCGGCGCAGGGAGAAATCCACCCGCGCCGCGTCGAACAGCGCCAGCGGCAACGGGTCGGTGTTTTCCCAGTCGTAGAGGCCGTCGGCGATGCCATCGGTGGCGGCGGACAGGTCGGTACTCGGGAACACCCGCGCCAGCACGGCAGCGGTGACGCCGGAGCCGGCCAGTTCATCGCCTTGCTCGACCACGTACGGATACGGAATGTTCTGCTCGCTGACGCCGACTTCCACGGTCACGGTGAAGTCGTGCATCAGCGGCGTCAGTTGTTCCAGCAGGTATTTGCCGAAGGCCTTCGGGTGGGTGACGGTCACGCTGTAGGTGCCCGGCAACTGCACCTTGGCATAGGCGCGGGTGGTCTGCGGGACTTCGCCCTGGCAATGGTAGGTCAGACGCAATTCGGGATAACGGAACAGGGCGCGCTGCTCGGCGTCGGGTTCGACGCGATCCTTGAGGTAACGCTTGAGCGCCGAACTCAGCGCCGTGGTGGCCCGCTCATGCAGCTCGGCCAGACGATCCACGGCTTGTTCAGCGGTTTGAACGACAATAAACGCTTCGGTCACGATCAGCTTCCTGTGTTCTGACTTGCAGAGCTTCATCTTGCCTGCATCGTGGCGCGACGGGAACAGTGGCATGTTGGCTTTGCGCTATTGATGCGGACATCAAAAGCAATGTGGGAGCAGGCTTGCTCCCACAAGAAAAGTCCGCTGCTTCAGAAACCCCGCGGTGTCGAGCGGGCGACGATGGCTTCGACGTCCAGCCCACGGGGCAGCGCACCGTAGACTCGTCCACCGCCATTCAGACGACTGGCGATGAACGCATCGCTCACCGCCGAGTTGCCGGCCTCCAGCAACAATTTGGCTTGAAGCCCCAGCGCGATGTCCTCGGTCAATTGCCGCGCGCGGTATTGAATGTCGCCGGTGTCCTTGAACTGTGCCTGCAATTGCTGAATGTGCGCGGCCAGGCGTTTGTCGCCATGGCCGTCGCCGAGTTCGCTGAACAGCACATCAAGCACGCCCGGCTCTTTCGACAAGGCGCGCAACACGTCGAGGCATTGCACGTTGCCGGAGCCCTCCCACGTCGAGTTCACCGGCGCCTCGCGGTACAGACGCGGCAGGATGCTGTCCTCGACATACCCCGCGCCGCCCATGCATTCGGCGGCTTCGTTGATCATTCCCGGCGCGCGTTTGCAGATCCAGTATTTGCCCACCGCTGTCACCAGTCGGGCGAATTGTGCTTCGTGGCGATCGTCCAGATGATCCAGCGCCTTGCCCATGCGCAGGCTCAGGGCCAGCGCGGCTTCGCTTTCCAGCGCCAGGTCGGCCAGCACGTTCTGCATCAACGGCTGTTCGCTGAGCAGTTTGCCGCCGACCTTGCGGTGCGCGCAGTGATGGCTGGCCTGGGTCAGCGCCTGGCGCATCAGCGCGCTGGAGCCGACCATGCAGTCGAAACGGGTCATGGCCACCATCTCGATGATGGTCGGTACGCCGCGTCCTTCTTCGCCGACCATCCACGCCAGCGCGCCACGAAACTCCACTTCGCTGGAGGCGTTGGAAACGTTGCCGAGTTTGTTTTTCAGGCGCTGGATGTAGAACTGGTTGCGCGTGTCGTCCGGACGATGACGCGGCAGCAGGAAGCAACTCAGCCCCTTGTCAGTCTGCGCCAGGGTCAGGAACGCATCGCACATCGGCGCCGAACAGAACCACTTGTGCCCCACCAGCTCATACGCCTGGCCCGGGCCGCTGGCGCCCACCGGATAAGCCTTGGTGGTATTGGCGCGCACGTCGGTGCCGCCCTGTTTCTCGGTCATCGCCATGCCGATGGTGACCCCGGCCTTGTGCGCCATGCCGACGTTACGCGGGTCGTATTCGGTGGCAAGGATCTTCGGCAGCCACTGCTCGGCCAGATTCGGCTGCAGGCGCATCGCCGGGACGCTGGCGAAGGTCATGGTCAACGGGCATCCGCTGCCGGCCTCGGCCTGGCTGTGCAGGTACGTCATCGACGCGCGAGCGACATGCGCGCCATCCTGGGGATGAGCCCAGGGCAACGACGTCAGGCCGTGTTCGATGGCGGTGCGCATCAACTGGTGATAGGCCGGGTGAAACTCCACCAGATCGATGCGATGACCGTAGCGGTCATGGCTGGCGAACACCGGTTTGTTCTGGTTGGCGAGGAATCCTGCTTCCATCAATGGCCCACCGGCCAGGGCGCCGTAGGTGTCGATCCGCGACTCGGCCCAACCGGCGCCGAACCGGCGCGACCACTCTTGCAACGGCAGGTCGATGCGGTACAGGTTGGTGCCGTCCAGGGAAGGCGGCTGGTTGGTGACTTCGTGGGTTTCGGCGAACTGATGCAGGTTCATGACGGGGCTCCTTTGCTCGACCATGGGGTCAGTTAAGCACCGCCTCCGGGTCGATCAAAGTGTCATTTACGCCTAATTGGCGGCGCTTTCACCCCATCACTGATTCCATCAGTAGCAGAGCACCCGTCGCTCCAGTGCCGCTTGCAGGTCTTCGAATTTCACCGGTTTGTTCAGGTAATCGATGAGCGCGCCGCTGACGCAGAACTCGCGATCGACGCCCGGCGCAACGACGAACACCGGCAGATGCGCACACCCCGGCAGGTCGCGGATCTGGCCGCACAACGAGGCGCCATCGAGGGTCGGCAACTGGCAATCGACCAGCACCGCGTCGAACATCTCGCGCTGCAAACATTCGAGCGCCGCTGCGCCAGTGTCAGCGGTGCGCACGCGGAAACCGAGCTTGAGCAACATGCCGCGAATCACCAGTTGGTTGACGCTGTTGTCGTCCACCAGCAACACGGTGCAGTCCTGGGGCGAGCGCCCGCTATCGCGGATGATCGCCGGCGCCGGCTCGACCGATGGCAGTTCGAACTCGACATCCAGCTGAAAACGACTGCCGCGCCCCGGTTCGGAACGATGAGTGAGCTTGCCGCCGAGCAATTCCACCAGTTGCCGACAGATCGCCAGGCCAACACCGAGGCCGCCGTATTCGCGGGTCATCGAACCGTCGAGCTGGAAGAAGCGCTGATACATCGTCGCCTCCCCCAGATCGGTGAAACCGATGCCGGTGTCGATCACCGCAAAGGACAGCGCCAGGCGATTGTCCGGCGAAGGTTTGCCGGTGACCCGCAGGGCCAGACCGCCAACGCGGGTGAACTTGATCGCGTTGTCCAGCAGGCACTCCAGGCATTGCGCCAGTTTCGCGCTGTCGCCATGCAGGCGATCCGGCAGGGTCGGCAGCACGTCGACCTTGAAGTCCAGCGACTTGCTCGTCGCATTGTTCTCGAATTGACCACGCAACGTCTCGATCACCCCGCGCAGGCTGAAACTGCCGGGCGTGGCCTTGAGCTTGCCGGCCTGCAATTCGGTCAGGGTGAGGATGCCGTTGACCATGCGCATCATGTCCCGCGCGGAACCGGCGGCGGTCTGCTGGTATTGCTCAAGCTCCGGGTCCAGTTCCACGGTCTGCATCAGCTCCAGCGAGCCGATCACGCCGTTCATCGGCGTGCGCAGTTCGTGGGTCAGGGTCGCGAGGAATTCATCCTTGAGCCTGTTGCTGCGGGCCAGTTGCTGGTTGAGCACTTCGAGTTTCTGCCCGGCATCGAACAGGGTCTGCGCCTGTTGCTCACGCATCGCGTTGATCCGGTCGGCCAGCGCCAGCGACAACAGCGCCACTTCGATCGCCGAGCCGATCTGGCTGGCGTACATGGTCAGGAACACGTTCGGCAGCAAGCCCAGCACCATCAGGGTGTTGATCACGCCGCCCAGCAGAAACGCCGACCAGGCAATGATGAAATAACGCGCCACCCGCAAGCCGCGCCACCAGGCGAGAAGCCCGGCGGTAAAGATCACCACGGTGAAGGTCAGTGCCAGGGTCGTTGCCAGACGCAGGGCCAGCGCGTAACTGGTCATCAGCGACAACCCGACCACCAATGCGCCAAACGCGATCAGGGCAATCAGCACACGGTCGAGCCAACGGCTGTGCTGCCGGGTTTGCAGGAAGCTGCGGGCGAACTGGCTGCCGAACAACCCCGCGCAACCAATGAAAAACGGTGTGGCGGCGTTGGCCCACCACGGGTTGTCCGGCCAGAAATACTCCACCGCCGCGCCGTTCACCGACAATTGATAGAGGCCGAATGAGGCGATATAGAAGATGTAATAGAGGTAGCTGGTGTCGCGCACGCTGAGGTAGATGAACAGGTTGTAGACCACCATCCCCAGCAGCACGCCATAAATAATGCCCAGCACGTACAGGCGTACCGGCTGGTCTTCGAGATAGGCGGTGCTCGACCACAACGTCACCGGAGCCTGGATCGAACCTTCGCTGGCCAGCCGCAGGTAGACGGTTTGCTGCTGTCCGGGCTCGAAGCTGAGGTCAAACAGATAGTTGTTCTGACGGATCTCGCGACTGGCGAACGGCAAAGCGTCACCGGTCTGCCGCGCGAGGCGGTAATTGCCATTGGCGTCGGCCAGATACAGGTCGAGATGATCGAGGGGCGGATAGGCCAGCTCCAGCAGCCAGGTGCGCTGTGCTGTCGGATTGCTCGGAAGGTAACGCAGGTCGATCTTCAGCCAGAACGCCGAACGCGAATAACCGGCATTGAGCGTGGCTTTGTCGTGGGTCTTGAAATTTCCCGCAGCGGCCTCGGCGCGGACGTCGGCCAGCGTCGCCTCACCGCTCGCATCTTCGAACACTTGCAGGGAGCGGCCCAAAGGAAGGCTCTGGGTGAACTCGTCGAACTCGACAGCGTTTGCCAGGAGGGGCAAACAGAACAGCAACATCAACAAATAGCGCATTGAAGCCCCAGCGTGGCTTGTCCGGTTGTGTCAGGAAGCCCCCCATTTCCCTTTGAGCAGACGTAAAACCGGTATTACCTGTTATTGGTTTGGATCCACTCTAGCATAGCCGTTGATGGCCATTGAGCACCATGGAAATTTTTCCTACAACAGCTCTAGAACGGGCGTTTCAGAGCAAAGCTGCGAGCTAGAGCTGTTGACTTGGTCAGGTTGTGACAACAGCGTCGCCATCCACTGTCCGGGTTATCGGCCGAGCTGATCGCCACAACACCCGAAAAACAGGTTTGGTGGTAAGCTCGCGCACCATGAATATCTACAGCTCTCGCCCCGTTGTCCTCTGTCTCTCCGGCCACGACCCCAGTGGTGGCGCCGGCTTGCAGGCAGATATCGAAGCCCTGCTCGCCCAGGGTTGCCATGCGGCTCCGGCCGTCACCGCCCTGACCGTGCAAGACACGGTCAACGTCACCGACTTTCGCGTCCTCGACCGCGAGTGGGTGTTGGCCCAGGCCAATGCCGTGCTCAACGACTCCGAAGTCGCGGCGGTGAAACTGGGCATGCTCGGTTCGCTGGAAATGGTCGACACCGTCGTCGAACTGCTTTCGGCGCACCCGCACCTGCCAGTGGTCTGCGACCCGGTGCTGCGCGCCGGCGGCGGCGGACGCCTGGGCAAGGACGAAGTCGGCTACGCCATGCGCGAACGCCTGCTGCCGCTGTCGATCATCGCCACTCCCAATCTTCCCGAAGCACGGATCCTCGCCGAACTGCCCGACGGCACGGCGGACGAGTGCGCGGAAAAACTCCTGCCGTTCGTCAAGAATCTGCTGATCACCGGCGGTCACGGCGACGAAACCGAAATCCATAACCGCGTGTACAGCCGCGACGGCCTGCGTGAAACCTTCATCTGCCAGCGTCTGCCGGGCAGCTATCACGGCTCCGGTTGTACATTGGCCAGCGCCCTGGCCGGCCGTCTGGCCCAGGGTGAACATCTGGCCAGTGCCGTTCGCAGCGCACTGGATTACACCTGGCGTACCCTGCGCGATGCCGAACAACTGGGCAAAGGCCAGTACGTGCCGCGTCGCCTGCCGCTGGATTTCTGCTCGTAACGTCGTGAGGTCTGCCTGATGAAACTCCGTGGCCTGTACGCCATCACCGACAGCACGTTGCTGGAAGGCAAGTTTCTGTCTTACGTGGAGGCGGCGCTGGAAGGCGGCGTCACCCTTCTGCAATACCGCGACAAGAGCAGCGACGAGGCCCGGCGTCTGCGCGAGGCCGAAGCGCTGCGCGATCTGTGCGAACGCTACAAGACGCAACTGATCATCAACGATGACGCCGAACTGGCCGCGCGCCTGAACGTCGGCGTGCATCTGGGCCAGACCGACGGCCCGCTGTCGCCGACCCGCGCCCTGCTGGGCTCGAAAGCGATCATCGGTTCGACCTGCCACGCGCAACTGGCGCTGGCCGAACAGGCCGCCAAAGAAGGCGCGAGTTACGTCGCCTTCGGGCGTTTCTTCAATTCCAGCACCAAACCCGGTGCGCCGAGTTGCAGTCTGGGTCTGCTCGATGACGCCCGCCGCACACTGCAACTGCCGATCTGCGCGATCGGCGGCATCACCCTCGATAACGCTGCGCCGCTGGTGGCCCATGGCGTCGACCTGCTGGCCGTGGTGCATGGCCTGTTCGGGGCCGAAAGCACCACCGAGGTCACCCGCCGCGCCCGCGCATTCAATGAATTGTTCAAATCCTGAAATTTGAGAGCCCGATCATGTCCCGTTCCGAAACCCTGTTTGCCAATGCCCAGAAACACATTCCCGGTGGCGTGAACTCGCCGGTTCGCGCGTTCAAGAGCGTCGGCGGCACGCCGCTGTTCTTCAAGCACGCCGAAGGCGCCTACGTCACCGACGAAGACGACAAGCACTATGTGGATTACGTCGGTTCCTGGGGGCCGATGATCCTCGGCCACAGCCATCCGGATGTGCTGGACGCGGTACGCAAGCAACTGGAGCACGGCCTGTCCTATGGCGCGCCGACCGCAATGGAAACCGAGATGGCCGATCTGGTCTGCTCGCTGGTGCCGTCGATGGACATGGTGCGCATGGTCAGCTCCGGCACCGAAGCGACCATGAGCGCGATCCGTCTGGCCCGTGGTTTCACCGGCCGTGACAGCATCATCAAGTTCGAAGGCTGCTACCACGGCCACTCCGACAGCCTGCTGGTCAAGGCCGGTTCCGGCGCGCTGACCCAGGGCGTACCGAGCTCGGCGGGCGTGCCGGCGGCATTCGCCAAACACACCCTGACCCTGCCGTTCAACGACATCGACGCCGTGGAAAAAATGCTCGCCGAAGTCGGTCAGGACGTGGCGTGCATCATCGTTGAGCCGGTGGCCGGCAACATGAACTGCGTACCACCGGCGCCGGGCTTCCTCGAAGGCCTGCGCAGCCTGTGCGACAAACATGGCGTGGTGCTGATTTTCGACGAAGTGATGACCGGTTTCCGTGTCGCCCTCGGCGGTGCCCAGGCCTACTACGGCGTAACCCCGGACCTGACCACGTTCGGCAAGATCATCGGTGGCGGCATGCCAGTCGGCTGCTTCGGCGGCAAGCGTGAAATCATGCAGAAGATCGCGCCGCTGGGTCCGGTCTACCAGGCTGGCACGCTGTCGGGCAACCCGCTGGCGATGGCCGCCGGCCTGACCACCCTGCGCCTGATCAGCCGCCCGGGCTTCCACGCCGAGCTGACCGACTACACCACGCGCCTGCTCGACGGCCTGCAACAACGCGCCGATGCGGCCGGCATTCCGTTCGTCACCACCCAGGCCGGCGGCATGTTCGGTCTGTACTTCAGCGGCGCTGACGACATCGTCACCTTTGACGACGTGATGGCCAGCGACGCCGCACTGTTCGGACGATTCTTCCACCTGATGCTCGAAGGTGGCGTGTACCTGGCGCCGAGCGCTTTCGAAGCCGGTTTCACCTCCATCGCCCACGGCGAAACCGAGCTGAAACTGACCCTCGACGCCGCCGAACGCGCCTTCGCCGCACTGAAGTAAGCGCCACATCGCTGACGTTGGCCTGTGCCAACGTCAGCATTTACCTACATCTCCCCGCTTTTTCCGACGCGGCTGCTAAAAATCCCCAGCAAATTGGGTGATATGTTTCCCACGCAGCAGAAAATCGAGTAAAGACTTTGTAAGGTTGGCCCTGCTTATTTCATAATGCGCGCTTATTGGATCCCTCGGCGGGTCCGCGCGCCCTTCAGAGGTAAGTCGATTCCCATGAACCGCACCGGCCGCACCCTTGCACTGGGCTGCCTGTTGCTCCTTCAGCCCCTGCTCGCGCACGCACAAGCAGGCGGCAACTCGTTGTTGATCCCGGCGATGGGTCGCTGCACCCTCAATACTCAGCCGCAAGACGTCACGCAGGCACTCGCCGCCTGTCAGAAAGCGTCGGATGAGGGGGATGCGCAAGCGCAATACGAGTTGGGTGAGTTCTACTACGACGGCAAGAACGCGCCGCGCGACCTCAATCAAGCCTTGAGCTATTTCGAAAAGGCCTCGCTGCAAGGCCACGCCCAGGCGCAATTCAAACTCGGCACCATGTTCTTCCACGGTGAAGGTGTGCAGGCCAACAACATTCAGGCGTACATCGTGCTGAAGATGGCGGCGGTCAACGGTGCCGAAGATGCACTGGACACCGCCGACGAAGTCTCTGAAAAAATGTCCCGCGAAGACCTCGAAACCGCCACCCAGGTGCTCGGGCAAATTTTCCGTAAATACCTGATGGAACTGCAAAGCGCAGACGGACGTACGCCCTTCTCGCCTCTGCCTTGAATCAGCGCTGGTTTTTCTGGCCCATTCGCAAGCAAGCCCGCTCCCACCTGAAATCTTCTAGCCACTGAAGATCCCTTGTGGGAGCGGGCTTGCTCGCGAATGAGGCGACTGGACCCTGAGCCTTACTTCTCAGGCATCGGCATCGGGAACGGCATCACGTTGCCAACCCCGGCCCGGGCCTCGCTGATTTTCGGCGTGCCGAGGCGCTCCACTTCGTCGATGCGCACGATCGAATGCATCGGCACAAAGCTGCGTACCACGCCTTCGAACTGCGCCTTGAGCTTTTCTTCGCTCGGATCGACGACCACTTGCGTGCGCTCGCCAAAGACGAACTCTTCCACTTCCAGGAAACCCCACAGATCACTTTGATAGATCTGCTTGGCGTACATTTCGAACACCTGGCCCTGGTTGAGGAAAATCACCTTGTAGATTGGAGCTTCGCGTTTGGTCATGGCGGGCGGACAGCATCGGGGATAAAAATGAGGGCGCGAACTATAGCATAGCCACCAGACGCGCAGCGGTAGGAACCTGGGGACATGTTCCCTATAATGCGCGGTTCTTTGAATCACGTGACGACCCTATTCCATGGCCAAGAAGCTATACATCGAAACCCACGGTTGCCAGATGAACGAGTACGACAGCTCGCGCATGGTCGATCTGCTGGGCGAACACCAGGCCCTGGAAGTGACCGCCCGTGCCGAAGACGCCGACGTGATTCTGCTCAACACCTGCTCGATCCGCGAACGTGCGCAGGATCGGGTGTATTCCCAGCTCGGCCGCTGGCGCGAACTGAAACTGGCCAACCCGGAAATGGTCATCGCCGTCGGCGGTTGTGTGGCCAGCCAGGAAGGCGCGGCGATCCGCGATCGCGCGCCGTATGTCGACGTGGTCTTCGGCCCGCAGACCCTGCACCGTCTGCCGGAAATGATCGATGCCGCGCGCGTCAGCAAGCTGCCGCAGGTCGACGTCTCGTTCCCGGAAATCGAAAAGTTCGACCATTTGCCCGAGCCACGCATCGATGGCCCGAGCGCCTATGTGTCGGTGATGGAAGGTTGCAGCAAGTACTGCACGTTCTGCGTGGTGCCTTATACCCGTGGCGAAGAAGTCAGCCGTCCGTTCGATGACGTGATTGCCGAAATCATCCACCTCGCCGAAAACGGCGTGCGCGAAGTGACCCTGCTCGGGCAGAACGTCAATGGCTATCGCGGCCTGACCCATGATGGACGCCTGGCCGATCTGGCCGAGCTGATCCGCGTGGTCGCCGCTGTCGATGGCATCGACCGCATCCGCTACACCACGTCGCACCCGCTGGAGTTCTCCGACAGCCTGATTCAGGCCCACGCCGAAGTACCGGAGCTGGTCAAGCATCTGCATCTGCCGGTGCAATCGGGGTCGGACCGGATTCTCGCGGCGATGAAACGCAACCACACCGCCCTGGAATACAAATCCAAGCTGCGCAAACTACGTGCGGCAGTGCCAGGGATCAGCATCAGTTCGGACTTCATCGTCGGTTTCCCCGGCGAAACCGAGAAAGATTTCGAGCAGACCATGAAGCTGATTGCCGACGTCGGCTTCGACTTTTCCTACTCGTTCGTCTACAGCCAGCGTCCGGGCACCCCGGCCGCTGACCTCGCCGACGACACGTCGGAAGAGCTGAAAAAAGAACGTCTGAACGCCCTTCAGCACCGTTTGAATCAGCAAGGTTTCGAGATCAGCCGACAAATGGTCGGTTCGATCCAGCGGATTCTGGTGACCGATTACTCGAAGAAAGACCCTGGCGAGCTGCAAGGGCGCACCGAGAATAATCGTATCGTCAACTTCCGCTGCGACAATCCGACCCTGATCGGTCAGTTCGCCGACGTACACATTGATTCGGCACAACCGCACTCGCTACGCGGCTCGCTGATCCAGTAACACCGAAGATTCCCGTGGGAGCCCGCTCCCACGGCTGCAGTGCCAGAGGCCGGAATCGGCTGGCGATATTTAAGAGCTTTCGCGCCCACGCCACTGGCGTTATTCTTGATTTCATTCCAATTGCCCCAGGGCGGCTAAATACGACCTTGAACGCACCCATAGAACCCCATCGTTTTATCCTCGAGCCGTTTGAAGCTCGCCGCTTCGCCAATCTGTGCGGGCAGTTCGACGAGCATCTGCGCCTGATCGAACAACGCCTGGCCATCGAGATCCGCAATCGCGGAAACCAGTTCGAGCTGATCGGCGAACCCAAGCTCACCACCTCCGCCGAACATCTGATTCGCCGCCTGTACCGGGAAACCAAGGGTTCAGAGCTGTCGCCGGATATGGTTCACCTGTTCCTGCAGGAATCGTCCGTCGTCGAGCTGGACAATCACGCCCCCGCCGAAGCCTCCGTCGCCCTGCGCACCAAGAAAGGCATGATTCGCCCACGGGGCTTGAATCAGTTGCGCTACGTGAAGGAAATCCTCGGCAACGACATCAACTTCGGCATCGGCCCGGCCGGCACCGGCAAGACCTATCTGGCCGTGGCCTGCGCGGTGGATGCCCTGGAGCGCGAGCAGATCCGCCGCATCCTGCTGGTGCGTCCGGCGGTCGAGGCGGGTGAAAAGCTCGGCTTCCTGCCCGGTGACCTGGCCCAAAAGATCGACCCGTACCTGCGCCCGCTCTACGACGCGCTCTACGAAATGCTCGGCTTCGAATACGTGGCCAAGCTGATCGAGCGCCAGGTGATCGAGGTCGCCCCGCTGGCCTACATGCGCGGTCGCACGCTGAACAACAGCTTCATCATTCTCGATGAGAGCCAGAACACCACCGTCGAACAGATGAAAATGTTCCTGACGCGGATCGGTTTCGGCTCCACGGCGGTGATCACCGGTGACATCACCCAGGTCGACCTGCCGCGCGGCACCAAGTCCGGGCTGCATCACGTGATCGAAGTCCTCAAAGACGTGCCGGGCATCAGCTTCACCCACTTCCAGCCCAAGGACGTGGTGCGCCATCCACTGGTTCAACGTATCGTCGAGGCCTACGAGCGCTTCGAAACCCATGCCGAAGCCGCCAGGGAAGCCTCACGCGATGCTTGAGCTGGATCTGCAAATCGCGACCGAAGCGCGCGCGCCGAACGAAGCCGAATTCCGCCAATGGTGCGAGCTGGCCCTGCGCCAGCGCACTGCCGACTCGGAAATGACCATTCGTCTGGTTGACGAGGAAGAAGGCCGCGAACTCAATCACACCTGGCGCCACAAGGATTACGCGACCAACGTCCTGTCCTTCCCGGCCGAAGTGCCCGACGAGTTTCTCGACATCCCGCTGCTCGGCGATCTGGTGATCTGCGTGGCGGTGGTCGAGCGCGAAGCCACCGAGCAGGGCAAGGAACTGAAGGCCCACTGGGCACATCTGGTCATTCACGGCTGCTTGCATCTGCTTGGTTACGACCATATAGATGACGAAGAAGCCGAAGAAATGGAAGCACTGGAACGCGAGTTGCTTGCCGAACTGGGCTACCCCGATCCGTACGCGGACGACGAAACCGAAACATCCCCTATCGTTACAACAAAGGATTCAGAGTAATCGCTATGAGCGAAGATCGATCGAGCAACGGGCAGAAGTCCTGGCTGGGTAAACTGACCCAGGCTTTTGCCCACGAGCCGAAGAACCGCCAGGAGCTGCTGGAGCTGCTGCGCGATGCACATCAGAACAAACTGCTGGACAGCGAAGCGCTGGCCATCGTCGAAGGTGCCATCCAGGTGGCTGACCTGCAAGTACGCGACATCATGGTGCCGCGTTCGCAGATGATCAGCATCAAGGCGACCCAGACACCTCGCGAATTCCTCCCGGCGGTGGTCGACTCGGCCCACTCGCGCTACCCGGTCATCGGCGAAAGCCACGACGACGTGATGGGCGTGCTGCTGGCCAAGGATCTGCTGCCGCTGATCCTCAAGGAGAACGGCGACAGCTTCAACATCAAGGATCTGCTGCGCCCGGCCACCTTCGTGCCGGAGTCCAAGCGCCTGAACGTGTTGCTGCGCGAGTTCCGCGCCAACCACAACCACATGGCCATCGTCATTGACGAATACGGCGGCGTGGCGGGCCTGGTGACCATCGAAGACGTGCTGGAACAGATCGTCGGCGACATCGAAGACGAGCACGACGTCGAAGAAGACAGCTACATCAAGCCGCTGCCCAGCGGTGATTTCCTGATCAAGGCCCTGACGCCGATCGAGAACTTCAACGAGTTTTTCGACAGCGAGTTCTCCGACGACGAGTTCGACACCGTTGGCGGCCTGGTGATGAGCGCGTTCGGGCACTTGCCAAAACGCAACGAAATCACTGAAATCGGCGCCTATCGTTTCCGCATCCTGAACGCCGACAGCCGTCGGATTCATTTGCTGCGACTCACGCCAATCGCCCGGTAATCTTTTAAGGATCGAAATGCGCTGGACAACCCGCCCCGGCTGGCCCGGTAACCTGCTGGCCGTGGCGGCCGGTGCAATCACCACCTTCGCTCTGGCGCCGTTCGACATCTGGCCGCTGGCCCTGCTGGCGGTCGGCCTGTTCTACGCCGGCCTGCGGGAGTTGAGTCCGCGCCAGGCCCTGGGTCGTGGCTGGTGCTTCGGTTTCGGTCTGTTCGGCGCCGGCACCAGCTGGATCTATTACAGCATCCACCACTTCGGCGGCGCCTCGGTGCTGCTGGCCGGGTTCCTGATGCTGATTTTCACGGCGGCGATCGCCTGGTTTTTCGCCCTGCCCGCGTGGCTCTGGGCGCGCTGGCTGCGGCGTAACGAAGCGCCACTGGCCGATGCCCTGGCATTCGCGGCGCTGTGGGTCGGCCAGGAAGCGTTTCGCGGCTGGTTCCTCACCGGCTTCCCGTGGCTGTACTCCGGCTACAGCCAGCTCGACGGCCCGCTGGCCGGGCTCGCTCCGGTGGGCGGCATGTGGCTGGTGTCGTTCGTCCTCGCGCTGACCGCTGCGCTGATCTACAACGCACCACGCCTGCTGCAATCCGGCCGCAAGGGCTTTGTCGCCGCCGGTCTGGTGTTGCTGATCGGGCCATGGGGCGCCGGCATCGCGCTCAAGGGCCACGCTTGGACCAGCCCGGCCGGCGCACCGCTGAGCGTTGCGGCGATTCAGGGCAACGTCGAACAGAGCATGAAGTGGGATCCGGCGCAGCTCAACGCGCAACTGGCGCTGTACCGCGACCTGAGCTTCCGTTCCAGACCGGTGGATCTGCTGATCTGGCCGGAAACCGCCGTCCCGGTGCTGAAGGAGTCCGCCGAGGGCTACCTGAGCATGATGGGCAACTTCGCCGCCGAGCGTAAATCGGCGCTGATTACCGGCGTGCCGATTCGCGAAATGGTTCGTCACGAAAAACGCTTCTTCAACGGCATCACCGTGGTCGGCGAAGGCGATGGCACCTATCTGAAGCAGAAGTTGGTGCCGTTCGGCGAGTACGTGCCGTTGCAGGACCTCCTGCGTGGCCTGATCGCGTTCTTTGACCTGCCGATGTCCGACTTCGCCCGTGGCCCGGCCGATCAGCCGCTGCTGCAGGCCAAGGGTTATCAGATTGCGCCGTTCATCTGTTACGAAGTGGTCTATCCAGAGTTTGCCGCCGGTCTGGCCGCACGCAGCGATCTGCTGCTGACCATCAGCAATGACACCTGGTTCGGCACCTCCATCGGCCCGCTGCAACACTTGCAGATGGCGCAGATGCGCGCTCTTGAGGCCGGTCGCTGGATGATCCGCGCCACCAACAACGGCGTGACCGGCCTGATCAACCCGTTCGGGCAGATCACCGAGCGCATTCCGCAGTTCGAACAGGGCGTGCTGTACGGCGAAGTGGTGCCGATGCACAACCTCACGCCGTACCTGCAATGGCGCTCGTGGCCGCTGATCATTCTGTGCGTGCTGCTGTTTGGCTGGGCTTTGATGACAGGCCGGATGTCCAAGACCCTGTAAACGCTTCGCGAGCCAGCCCGCTCCCCCAGACTGAGCGGGCCAGCTCGCGAAGACGGCATCTGCGACAGCGGATCAGTCCGGGGTTTCACCACCTCGATAGAACATCGAATACCCCACCTGCCCCACCGCTTCGTTCAGCAACTGCCCGCTCTGCCAGATCGACTTGAACTCCGGCAGCCAGCCGCCGAACGGCCGGGCGTTGTCGGTGCCGAGGAATCCCACCGGCGCCGGCACCACCTCGAACCCAGCCTGCTGAAAACTCCACACCGCGCGCGGCATGTGCCAGGCCTGGGTCACGACCACCACACGCTTGACGCCTTCCGGCAGCAACATATCGGCACTGAACAGCGCGTTTTCCCAGGTCGTGCGGCTCTTGCCTTCCTGCCAGCGAACCGTCACATCGAAATCGTCCCGCAGCGAATCGGCCATCAGCTTCGCTTCCGTCGGCGGCGTGCCGTAATGCAAGCCGCCGCTGGTCAGAATCGGCAGTCCGGACGCCTTGGCCAGACGCGCCGCATAACGTTGACGCTCAAGCCCCACACCGGTCGGCTGATCCTCGCCCCAGGCCAGATCGCCGCGCTCGCGGCCGGACCCCAGCACCACGATCGCGTCGGCACGCCGGGCCAGGCCGGCCCATTCTTCCCGGGCCAGCGGCGGCTCGCGTTCCAGCGCCTTGGCACTCCATTGCACGACCACCGGCAGGCTCATCAGCCACAACCCGCCCAGCCCCAGGGCGAAGCACAGGCCGGCCAGTCGCGGGCGGGCACGGCGCAACCACCAGGCGATCAGCAACAGCAGAAAAAGAATGCCGGGCGGCAGCAGAAGTTGTTTGATGAAGTAACGGAATAACATCGGGCATCTCCAGAGATGCCCGAAGCCTAAGTGGGTTAATGCAGCGCGACAACCGATAGGGGCGGATCCCGTTGAAAAAGATCCGTTTCTTGACCTGCCATGCGTTTACTTGGCCTGCAGCGAGCGAACCTTGACGGTGTCTCTGCCGGGCGCCTTGTCCTTGAGCCAGATGACCTTGGCTGAATGTGCTGCATCGAGTTGCTTCACTGCTTGAGACAGATATCCGTGGGTTTCACGCTCACTGCGATCCAGATAGGCCTTGACCAGTTTGAACTCGGCGGGGCTCAAGCCACGCAATTCCAGCTCCAGGGGGCGCTCGTCGCGCAGCCGGCCAGCGGTTTTTGCAGCGTCCAGGGCCATGCCCAGACGGTCGATCAACCGCTCGTACAACTCGGGTTTGGTTACGTTTTTTTGCTGTGACTCCACCATCCCTCACCTCATTGAAGATAAGACTCACTCCCCAGTTAGAGCTTAGCTTCGCTGCACAAACCGGCTGCACGCCGCGACCAACGGCCCTCGCCACGGTTTTCGGGGTCCGAACGGCTGCAATCAGGGTTTCCCTAGGCCAAGGGCGGTCATGTATGCTACGGCGCTTCCTGTAACTCCACTTCCAGCTCGTCCGGGCCGCCCCGGATGTCGCATTGAAGAGGATTAGGCCACCCCTATCCAGTACAAAAGTAGCCATGCACGAACAATATCAGCCCCGTGAAATCGAAGCCGCCGCCCAGTCGTTCTGGGACGAGCAAAAGTCCTTTGAAGTCAGTGAACAGCCAGGCAAGGAGACTTACTACTGCCTGTCGATGTTCCCTTACCCCAGCGGCAAGCTACACATGGGGCACGTGCGCAACTACACCATCGGCGACGTGATCTCCCGCTATCAGCGCATGCAAGGCAAGAACGTCCTGCAACCGATGGGTTGGGACGCCTTCGGCATGCCGGCGGAAAACGCCGCGATGAAGAACAACGTGGCACCCGCCAAATGGACCTACGAAAACATCGCCTACATGAAGTCCCAGCTGCGCAGCCTGGGCCTGGCGGTGGACTGGTCCCGCGAAGTGACCACCTGCAAACCGGATTACTACCGCTGGGAACAATGGCTGTTCACCCGCCTGTTCGAAAAAGGCGTGATCTACCGCAAGAACGGCACCGTGAACTGGGACCCGATCGACCAGACCGTACTGGCCAACGAGCAGGTGATCGACGGTCGCGGCTGGCGTTCCGGCGCGCTGATCGAGAAGCGCGAAATCCCGATGTACTACTTCAAGATCACTGCCTACGCGGATGAGCTGCTGGAGAGCCTCGACGAACTGACGGGCTGGCCGGAACAGGTCAAGACCATGCAGCGCAACTGGATCGGCAAGTCGCGCGGGATGGAAGTGCAGTTCCCGTACAACGTCGACTCCATCGGCGAAACCGGCACTCTGAAAGTCTTCACCACCCGTCCGGACACCCTGATGGGCGCGACTTACGTCGCCGTGGCCGCCGAGCACCACCTGGCCTCCCTGGCCGCACAGAACAATCCCGAGCTGCAAGCGTTCATCGCTGAATGCAAGGGCGGCAGCGTCGCCGAAGCCGACGTCGCCACCCAAGAGAAAAAAGGCCTGCCGACCGGCCTGTTCGTCGAGCATCCGCTGACCGGCGAGAAACTGCCGGTCTGGGTCGCCAACTACGTGCTGATGCACTACGGCGATGGCGCGGTAATGGCTGTGCCGGCCCACGACGAGCGCGATTTCGAATTCGCCCACAAGTACAACCTGCCGGTCAAATCGGTGGTGCGCACCAGCTCCGGTGACACCAACCCGGCCCCGTGGCAAGACGCCTACGGCGAGCACGGCACGCTGATCAACTCCGGCGAATTCGACGGTCTGGACTTCGCCGGCGCGTTCGACGCCATGGAAGTCGCCCTGATCAAGAAAGAACTTGGCGCCTCGCGCACCCAGTTCCGCCTGCGCGACTGGGGCATCAGCCGCCAGCGCTACTGGGGCTGCCCGATCCCGATCATCCACTGCGACAGCTGTGGCGACGTACCGGTGCCGGAAGACCAGTTGCCGGTCGTGCTGCCAGAGGACGTGGTGCCGGACGGCGCCGGTTCGCCATTGGCGCGCATGCCCGAATTCTACGAGTGCACCTGCCCGAAATGCGGCCAGCCTGCCAAGCGTGAAACCGACACCATGGACACCTTCGTCGAGTCGTCGTGGTACTACGCCCGCTACGCCTCGCCGCACTACCAAGGTGGCTTGGTCGATCCGGCCGCCGCCAACCACTGGCTGCCGGTGGATCAGTACATCGGCGGTATCGAACACGCAATTCTTCACCTGCTCTACGCGCGTTTCTTCCACAAGCTGATGCGCGACGAAGGCCTGGTGAACTCCAACGAGCCGTTCAAGAACCTGCTGACCCAGGGCATGGTGGTCGCCGAGACTTACTACCGTCGCGAAGCCAACGGCGCCTACACCTGGTTCAACCCGGCGGATGTCGAACTCGAGCGTGACAGCAAGGCCAAGGTCATCAGCGCCAAGCTGATCGCCGATGGCCTGCCGGTGGAAATCGGCGGCACCGAGAAGATGGCCAAGTCGAAGAACAACGGCGTCGACCCGCAGTCGATGATCGACCAGTTCGGCGCCGACACCTGCCGCCTGTTCATGATGTTCGCCTCGCCGCCCGACATGAGCGCCGAATGGTCCGACTCCGGCGTGGAAGGTTCGCACCGCTTCCTCAAGCGCGTCTGGCGTCTGGCGCAGGCCCATATCACTCAGGGTCTGCCGGGCAAGCTGGACATCGCCAGCCTGAACGACGAGCAGAAAGCCGTGCGTCGCTCGATCCACCTGGCGATCAAGCAAGCCAGCCAGGACGTCGGCCAGAACCACAAATTCAACACCGCCATCGCCCAGGTGATGACGCTGATGAATGTGCTGGAAAAAGCCGCGCAAGGCACCGAACAGGATCGCGCGCTGATTCAGGAAGGTCTGGAAACCGTCACGTTGCTGCTGGCGCCGATCACTCCGCACATCAGCCACGAACTGTGGAACAAGCTGGGCCACGCCGACGCCGTGATCGATGCCCGCTGGCCGGTGCAGGATGACAGCGCACTGGTCCAGGACACGCTGCAGCTGGTCATTCAGGTGAACGGCAAGCTGCGCGGCCAGATCGAAATGCCGGCCAGCGCCAGCCGCGAGGAAGTCGAAGCCGCTGCGCGCGCCAATGAGAACGTGCTGCGCTTCGTCGACGGCCTGACGATTCGCAAAGTGATCGTAGTGCCCGGGAAACTGGTCAATATCGTCGCCAGCTAATTGGATCGGGCGCCAGGTCGGCCTGGCGTCCAGTAAAACCTTTCGGGCCGCAGGGTCGGCCCACATGGTTTCAAGGGGAGCAACACAATGATCAAACGCAATCTGCTGGTGATGGGCCTCGCGGTCCTGTTGAGCGCCTGCGGTTTCCATCTGCGCGGTACTGGCACCAGCGAACTGACGATCAAGGAACTCGACCTGAGTGCCCGCAACGCCTATGGCGAAACCGTCACCCAGCTGCGTCAGACGCTGGAGGCCAGCGGCGTCAAGGTTTACACCGGCGCGCCGTACAAGCTGTACCTGTCGGATGAGCAGGAAACCCAGCGCATCCTTAGCTACGCCGGTGCCGGCCGTACTGGCGAATATCAGGTCAGCACCGTTCTGAACTATGACATCCGTGGCGACCGCAACCTGGCCCTGCTGAGCGACAAGCTCGAAGTGCAGAAGGTGTTCATCCACGACGGCAACAACCTCGTCGGCTCTGACCAGGAAGCCAACGACGCCCGTCGCGAAACCCGCCGCGAGCTGGTTCAACGCATGATGCTGCGCCTGCAACAGCTGACCCCGGGTCAACTGCAACAGCTGCAACAAGCCGCCAACGACCGCGCCAAGGCTGAAGCCGACGCGCTGGAAGCGGCGCAGAAGGCTGAAGCGGAAACTCCGCGTCAGTCGCCGCTCGAACTGCCGCAGCAGTAAGACGTTCGGGGCGCTCAGGCGCCCCGTTCGCCATTTCTTATGAAGCTCGCTCCCGCGCAACTCGGCAAGCACCTGCAAGGCGCCCTCGCGCCGGTCTACGTCATCAGCGGTGATGATCCGTTGCTGTGCCAGGAAGCCGCCGACGCCATTCGCACCGCCGCCCGCCAACAGGGTTTCGACGAACGCCAGGTGTTCGCCGCCGACGCCAATTTCGATTGGGGCAGTCTGCTGCTGGCCGGCGCCAGCCTGTCACTGTTCGCCGAAAAACGCCTGCTGGAGCTGCGCCTGCCTTCGGGCAAGCCCGGCGACAAAGGCGCGGCCGCCCTGATTGAATACTGCTCGCGCCCGGCCGAGGACACGCTGCTGCTGATCAGCCTGCCCAAGCTCGATGGCAGCGCGCAGAAAACCAAGTGGGGCAAGGCGCTGGTCGAAGGCCCGCAAACCCAGTTCATCCAGATCTGGCCGGTGGATGCCAACCAGTTGCCGAGCTGGATTCGCCAACGCCTGTCCCAGGCCGGGCTGTCGGCGAGTCAGGACGCGGTTGAACTGATTGCGGCGCGCGTGGAGGGCAACCTGCTCGCCGCCGCGCAGGAAATCGAAAAGCTCAAGCTGATGGCCGAGAGCGGGCAGATCACCGTCGAAACCGTGCAGGCCGCCGTGGCGGACAGCGCACGCTTTGACGTATTCGGCCTGACCGACGCCGTCCTCAACGGCGAACCGTCCCACGCGCTGCGCATGCTCGAAGGGTTGCGCGGTGAAGGGGTCGAACCGCCGGTGATCCTCTGGGCGCTGGCCCGGGAGTTGCGTCTGCTGGCGAACATCTCCCTGCAATACAGCCAGGGCACGCCGCTGGACAAGGCATTCAGCCAGGCCAAACCGCCCGTCTGGGACAAGCGCAAGCCACTGATGAACAAAGCCCTGCAACGCTACTCGGCGCAACGCTGGGCGCAGTTGTTGCTCGAAGCCCAGCGCATCGATGCGCAGATCAAGGGTCAGGCGGCCGGTTCGCCATGGATGAGCCTGAGCCGGCTGGCGCTGTTGATGGCCGGCCAGCGTCTGCCATTGCCCGCTGAATAAGACAAAAGACCGCAGCTTTCGTCAGCACCTGCGCCACCTTATGCAGGAACTGCCGCCGGCTGCGACTTTGTGATCTTTTTTCCCACAAACTCCACCTGCATTTGCCCTATGGACAGACGCGCAACTTGAGCAGAATATGCGCGACGCAATCCACTCACTCGCGAGAATCCTCATGAGCAAAAAGCCATCGAAACATGGCCCTAACAAGGCCAAATCCATCGTCGCCCAGCCCCTGTTCCGCAGCCGCCAGGAACGTCCCGCCAAGGGCAAAGGCAGCTACCGCCGCGAAGCCTTCCAGTCTGACAACTGGGAGGCTTCTTACTTTCTGGCCGCCTGAAGCACAGCACCCCTTCCTCATGTTAAGGTCTGCACCTGATTCGTACTCCCTGGACCTGTGCATGCCCCTTTGTCTTTCCCGTCGCTGGCCTGTTCGCCAGTTGATTGCCGCCACAAGCTTCGCCCTGCTTGTCGCCTGCGCGGAAAAACCCACCGCCGCCGACGCGCAACCGCTCCAGACTGTCCCCGTCGCCACGGCCCCAGCGATCATTCCGCCGGTAGTGCCGTCCGCCGACAATCTCGATCTTCAACCCACCCAGACCTTCGCCGAATGGCAGGCCGGTTTCCGCAAGGATGCCCTGGCCGCCGGGATCCGCGCCGACCTGTTCGACCGCGCCTTCGCCAACGTCAGCTTCGATGCCAGCGTGATCCGCGCCGACCGCAGCCAACCCGAATTCTCCCGCCCCGTCTGGGAATACCTCGATGGTGCCCTGTCGCCACTGCGGGTTCGCAAGGGCCAGGCGCTGATCAGCCAATACGCCGACATTCTGCAAAGCATCGAACAGCGTTATGGCGTCGATCGCCAGGCATTGGTCTCGGTGTGGGGGATGGAAAGCAACTTCGGCCAGTTCCAGGGCAACAAGTCGGTGATCAACTCGCTGGCGACCCTGGCCTATGAAGGCCGTCGTCCGGGCTTTGCCCACGCGCAACTGATCGCCGCGCTGCAAATCCTGCAACAGGGCGACATCACGCCGGAGAAGATGCTCGGTTCCTGGGCCGGCGCCATGGGCCAGACCCAGTTCATCCCGACCACCTACAACACCCACGCCGTGGATTTTGACGGCGATGGCCGCCGCGACATCTGGGGCAGTGCCGCCGACGCCCTGGCCTCGACCGCGCACTACCTGCAAAGCTCCGGCTGGCAGCGCGGCCAGCCATGGGGCTTCGAAGTGCAACTGCCGAGCGGTTTCAACTACACGCTGGCGGACGGTGCCATTCGCAAGAGCGTCGCCGAATGGCGGCAAATGGGCGTGATCCTGCCCAACGGCGGTCAGGCCCCCGCCGGCACCGAACAACTGTCCGCCGCCCTGCTGCTGCCAGCCGGTTATCGCGGCCCGGCGTTCCTGATCCTCGACAATTTCCGGGCGATCCTCAAATACAACAACTCGTCGTCCTATGCCCTGGCGGTCGGTCTGTTGTCCGAGCGCTTCAATGGCGCCGGGTTGATCAACGGCACCTGGCCGAAAGACGACCTGCCGCTGAGCCGCACCGAACGCATGGAACTGCAAAACCTGCTGAGCGCGCGCAACTTCGACGCCGGCACTGCCGACGGCATCATCGGCGCGAATACGCGCAAGGCGATTCGTAGCGCGCAACAGTCGTTTGGCTGGCCGGCGGACGGTTATCCGACGCACAAGCTGCTTGAGAGTCTGCGCAGCCAGTAAACGCTTCGCGGGCAAGCCCGCTCCCACCGGATCTGTATTGAATCCGTGGGAGCGGCCTTGCCCGCGAAGGCAGACTGTCAGTCAGCAGATCGTCAAGCCTTTACCACCACGTCCTGCTCCAGCAGCAATTCCTTCTTCCCCGCGTCCAGCCGAACCAGCGCCCCCAGTGGCAACGTCAGGTTCGGATCACAATGCCCGCTGCGCCAACCGGACAGCACCGGAATCCGCAACGGTTCGAAGGTCTGCTTGAGCAAGCGGTTCAGCGCCCCGATTTCGACCCCGGCCACATCCCCCACCAACACCCCACGCAACTTGTGCAGATGGCCGGCCAGGCGCATCTGGGTCAGCAGACGGTCGATGCGATACAACGGCTCGTTGATGTCTTCGATCAGCAGAATCACCCCTTCGGCGTCGATCTCATAGGGTGTGCCCAGGGTCGCGGCAATCATCGCCAGATTGCCGCCCAACAGACGCCCGTGAGCGATGCCGGGCTCGACGGTGGTCAACGGGTAGGCCGCCGGGTGAGCCAACACGCTCCCCGCCTGCATCTGCCCGCGCAGCATGGCAAAAAACGAGGTGACGGTCGGTGGCTCCTTGTCACCCAGCAAGTCGGCGTTGAGCAACGGCCCGTGAAAGGTCACGAACCCGGCGTAACGGCTGATCGCCAGATGCAGCGCGGTGATGTCGCTGTAGCCGATGAACGGCTTGGCGTGCCGGCCCAGCAAGTCGTAATCGATCCGGTCGAGCAGACGGGGCGTGCCGTAGCCGCCACGCAGGCAAATGATCGCGTCGACCTGCGGGTCAGCGAATGCCGCGTGCAAATCGTTGAGCCGCACGTCGTCGCTGCCGGCCAGATAACCGTCCTTCTCGTAGACACCGGGAAACACTCGCAGCCCGTAACCCCGGGCACGCATCCATTGCACCGCCTTGTCGGTGTCCAGGGCGCCGGGGCCGGCGGGCGCAATGACGCCGATCAGACCCTCGGACGGCAGCGCCGGCACCGGTTTGTGCGGACAAAGGGTGTGAGTCGGTCGAACGGTCATCCATGGATCTCCCAGCGTGAAGTCGTGAGCACACAGTAGTCAGGAACGGCGACAAACAAAAGCCCGGCTCCGTTGGTCTATGAAAAGCTCAGTCAGATTGCGGACAAAAAAATGCCCGCCGGGCGTCGAAGCCTCGGCGGGCATTGTTCATCAAGCGTCGATCAGGAACCGAGCAGCTCGGCCTTGACCAGTTTCGCCTGCTCGTCGGCGTGGTACGAAGAACGCACCAGCGGACCGGACGCCACGTTCTTGAAGCCCATCTTGTAACCTTCCTCGGCGAACCAGGCGAAGGTGTCCGGATGCACGAAACGCTGCACCGGCAAGTGGCTGCGGGACGGTTGCAGGTACTGCCCCAAGGTCAGCATGTCGATGTCGTGCTCGCGCATGCGCTTCATGACTTCGATGACTTCCTCGTCGGTCTCGCCCAGACCCAGCATCAGGCCGGACTTGGTCGGTACGTGCGGCATCATCTGCTTGAAGCGTTGCAGCAGGGTCAGCGACCACTGGTAGTCCGAACCCGGACGCGCGGCCTTGTACAGGCGCGGCACGGTTTCCAGGTTGTGGTTGAACACATCCGGCGGCTCGGCGGCGGTGATTTCCAGGGCGATGTCCATGCGGCCACGGTAATCCGGGACCAGGGTCTCCAGCTGCACGTTCGGCGACAGCTTGCGGATTTCGCGGATGCAGTCGGCAAAGTGCTGGGCACCGCCGTCACGCAGGTCGTCGCGGTCAACCGAGGTGATCACCACGTATTTGAGCTTGAGGTCGGCGATGGCGATCGCCAGGCTTTCCGGCTCGTTGACGTCCAGTGGCTTCGGACGACCGTGGCCGACGTCGCAGAACGGGCAACGACGGGTGCAGATGTCGCCCATGATCATGAAGGTCGCGGTGCCGCCGGAGAAGCACTCGCCCAGGTTCGGGCAGGAGGCTTCTTCGCAGACGCTGTGCAGCTTGTGTTTGCGCAGCAGGCTCTTGATCCGCTCGACTTCCGGGGAAACCGGGATACGCACGCGGATCCAGTCGGGTTTCTTCGGCAGTTCGGTGGTCGGAATGATCTTCACCGGGATGCGTGCAACCTTCTCGGCGCCGCGCAGCTTGACGCCGGCTTCAACCTTGGGACGCGGGGCCGGGCGCTCGGTCACGTCGAGCGTCGGGATCATGGTTTGCACTGCATCAGTAGTCATATCAGTCGATTCCGCCCGTCAGGGTCGTCTGCTCAGCATAGTCGAGGTGTTTGACGAGCTGCGCGCGCAGCCGGGCACTTACCTCGGCAAATTCAATCGATCCTGCGTGATCGCTCAGCTGGGTCATGGCCAGCCCGGCATAGCCGCAGGGATTAATCCGTCGAAACGGCTCCAGGTTCATATCCACGTTCAGGGCCAGGCCGTGAAAGGAACAACCGTGGCGAATCCGCAAACCCAGAGAAGCGATTTTCGCTCCGTCGACGTAAACGCCGGGAGCATCAGGCTTGGCTGCGGCGGTCACGCCGTAGCTGGCCAGCAATTCGATCAGGCACTGCTCCATGCGGCTGACCAGATCACGCACGCCGAAACCCAGCTTGCGCACGTCCAGCAGCAGATAGGCCACCAGTTGGCCTGGACCGTGGTAGGTCACCTGCCCGCCCCGGTCGACCTGCACTACCGGGATATCCCCCGGCAGCAACAGATGCTCGGCCTTGCCGGCCTGGCCCTGGGTGAACACCGGTGGGTGCTCGACCAGCCAGATCTCGTCGGCGGCCGTGGTGCCGCGCTCGTTGGTGAAGCGTTGCATGGCATGCCAGACCGGCTCGTAAGCCATCTGGCCAAGTTCGCGAAAGCCCAGCGTGCCCGGCATCACAACACCATATGAACGAAGCCGGTCGCCCGCAGTTCGCTGTTGATGTTGTACAGCTGATCCTGGTCAGTCGCGACGATGTGCAACTGAATGGTGGTGTACTTGCCGTTGCTGCTCTGACGCTCGTCGATACGCTCGTCATTGATCTTTGCGTGTTTCTGGACGATCGCAATGATCTTGTCCTTGTTTCCCACACCGGTGTCGCTGATCACCTTAACCGGGTAATCGACCTGGGGAAATTCGATCTTTGGCGCCTTTACTTCGGTATCGCTCATGGCGTAACGGCCTCGTAAGCCGTGCCAACGAGCATGGCCCCGCTCCGGGTGGGAGCGGGGCCATGCAGGTCAACACTGAATCAGTTGAACAAGCCGTAGAAGAATAGACGGATGCTATCCCACATGCGACGGAAGATACCACCCTCCTCGACAGCGTCCAGGGCGATCAGGTCGGCACTGTGTACCACCTTGTCTTCCAGTTTCACTTCGACTTTACCGATCACGTCGCCCTTGGCGATTGGCGCGGTCAGTTGCGGGTTCATGGTCATGCTGGCAGCGAGCTTCTTCAGCTGGCCTTTCGGCAGGGTCATGGTCAGGTCTTCAGCCAGACCGGCCTTGACCTGGCTGGTGGTGCCTTTCCACACCGGAGCCTGGGCCAGTTCGGTGCCCTTCTGGTAGAAGGTCTGGGTTTCGAAGAAGCGGAAACCGTAGGTCAGCAGCTTCTGGGTTTCGGCGGCACGGGCCACTTCGCTGTTGGTGCCGAACACCACGGCGATCAGGCGCTGGCCATCACGTACGGCCGAGGACACCATGCAGTAGCCGGCTTCGTCGGTGTGACCGGTTTTCAGACCGTCAACGGTCTTGTCGCGCCACAGCAGCAGGTTGCGGTTAGGCTGCTTGATGCCGTTCCAGAAGAACTCTTTCTGCGAATAGATCGCGTAGTGAGCCGGGTCTTCGTGGATGATCGCGCGAGCCAGAATCGCCATGTCGTGCGCCGACGAATAGTGCTCAGGGTTCGGCAGACCGGTCGGGTTCATGAAGTGGGTGTTGCTCATGCCCAGATCGGTCACGGTCTTGTTCATCAGGTCGGCGAACGCATCTTCGCTGCCGGCGATGTGCTCGGACAGCGCCACGCTGGCGTCGTTGCCGGACTGGATGATGATGCCGTGCAGCAGGTCGCTGACCGTGACCTGCGAGCCGACCTTGATGAACATCCGCGAACCGCCGGTACGCCAGGCGTTTTCGCTGACGGTCACCGGGTCGTTTTCGCCGATCTGGCCGCGACGGATTTCCAGCGTCGCAATGTACGCGGTCATCAGTTTGGTCAGGCTGGCCGGTGGCAGGCGCTGGTCACCGTTGTTCTCCACCAGTACGTTGCCGCTGGCGGCGTCCATCAGAACGTAGGATTTGGCGGCCAGTTGTGGTGGCGACGGCATCATCTCGGCCGCGAAAGCGGCTGGCGAGAGGAGCAGCGGGACTAGCAGGCACAGGCGTTTGGCAAAGGTGGTGATGTTCATCCGTCTCTCGAAATCGCTAATGGAAACTTGCCTAAGGGCAAAACTATTCAGACAGCCTTCTAAAGGGCCATCGCGTGTTCAGTTGCTCACTCCAGTCACCCTTTGCCGGGCTTTTGTTCTTCGACGAGCCAACAACCTGATCCACCCCCCAATCGCTGGTGAATCGTCAATCAAGTCCTACGTACTGCTTACTCGGTGACCACGCTCGGCGAACCGAGATTGGCCAGGCGCACGCTGTTTTGCACTTGCGCAATCTCACCCGGAGAACCGATCGGTCCCAGGCGCACCCGATGCAGGGTCTGCTGATTGCGCACGATCGAGCTGATGAACACCGGAGCGCTCACCATCCCGCTGAGCTTCGACCTCAGCAGCTCGGCAGCGTCCGGGTTGGCGAACGCGCCCACCTGCAGATACTGGCCAGACGCTGGTGCAGAAGCGTTTTTTTTTGCGTCGAGCTGAACCGGCACGACGGCCGCAGCGTGCTGCTGCGGCGGCGGGGTCCATTGCTCGACCGTACCGGCCGAGGCCGTGATCACCGGAGCGCTATTCTGCGCGACTTGCGGCTCGTTGAGCATCAAAGGCGCCGGACGGCCCTTGGCGGCCCACCATTGCTGCGGATCGATGCCTTCGACCTTGACCCGTGCGGTGCCGATTTCGGCGTAACCGAGCTTCTTCGCCGCCGCGTAGGACAGGTCGATGATCCGGTCCGAGTAGAACGGCCCTCGGTCGTTGACCCGCAGGATCACGCTCTTGTTATTGTCCAGGTTGGTCACCCGAACGTAACTTGGCAGCGGTAGTGTCTTGTGGGCGGCGCTCATGCCGTACAGGTCATACACCTCGCCGTTGGCGGTGTTCTGACCGTGAAACTTGGTGCCGTACCAGGACGCGGTGCCCGAGGCGACGTAAGTCTTGGATTCCTGCAACGGGAAGTAGGTCTTGCCCAGCACGGTGTACGGGTTGGCCTTGTACGGGCCGGTGTGCAGGGTCGGCGTGGCGTCGGGAATGCGCGAGACATCGACGTCCCACCACGGCGCGCCATCCTTGTGGGCACGATTGATGTCCAGCCCCGGTTGCGAGCGAACGGCGGTGGAAGAGGATTTCTGGCTCGGCGAGCGGCTGGTCGAGCAACTGGCGACCAGCACTGCCAACGCAGCGAATGCCACCAGCTTCAGGGGTTTGTTGATAGGCAATGCCCGCATTACTTGACGCCCCGTGCTTGTACCAGCTGTTCAGATAGCTGATGTACGGCCATGGCGTACATCACGCTGCGGTTATAACGCGTGATCGCGTAAAAATTCTTCAGGCCCATCCAGTATTCCGGGCCATTGTCGCCTTCCAGGCGGAACGCGGTGACCGGCATGTCATCGCGCAGCGCATCATGACTCGACCACCCCAGCGCTCGCAACTCCCCGACGGTTTTTGTCGGCTCGATGCCTGTGGTCAGGCCTTCGTCGACCTGCTCGCCCCGGACATCGGCGCGGCTGACCACCGGCTCCCCGGCGACCCAGCCGTGACGCTTGAAATAGCTGGCGACGCTGCCGATCGCATCATCCGGATTGTTCCAGATATTGATGTGACCATCACCGTCGAAATCCACCGCATAGGCGCGAAAGCTGCTCGGCATGAACTGCGGCAAACCCATCGCCCCGGCGTAGGAGCCCTTGAGGGTCAGCGGGTCGACCTGCTCTTCCCGGGCCAGCAGCAGGAACTCACGCAGTTCCTTGCGGAAAAATTCGGCACGGGGAGGATAGTCGAAACCGAGGGTGGACAAGGCATCGATTACCCGGAAATTACCGGTATTACGTCCGAAAAAGGTCTCAACGCCGATGATCGACACGATGACCTGGGCCGGAACGCCGTATTCCTGCTCGGCGCGAGCCAGGGTGGCTTCATGCTGGCGCCAGAAGTCCACACCACGGGCGATGCGCGCGTCGGTGATGAACATCGGCCGGTATTCCTTCCACTGCTTGACCCGCTCGGCCGGCTTGGAGATGGCGTCGAGAATCGACTGCTTGCGCTCGGCTTCGCGGAACACGCTCATCAGCTGCTCACCGGCGAAGCCATAGTCGCGGGTCATTTCACCGACGAATTCGGCCACCTGGGGCGAGCCTTCGTAATCGCCGGCCAGCGCTTCCTGCACGCTGCCAAGGATGCCCACCAGGCCGACCCACGGCGCATATCGAGTCGCCCAGTCACGCACTGCTTGCATTGAACTCTTCACCTTATTCAAACCTGTGCGATCCACTTGCGATGGGTATGGATCGACATCAAAACCCCAAACGCTGACAGCAGCGTCACCAGCGAAGTTCCTCCGTAGCTAATGAACGGCAACGGCACCCCCACGACCGGCAACAGGCCACTGACCATACCGATGTTGACGAAAACATAAACAAAAAACGTCATGGTCAGCGCGCCGGCCAGCAATTTGCCGAACAGCGTCTGCGCCTGCGCGGTGATCACCAGCCCGCGACCGATCAGCAACAGATAGATCAGCAGCAGCGCGCAGATGCCCACCAGGCCGAACTCTTCACCCAGCACCGCAATAATGAAGTCGGTGTGGCTTTCCGGCAGGAAGTCCAGGTGCGACTGGGTGCCCAGCAGCCAGCCCTTGCCGAACACCCCGCCGGAGCCGATGGCGGCTTTCGACTGGATGATGTTCCAGCCGGTGCCCAGCGGATCGCTTTCCGGATCGAGGAAGGTCAGGATCCGCTGCTTCTGGTAGTCGTGCATGATGAAGAACCACATGGCGATCGCCACGGGGACGGCGGCGGCGAGCACGCTGAGAATCCAGCGCCAGCGCAGCCCGCCCATGAACAGCACGAACGCGCCGCCGGCCAGGATCAGCAGCGAAGTGCCGAGGTCCGGCTGGCGCACGATCAGCACGAACGGCACCCCGATCAACCCCAGGCTGATGACCACATGCTTGAGCTGCGGCGGCAGCGTACGCTTGGACAGATACCAGGCGATGGTCGCCGGCATCAGGATCTTCATGAACTCCGAGGGCTGGAAGCGGATCACCCCGGGAATGTTGATCCAGCGGGTCGCGCCCATGGCGTTGTGGCCCATGATGTCCACCACCATCAGCAACACCACCCCGAACACATAGCCGAGTGGCACCCAACGGGCCATGAACCGGGGTTCGAACTGGGCGATCACGATCATCGACACCAGGCCGATACCGAACGAGGTGGCCTGTTTGCCCAGCAGATCCCAGCTCTTGCCGCTGGCCGAATACAGCACGAACAGGCTGCCGGCGGCCAGGATCAGCAGCAGGATCAACAACGGGCCATCGATATGCAGGCGTTGCAGCAGCGTCGCGCGGCGACGCATCACATCCTCGCTGGAGAGCATGCGATCGAAATTATTCTTCACGGGCCGTAGCCTCCGCACTGATAGGGCTGGCGTATTCGGCCTTCAGGCGTCCGTCCTGATCCAGAAGCCAGGCATCCATGACCTGACGTACCACTGGCGCGGCGACACCGGAACCGGACTCACCGTTCTCGACCATCACCGACACCACGATTTTCGGATTGTCCGCCGGCGCAAACCCGACGAACAAAGCGTGGTCGCGATGGCGTTCCTGCACCTTGGAGCGGTCGTATTTCTCGCCCTGCTTGATCGCGACCACCTGGGCCGTACCCGACTTGCCGGCGATCCGGTATTGCGCGCCGATCGAAGCCTTGCGCGCGGTGCCTCGGGCACCGTGCATCACCTGCTGCATGCCGTGGTTGACCTTGGCCCAGTCCGACGGGTCGCGCAGGACGATGTCCGGCATCGGGTTTTCGTCCTTCGGCTTCTCGCCTTCGATGGTCTTGGCCAGGTGCGGCCGGTTCCACACGCCCTTGTTCGCCACTAGCGCCGTAGCCTGGGCCAGTTGCAGCGGGGTCGATTGCATGTAGCCCTGGCCGATCCCCAGAATCAGTGTTTCGCCCGGGAACCACGCCTGCCGGCGGGTCGCGCGTTTCCATTCACGGGACGGCATCAGGCCGGGGGATTCTTCGAACATGTCCAGCGAGACCTTCTGGCCGATGCCGAATTTGTTCATGTAAGCCGACAGCCGATCGATGCCCAGCTTGTGCGCCAGGTCATAGAAGTAGGTGTCGTTGGACCGCATGATCGCCGTGTCGAGGTCGACGAAACCGTCACCGGTACGGTTCCAGTTGCGGTACTTGTGATCGTAGTTGGGCAGCATGTAGTAGCCGGGGTCGAACACCCGGCTCGACGCCGTCACCACGCCCGCGTCCAGACCGGCAATCGCCACCGCCGGTTTGATCGTCGAGCCCGGCGGATACAGACCGCGCAGCACGCGATTGAACAGCGGCCGGTCGATGGAGTCGCGCAACTCGGAATAAGCCTTGAAGCTGATACCGGTGACGAACAGGTTCGGGTCGAAGCTCGGCTGGCTGACCATCGCCAGCACTTCGCCGGTGTTCGGATCCAGCGCCACGACCGCGCCGCGACGCCCGCCCAGTGCGGCCTCGGCGGCTTCCTGCAACTTGATGTCGAGACTCAGGACAATGTCCTTGCCCGGCACCGGATCGGTGCGTTTGAGCACGCGCAACACGCGGCCCCGGGCGTTGGTCTCGACTTCCTCGTAACCCACCTGCCCGTGCAACTCGGCCTCATAGAAGCGCTCGATGCCGGTCTTGCCGATGTGGTGGGTGCCGCTGTAATTCACCGGATCGAGGGTTTTCAGCTCTTTCTCGTTGATCCGCCCCATGTAACCCACCGAGTGCGCAAAGTGCGCGCCCTGCGGGTAGTGCCGAACCAGTTGCGCGACCACTTCAACACCCGGCAGGCGGAACTGGTTCACCGCGATGCGGGCGATCTGTTCCTCGGTCAGCTCGAACAGGATCGGCACCGGCTCGAACGGCCGGCGCCCCTGACGCATGCGCTTCTCGAAAATCACCCGGTCTTCGGGCGTCAGCCCCAACACTTCGACGATCACGTCGAGCACTTGCTGCCAGTCGCCGGAACGCTCGCGGGTCATGCTCAGGCTGAAACTCGGACGGTTGTCCGCCACCACCACGCCGTTGCGATCGAAGATCAGGCCACGGGTCGGCGGAATCGGCTGCACATGGACGCGGTTGTTTTCCGAGAGCGTCGAGTGGTACTCGTACTGGATCACCTGGAGGAAATACAGCCGGGCGATCAGCACACAGATCAGCAACACGACCGCAATGGCCCCGAAAACGACGCGGCTACGCACTAGGCGTGCGTCTTTTTCGTGGTCCTTGATGCGGATCGGCTGGGACATGAGGGCAGGATTACTTGTGGTAAGGGTGGCCGGACAACACGGTCCAGGCACGATACAACTGTTCGCCGATGAGGATCCGCACCAGCGGGTGCGGCAGCGTCAACGGCGACAACGACCAACGCTGATCGGCGCGGGCACAGACTTCCGGCGCCAGCCCTTCCGGGCCACCGACCATGAAATTGACCGTGCGCGAGTCCAGCCGCCAGCGATCGAGTTCGACCGCCAGTTGCTCGGTGCTCCACGGTTTGCCGTGGACTTCGAGGGTGACGATCCGCTCGTTCGGCCCGACCTTGGCCAGCATGGCTTCGCCTTCCTGACGGATGAAGCGGGCCACGTCGGCATTCTTGCCACGGGTATTGAGCGGAATTTCCACCAGTTCCAGCGCCAGTTCGGACGGAAGACGCTTGGCATATTCATGCCAGCCTTCTTCCACCCATTTGGGCATGCGTGAACCGACGGCGATCAGTCGCAGTCGCACAGCGCTACCCTTACTGCTGGTCTTTGTTGAGCTTGGTGAAATGCTCGTGGGTGTTTTCCGGGCTGTGGTGCTTGGCGTCCGCCGCACGGCTTTGCTCGGCACCGGCCCACAGACGTTCCAGGTCGTAGAACTGACGAGCCGAGGCGGTCATCATGTGTACGATCACCAGGTCCAGGTCCAGCAGCACCCAGTCGCTGTCGCCCTTGCCTTCCTCACCCAGTGGACGGGCGCCTTTCTTTTTGACTTCTTCGCGGACCTTTTCCAGCATCGCGTTGATCTGGCGATTGGAAGTACCGGTCGCGATGATCATGTAGTCGGTGATGCTCTGCTTGTCGCGAACATCAATGATCTGGATGTCCTGGGCCTTGACGTCTTCCAGGGCTGCCACGGCGACCTTGACCAGTTCGTCACCGTTGAGCGGCTCGTTGGTGTTGACCGGTTCCGGCAGCGGCGCACTCTTGAATGTGCCTTTGCGCTTTACTTTAGCTACGTCTTTGTCAGTCATATAAAACTCGTTTTGCTCATGTATTCGGCGGCTTGGCGACACGTTTGTCCGTATCAGTGAAGCACGCCTTGTTCAGTTCGACGCACGGTACAGACCGTGCGCATCGATGTAGGCCAGGACCGCGTCGGGCACCAGGAAACGTACCGACTTACCGCTGGCCAGCAGTTGACGGATCTGGGTGGCGGAAACCGCGAGCGGTGTCTGCCAGACGAATGCAATCTGTCCGCTCGGCCCCTTGAGGGCCAGCGGGTCGCTCACCGAACGCGCTGCCAGCAGGTTGCGCAAGGCATCCGGCGGTTCGCTGTCGGCGTCCGGGCGCTGAAGCACCAGGATGTGGCAATGCTGGAGCAACTCTTCCCAGCGGTGCCAAGTGGGCAGGCCGCAAAATGCGTCCCAGCCCAAAAGCAGAAAAACCTGGGTGTCCGCGGCCATTTCGGCACGCATCGACTCCAGGGTATCAATGGTCCAGGACGGCTTGTCCCGCTGCAATTCGCGGGCGTCCACCACCAGCGGCGGCACTCCGGCCACCGCACACTCGACCATCGCCAGCCGGTCCTGCGCCGACACCTGCGGCGCATCGCGATGCGGCGGTCGGGCGCTGGGCATCATGCGCAGCTCGTCGAGCGTCAGCGCTTCGGCGACTTCCAGCGCGCCGCGCAGATGGCCGACGTGAACCGGGTCGAACGTTCCGCCCAACACGCCGATGCGCAGGGGGCGCGACTCGCTGCCGGTATGCGGCGCTGTCAGGTCGAGGTCGGTCAAGTCAGACCGTCGCCTGGCCGCGCAACTGGCCATCACCGACCACGATGTACTTCTCGCAGGTCAGTCCTTCCAGGCCCACCGGCCCACGGGCGTGCAGCTTATCAGTAGAAATGCCGATCTCGGCACCCAATCCGTATTCGAATCCGTCGGCGAAGCAGGTCGGCGTGTTGATCATCACCGACGCCGAGTCGACCTGCGCCACGAACTGCCGGGTGTCGGCGAGGTTTTCGCTGACGATCGAATCGGTGTGGTGGGAGCCGTAGCGGTTGATGTGTTCGATGGCCTGATCCAGGCCGTCGACGACGCGGATCGACAGGATCGGCGCCAGGTATTCGGTGCTCCAGTCGTCTTCAGTGGCCGCAACGGCCTCGATGATCGCCCGGGTGCGCTCGCAACCACGCAGTTCGACACCTTTTTCGCGGAACTGGGCAGCCATCGACGGCAGGAAATCCTTCGCAACACTTTGATCGACCAGCAGCGTCTCCATCGCCCCGCAGATGCCATAGCGATAGGTCTTGGCGTTGAAGGCGATGCGCTGGGCTTTCGGCAAGTCGGCGTGGGCGCTGACGTAGACGTGGCAGATGCCATCCAGGTGCTTGATCACCGGCACCCGGGCGTCACGACTGATGCGCTCGATCAGGCCACGGCCGCCGCGCGGCACGATCACGTCGACGTACTCGGGCATGGTGATCAAAGCGCCAACGGCGGCGCGGTCGGTGGTTTCCACCACTTGCACCACGGCGGCCGGCAGTTCGGCCTCGGCCAGGCCACGCTGGATGCACGCGGCAATCGCCCGGTTGGAATGAATCGCCTCGGAGCCACCGCGCAGGATGGTCGCGTTGCCGGACTTCAGGCACAGGCTGGCGGCGTCGATGGTCACGTTCGGCCGGGATTCGTAGATGATCCCGATCACGCCCAGCGGCACGCGCATCTTGCCGACCTGAATCCCCGACGGACGAAAACTCATGTCGCGGATGGCACCCACCGGATCCGGCAGCGCCGCGACCTGCCGCAGACCGACGATCATGCCGTCGATCCGCGCCGGGGTCAGTTCCAGGCGTTCCAGCAGCGCGGGCTCCAGACCGTTGGCGCGACCGGCGGCCAGGTCCTGTTCATTGGCTGCCGCAAGCTCCGCGCGAGCCGCGTCCAGGGCATTGGCGGCAGCCAGCAGGGCGCGGTTTTTCTGCGCGGTGCTGGCACGGCCGATGACCCGGGAAGCTTCGCGGGCGGCGCGACCCAATCGGGTCATGTAGTCAAGAACGGACTCAGTCATGGTCTGCTGGGGTCTTGGCAAAGAGGAAAGCGGCAGATTATAGCTGTCACGTCCCGGGACTAACAGCGGTGACGGGCGGATGGTCGAAATGGACAGTGATTTGCCGACGTTCAGCCGTAATTAAGCCAGCGATTGTTATCATCACGACCTCTTCAGCCGGAACAAATGCCGCTTGCCATGTCCAACCTGACCGTTCGCGCCACCGCCACGCGCCTGCCTGTGGGACTTCCAGACAGTTTTTTCGACCGTGACGCACAGACGCTGGCGCGGGATCTGCTCGGCAAAGTCATCCGTCATCGGGTCGGCGATCTTTGGCTCAGCGCCCGGATCATCGAAACCGAGGCCTATTACTGCGCGGAAAAAGGCAGCCACGCCTCCCTCGGCTACACAGAAAAGCGTAAGGCTTTGTTTCTGGACGGTGGCCACATCTATATGTACTACGCCCGGGGCGGCGATTCGCTGAACTTCAGCGCCCAGGGTCCGGGCAATGCGGTACTGATCAAATCGGCTTATCCGTGGGTCGATGAAATCAGCGGCCCGGCCAGCCTGGCGCAAATGCTCCTGAACAATCCCGACGCCCAGGGTCGCCCGCGCCCGTCGCAGAAGCTCTGCGCCGGACAGACGTTGCTGTGCAAGGCACTGGGATTGAAAGTGCCGGTATGGGACGCCAAGCGCTTCGACCATGAAGTGCTGCTGGTGGAAGACACCGGCCCTGCGCCGGCTCACGTCATCCAGACCACCCGCCTGGGCATTCCCCACGGTCGCGACGAACACCTGATGTACCGCTTCGTCGATGCCGCCTACGCACAATGGTGTACGCGGAACCCGCTGCGGCGGGGTCAGGTCGAAGGTCGCGATTATTTTTTGTTGCCCTGAAAGCACTCGGGACTTGAGTTCGAAGAAATCCCCCGTGGGAGCGGGCAAGCCCGTTCCCACAATTGAATGGAGTTGTTCATATGAGCCAATGGCTCGATAGCGTGACCGGCTGGCTGGCAGCCAATCCGCAGTGGCTGGCCGCTGCGGTGTTCATCGTGGCCTTCGTGGAGTGCCTGGCGATTGCCGGGCTGATCGTGCCCGGCACGGTGCTGCTGTTTGCCGTGGCGGTGCTGGCGGGCAGCGGTGCGCTGTCGCTGAGCGAAACCCTGTTGCTGGGCTTTCTCGGGGGGATTCTCGGTGACGTGATTTCCTACTTCCTCGGTCGCCATTTCCACCAGAACATCCGCCGCCTGCCTGGCCTGCGCCATCATCCGGAGTGGATTGGCGGGGCCGAAACCTACTTCCAGCGCTACGGCATCGCCAGCCTGCTGGTCGGCCGCTTCATCGGCCCGCTGCGCCCGATGCTGCCGATGGTCGCCGGCATGTTCGACATGCCCTTCCCGCGCTTCGCCGCCGTCAGCCTGCTGGCTGCCGCCGGCTGGAGCCTGGCCTATCTGCTGCCGGGCTGGGCCACCGGGGCGGCGATCCGTCTGCCGCTGCCCGAAGGTTTCTGGCTGCAGGCCGGCATCGTCGCCGGCGCCATCGCGGTCATGGTCGGGTTGAGCGCCAACAGCAGCCTGCGTCGCCATCGTCGCGCAACGCTGTGGATCAGCAGCATGAGCCTGTTGATCCTGATCGGCATGTTCTTCGGCTATCCGTACCTGACCGCGCTCGATCAGGGCGTGATGACACTGGTGCAGGAACATCGCAGCCCGGCCCTCGATGAGGTTGCGGTGGTGCTGACCCTGATCGGCGAATTTCGCAACATGCTGCTGTTCAGCGCCCTGCTGACTATCCTGCTGCTGGTCTGCCGACAATGGCGCCAGGCGATTTTCACCGGCGCCACCCTGCTCTGCACGGCCCTCGCCAACACCGGCACCAAGCTGTTTTTCGCCCGGGTCCGGCCGGAAGTGCTGACCGATCCGCTGACCAGTTACAGCATGCCCAGCGGTCACGCCTCGGGGTCGTTCGCGCTGTTCCTGACCCTCGCGGTTCTCGCCGGACGCGGCCAGCCACCCCGGATGCGCCTGACCTGGCTGCTGCTCGGCTGTCTGCCGGCCTTGTCGATCGCGTTGTCGCGGGTCTATCTCGGCGCGCACTGGCCGACCGACGTGATTGCCGGCGCGATGCTCGCGGCGTGCGTCTGCGCGGCCAGCCTGTGGTTTATCCAGCGCCGCGAACCGCTCGAACCCATGCCGCAGAAAGTCTGGTGGCTGGTGCTGCCAGCGCTGGTGGCGTTGTTCGGCTTCTTCGTATTGCGCCACTTGCCGCACACCTTGCTGCGCTACGCCTACTGACGACACCTGCGCCGACAAAAACACCCGTCAACTTAAAAGTGACGGGTGTTTTTATTCAAGTTTGACTTTATATAACGGCAACTTTGGCTCTGTTAGTTCTTCTACATATAAAGACATCACATATACAGAAAAACAAAACCACCTGAATCATTCGCTACTTCATGACACCGTGGGCGTCCCAATTATCACTTGAAGATAATTAACTCTCTTTATGAAAGTTCACGCCCATGACCCTCGACAGCAATAATAATCGCGACACTTATCCGCCAATAAAAATTTCCGACATTAATCCGGTCCTCTCTCCCCTCCCCGGTAAAACACCTGACCTCAACGCTCTGGACAAACTGTTCGGCCCCCTGCCGATCGGCGAGCTCAGTGTCAGTCGGCAAGAACTTTACGTATTGGGTGCCACGCTCGACGGTGAAACCCTCACCCCGGCAACGGTGTACTTTTCCGAACCCGATCAAACGTTCATCGACGCCCTCGAGTTTGACCCGGTCAAAGTCGAGCAGCGTATCCGCTCCGCCGACGCCACGGCGAGCGAACTGGTTTCAACCTTGCTCTATGAAATAGTCACGCTGCGCTCGCCGGACGCTGCGCCATTATTGCGCCAGATACCGGTAGCCGCCGCTGAACCGCTCATGGACAGAATCACTCGTCTGCTCAACGCCACGCAGCGCGTGGACATCCGCAAAAACCCGTTGCCCGCGCATCTGCCGGGCTGGGTCGATCTCGCCAAGAGCCGGAGCATGACCAGCATGGGTGCGGGGTTGCAGGCCTACGGTTTGTACAGCGCCTACACGGGCATGATCGATGCGCTGAAAAAGGGCCAGCTCGGCGAAGCACTGGTCAATGCCGGGGGCGGCGTGACAGAAATCGGCTCGCTGGGCCTGGAATACGCCCTGACCCGCACGGGCGAAAAAATGATCCGCCAGGGCGCGCTGACCTTCGAGCACTTCGGCAAGACCACCATGGGCAAATGGCTGTGCCGCAGCGCCGGGCTGATCGCCAGCGCGCTGACGCTGCCGTTCGACATCTACACCGCCATCAAGTCCTTCAGCGACGCCGCCCACGCCCAGGGCAAGGAGGCTCAGGATCTGTACGTCGCCGGTGGCCTGAGTGTGTTCAGTGCAGGTCTGTCACTGATGCTGGCCACCGCCTCGCTGATGGGATTCCAGGCCGCCGGCCCGATCGGGATTGCCGCCGCCGCGATCCTGATTGTCGGCGCGCGGGTCTACAGCGCCGTGCGCGTGGTCGACGATATCGACGACTACATCGAACTGAGCGTCAACGAGCGCTGGCGCGCCGGCTGGTTTGCGTTCACCGGCCAGGATCAGGACAAGTCGCTGATGGATCGCTTCACCACCGCCAAGACCTACAGCGATTACGCCAAGGCCCTGCAAACCCGCAGCAACGGCTGGCTCGACCATGAACTCAAGGGCAGCATCGAGGCCGTGGTCAACGGCCGCATCGAGGTGAAACTGCAACCTGCCCGGGTCTACAAATACCAGTGGGATGACGCCACGGGCGAATCAGCCTTCTCCACGGTCGACACGCCGCTCATCGAGGAAACCGACGATCATTACGACGCCAGAAACGGCCTGCCCTCTGCGAACGCCAACATCGTCAGCCGCCCCGGCGACGCCAGCAAAGGCATTCTGTGGAAACTCGGCGGTGGCAACGACAGCGTCCTCGGCGTTCGGGACAAACCCAACCACTTCAACTACGGCGCCGGCCAGAAACGTCTGAACGGTGGCGACCGGGACGACACCTTTGTCTTCCAGTCGGCCGCGGCGGCGCTCGCCTCGGCGCCCGACAAGGTCAGTTATCTGCAAGGCGGCCGCGGCGCGGATCTGCTGTGGCTGCAAGGCAAGCACCTCGGCCAGGACCACGGGCCGGACGCACCGCGCTTCGTCGGCTACGACATCGACCTGGTCAAGCACCAGCTCGGATTGCGCTCGGCGGATGCCGGCGTCGAACCCGTACTGCACTCGACCCTCGACGGATTCGAAAAGGTCGAGACACTCGCCGGCGCGACCAATCGGGTCCGGGGTGGCGCCGGCAACAACCTGATCACCGCCAATGGCGACGACCGGGTCGACGCCGGCCCCGGTGACGATCAGGTTTTCGTCCGGGGCAGCCATGCCGTGGTCGATGGCGGCAGTGGAGCCGACGCCTACCACATCGATCGGATGGGCCTGCGGGTGTCGATCAGCGAAGACGCCGGGGAGCCGAGCAAGGTTTACCTGGGCGTGGCGCTGGAGGCGATCCAGTCCTGGCGTATCCATGACAACGATCTGCTGATCGAGACCCTGCGCAGCGATGATCCGCAAACGCCGCGTCGAGAGCTGATTCTGGAGGCGGTGTACCAGACGCTCGACGGCAAGCGTTCACTGCGCAACGACAAATGGATGTTCATCACCGAGGACGGCTATCACCTGCAACCGGACTGGCCGGCCGAAACGGCAGATCTGAACGATCAGGAGTTGAATGCCATCGTGGTCGTGGCCGGCATCGGCAAAGCCTCGCCTTTCCTGCTTCACGACACCCCGCAAACGGCACTCGCCAACCAGCACTCGTCCTACTTCGTATCCCGTGACAGTCATTACACGACGCTGCGGGCCGGCAAGCAGGACAAGGACAATCGCAGCACCTTGTATGTCGACTTCGACAGCACGGAAATCGACGAACTCAGGTCGGTCTACACCGTAGACGTCACCGAGCGCGGTGCCTATCGGGTCGTGAGCTATCAGCAGATCCACTTCATCCTGACATTCATCGGCGGCGGCAAACTGCTTTCGCTGCACGGCGGTGTGAGCGAAAAACCCGGCAACAAAACCGAGAGCGTCGCCGGGATCCTCGCCTCGCCGTGGCAGATCACCCATCCCTTCACCCTGGTGATGCGCGATGGCGTGTCCTACCACCTCGACCTGCCCCGCAACAATTATCGGGAGGATGCGCAAAAACCCGGTTACAACGTCGTCCGCAGCCGCGAACCGCTGCGCGAGCGGGCCGGCAAATACCTCTTCGTCCACCCCGCCGAGGTAACACGCCGGCTGAAGCGGACCGCGCAACGCATCGACTTCCGCGCCATTGCGCACAGCGCCACGTATTCGCTGGAAGGTCGATCCGCCTACTACGAGATGTTCCCGGCCAGCAACATGACGCTGCGGCTTTCAACCGCAATGGCGGACGCCAGCATCAGCGGCTCCTCGACCTGGCGGATTTACACCACGGCCCTGACGGAACACATCGGACGGGAGCAACTGAGCATCGCCGACAACCTGCTGATTATCGGCAGCATCCATGTCCATCTACCGGACAGCCGCGACCCGTCGCTGCCGCTGGAAACCGTGGACGTGGTGGTGTCCGCCGGGCATCGCTACCGGATCAATCCGCTGTTCGAGGTGATCGGTCTCTGCGCAGTCAATGCCCTGGCTTGCGCCACGCTGCCCAGGGTTATCGAACTGATCCATACGCACAAAAAACGCAATGAGCTGGAGAGCGATGAGGTGCTGGTCGAGAACATCCGGCTGCCGGACTCCCCGGCCGGCAAGGTCTTTTACAACGCGGTCACCGAGCGCTGGAGCCTCGCCAGCAAGCCGTCGCGTCCGATCAACCCCGAGCACCTGATCATTGGAGAAGTCCCCAAACCGCAAACCACCTGACAACGGACTGATCGTTTTTCAACCCCTCTCTTCAACCGTCAAGGAATGACACCATGCGACCAAAACCACCGCCCGCCCCCAACGTGCCCAAAGTGAACCCGCCCGCGCCGGGACCCGGCCGATTACGCCCGGACGCCGACCTGCCGCTGATCCACCCTCCAGTCTCAGGCACGCCAACCCGGCCAACCGCCAACCCGGAACCGGGACATGCCATCCGCCCCGGCGACCCTGCCGAAGTGCCCCGCGTCGCGGTCTCCGACCTGCCCACCGTCCGGCCCGAAACCAGCGCCGGACTGAACGGTTACCTGCTGAATCAGGCCTTTCTGCGTAACCTGCAGGCTGCCGATACCGAGGGCTTTCGCTTTATCGTCAATCGCAGGTTCGTCGATATCAAAGACCTGGGCACGGTGTACGTGGAATTCGATGCGACGGCGGGCGCCTATCGCGCGCGGGACCTCTACAACAAACTGCCGCCGGGGCCGGTTCTGTTTCGGAATGACGGAGAGCCGACCTGGAGCCTGCTGCCGTCCTCCTCCCCGGAGACTCGGGCCGCACAAAAGCGGCCGTCAGCGGACGACGCTGGCGATCAACCCGGCAGCAAGCGACCGGCGAATCCAGCATCCGATCAAGCGCTGCGCCCGGCCGTCGCCACCGTCTACCCGCTGACGATTTACGCTCGAAGCTACTTTCGGATGCGCCTCAGCCAGTCCGGCGACGGCGAGCCGAGCTTCCTCTATGGCTACGAAAAGGACGGCGAGCGCATCCTTCTCGACGCCCCGCCACCTGAATACGTGCGAGGCCCGAAACAGCACACGAGCTGGGATGACCTGATGTATTACGCCGCCGCCAAACCCGGTCCCGACGGCCAAGGCTACTACCGGATCGCGATCAAGACCGACGCGGCCAGCGACACGTCGTACACCCTTTACGGCTTCAAGGATGCCAACGACCATCTGGTCAAAGTCGACCCGCCCGTGGCCGGGATCGATGCCCGCCCCCGCCACCTGACAGGCTGGACCGATCATGAAATCTGGCGCCTCTACCGCCTGCATGGCGCGGACATCCCGCGTTTTCGCGCCGATGCACAAGCCAGCGGCACACGGCCTGAGTGGGCCAGGCCGGTGAAGTTCGGCAACCCGCGAAAGGAGCTGCTGAGGGATTCGTTGCGCTGGCTGTATCCACAAATGACCCGCGAACAACTGAGCACCCGGTTACGCGCCTACAACCTGTCACCCGGCCAGCACGCCCGGTTGCGTCAGGATCTGCTCGACAATCCGCGCGTCATTCCGCCATGGGCCGAGCAGCACAAACTGCGCTCGCTGGACGCAAACGAACCGAGCCGGTTTGCCGCCATGCAACAGGAAATCGAACCGTTGTTGCTGCCGTTGCGCAACGGCACCCTCACGCTCAAGGGTCTGCATGGCCTGGACAAAATGGTCACCCGGGATTTTCTCGAGGCCTTCGTCAATCGCCTGGGTTACCGGCGCAACACCTCAAACTGCCTGTACCGCACCGACATTCCGGCGCTGTTCAGGGCCGATGAGCGCACGCTGTTCGAGTTGGTCGACGACGGCCGGATGCTGCCGCGCATGACCCACGCCAAGGGTGGCACCAGCGAGAAGCCGATCAGCGCGACGGTCGGCCTGCAACTGGTCTGGACCTACGCCGGCAAAGGCACGACCGCGCCCGACCCGGAGCACCTGCGCTACAACAATCAGAAGAACAAATACCCCGGCAAGCGACCGGGCGAATCCGACAATGACTCCGGCGAATCCGACAACGAATGGTCCGAGGCCTCGGACGTGGAGCTGGATGCCGAGCGCAATTACGAAACCATCCGCCACCAGCAGAAGATCAACTTCATCTACCTCATCGACACCCGCAACCTGGAAGTGGTGTTGCGCGAAGAGAACATCCTGCTCAACGGCAGCGCGGAAAAAAACGGGGCGAACTTCCCCGAGGATGAAAACGAAGCCTTGCTCTCGGCCTCGCGACGGGGCATTGGTTCCCAGCGTATCTGGCTGCTGGATTCCACCCTCGGCCGCGCGGCAAAAATCGATGACATCGCCGAACAGGCCGATTACTCGTTGCGCCGCAGCATCGAAGACAACACCCACAACGGCCAGTACAACCAGGCTCAGTACGACGCCTTGATCAACGCGGCGGCCAGGGCCGGCAAGCCGGTTCTGCGGATGGTGAAGGGATTCGATACCTTTGCCAATGACATCGTCTGGCCCGAATAACCGGCCCCGGACTCAGGCGAACAGCTCGCCCTGCAGCTCGTCGAGCAGCGCCTGGATCGCATCCAGGCGCTGTTGCGGATCATCGAGTTGCAGCAGGTCGAGCTTGTCCTCTTCGGCAAATGGCAGCAGGTAGGCCAGCTGATTGGCCAGCGACTGTTGCCCGGCCGCGTCGGTGCCCATGTTCAGCGCCTCGACCATCGGATGTTCGGCCAGGGCCTTGAGCAGCGCCATCAGATCGGCGTCTTCGTCCTGCAACGGTTGCTCGGGTTCGTCGTCCAGCCAGTCGACCTCGGCGACGAGCAACTGATCGCGCTGCACCTCGGTGCGCAACACATGGAAACGCCGTCCGCCCTGCACGCGAATGCCCAGCAGGCCGTTGTCCTGTTGCTGGAAATCGGTGATCCGCGCCTCGCAGCCGACCAGGGCAAAACCTTGCGGCGCAACGCCGACTTCGCTGCCCTCGAGAATGCACACCACCCCGAACCCGCCGCCCTGCTTCATGCAACGGCCGATCATGTCCAGGTAGCGTGCCTCGAAGATCTGCAAATCCAGATTGCAGCCGGGAAACAGCACCGTGTTCAGCGGAAAAAGCGGCAGACTCATAGACATTTCCTTAGACCACCATCGACACCGCCAACGGCAGGAACACCGCCGTGGCCACGCCCATCAGACTCATCGCCAGCGCCGCGAAGGCGCCGCACTCATCGCTTTCCTGCAACGCCACCGACGTGCCGACCGCATGCGCCGTCATGCCCAGCGCCATGCCGCGCGCCTCGGGGCTGTGGACGCCAAGACGGTTCAGCAGCGCCGGGCCGAAAATCGCGCCGATCACCCCGGTGATCAACACGAACACCGCCGCCAGCGCCGCGACGCCACCGATCTGTTCGGCCACCAGCATGGCGATCGGCGAGGTCACCGACTTCGGCGCCATGGTCATCAGGATCATGTGCTCGGCACCGAACCACCAGCCCAGCGCCACGCCCATGCCCGTGGCGACCACGCCGCCTATCACCAGCGTAGTAAAAATCGGCCAGAACAATTGGCGGATGCGGCGCAGATTGAGGTACAGCGGCACCGCCAGTGCCACGGTCGCGGGGCCGAGCAGAATGCTGAGGATTTCCGTGCTCTTGCGGTACTCGGCATAGGTCAGGCCGCAACCGACCAGTACACCGATCACCAGCAGCATCGACACCAGCACCGGTTGCAGGAAGATCCAGCGGGTTTTCTCGAACGCCGCCAGCACCAGTTGATAAGCCCCCAGGGTGATGCCGATGCCAAACAGCGGATGGTGGATCACCGACGCCCAGGCGCCTTGCCAGTCAAACAGCATCAGGACGCCTCCGACCGGGCGGCGTGACGCTTGACCAGGCGTTGCATCAGCACCCCGGCAAACGCCATGGACAGAATCAACGACACCACCAGCGCGCCGACAATCGCCCAGAAGTCAGCGGCAATCGCCGTGGCGTAGACCATCACACCGACCGCCGGCGGCACCAGCAGCAACGGCAGATAACGCAGCAGGCTGCCGGCCGCGAGGTTCAGCGGCTCGCCCACTTCACCTCGAACGATCAGGAACACCAGCAACAGCAGCAGGCCGATGATCGGCCCCGGCAGCACCGGCAACAGCAAATGGTTGAGGGCCGTGCCGAGCAATTGAAACAGCACCAGCATGGTCAGGCCACGTAACAACATCCGTCATCTCCGTCCGACTTCCCGACAAGCACGGGCCGGCCATTATAAGCACGCGAACGCTATGAACCGGCATTCGCCAAAAGCATGGTCGGTTGACCTGAGCAAATCGTCATGATGATCTACAGTGGTTCGCAGGGCGGTTTTATCCCCCACCTGAAAAACTAAAAAAACGATGAACCCAAGGAGAGTCTCAATGCCCTATGTTCCAGTTGCAGAGCTCAAAGATTATGTCGGCAAGGAACTCGGACGTTCCGAATGGCTCACCATCGATCAGGAGCGCATCAACCTGTTCGCCGAAGCCACCGGGGATTATCAGTTCATCCATGTCGATCCGGTCAAAGCCGCGCAAACGCCATTTGGCAGCACCATTGCACACGGTTTCCTGTCGTTGTCGCTGATTCCCAAACTGATGGAAGACATCCTGATCCTGCCGCAAGGCGTGAAGATGGTGGTCAACTACGGTCTGGACAGCGTGCGTTTCATCCAGCCGGTCAAGGTCAATTCCAAGGTCCGCCTCAAGGTCGACCTGGGTGAGGTGACCGAGAAAAAACCCGGTCAGTGGCTACTCAAGGCCACCGCCACCCTTGAGATAGAAGGCTCGGACAAACCGGCCTACATCGCCGAACCGCTGTCGCTCTGCTTCGTTTAAGCGCCTGGATGCGAAACGGCTCACGCTGTTTCGCATCCGCGCCCTTCCGGCGGCTGTATAAGGTCACATAGCTGCGGCATACTCGGTCGCCTAATTGCCCGGATCCCGCTATGCGCTCATTCGCTCCGCTCGCCCCTCTTGCCCTGACCCTGTTGCTGGCCGCTTGCGGCGACGGCGAATCGCTGTTGCCACCGGATGCGCGCCTGCCCGACGGCGGACGCTATCGCGGCGAGCTGGTCAACGGCCTGCTGCAGGGTCAGGGGCGGGTCGACTATCCCAACGGCAGTTGGTACGCCGGGCAGTTCGACAAGGGGCAGTGGCACGGTCAGGGCGAGTGGCACGGCAGTAACGGCGAGGTCTATCGCGGCCAGTTCCAGCAAGGCTTGTTCGACGGCCAGGGCACGCTGACCACCCATGGCAGCAGCTACACCGGCGGCTTCAAGCTGGGCCGACGCGAAGGTGAAGGCACCCTCAAGGAAAACGCCATGACCTACCGTGGCGAGTTCAAGGCCGACCAGTATTCCGGGCTCGGGCGCCTGGAACTCGATGACGGCAGCTCCTATCAGGGCCAGTTCGCCCACGGCAAACCCAACGGCGAAGGCCAGCGTGGCGACGCCAGCGGCAATCAGTTCAGCGGCCACTTCATCAACGGCCAACTGGAAGGCAACGGCACCTTCAACAGCGCCGACGGCGACATCTATGTCGGCGGCTTCAAGAACAATCAACTGCACGGCAAGGGCCGCTACGAAAACGCTGACGGCGACGTGTGGCTCGGCCAGTTCAAGGAAGGCGCACTGACCGGCAAGGGCGAACTGATCGGCGCCGACGGCAGCCATTACATCGGCTCGTTCAGCGACTGGCGCTTCAGCGGCCAGGGCCGTCTGAACCTGTCCGACGGCAGTTTCTATATCGGCCAGTTCGACAGCGACAGCTACGCCGGGCGCGGCACCCTGGTCCTGACCGATGGCACGGTGCTCACCGGCACCTGGATCAACGGCCAGCGGGTACGCGATGCCGACGGCAAACTGCTGCCCGATACCCTCGAAACCGGCCTGCTCGCCCAGGGCCGCCTGCTCGACGATGCGCTGGCCAGTGTGCCCGTCTCGACCCCAGCCGTGGAGCTGTACACCCTGACCCTCGGTGGCGACGGCAAGCAGAGCGTGTTCCTGCGTGAGTCCGATTACGTGGCCAACATGCTCGCCACCCGCTTTGGCGCCTACGGCCAGATCCGTCTGGTCAACCATCGCGACCACCTCACCGACCGGCCGATGGCCACCCGCGAGAACCTGCGCCGCGCCGCGCAGACCCTCGCTGAACGCAGCGGCCCGGAAGACTTGTTGTTCATCTACCTGACCAGCCACGGCACCGCCGAACACGAACTGGTGCTCGACCAGCCGCGCATGGAACTGGCCGACCTGCCCGCCGACGAACTCGCCGCCGTGCTGGCGCCGCTGAAGAATCGCGACAAGATCATCGTGATTTCGTCGTGCTACTCCGGCGGGTTCATTCCGGCGCTCAAGGATGAACGCACGCTGATCATGACCGCCTCGCGCGCCGACCGCGTGTCCTTCGGCTGCTCGGAAGAAGCCAACTTCACCTACTTCGGCGACGCCCTGTTCGCCCAGGCGCTGAACCAGACCGACGACCTGGAACAAGCCTTCAAGCTGGCCAAGGCCACCGTCGCCGAGCGCGAACTGGCGGACAATTTCGAAGCCTCGGAGCCGCAGATCTGGGCGCCGAAAACCGTACTCTCGCACTGGCAACTGCTGCGCAAGCAGCAAGCACGAAAAGCATTGCAAAGCGCTGCGTTGAACGACGGGACGACAAAGAGCAACTAAGCTGAACAGTATCAAGGGAGAGACACTATGTACTTGACGCCTCAGCATGTCTTGCTTGCCGGAGCCACCGGGTTGACCGGGGAACATCTACTCGACCGTCTGCTCAACGAGCCGACGATCACCCGTGTTCTCGCCCCTTCACGCCGGCCGCTGGCCGAGCATCCGCATCTGGAAAACCCGGTCGGCGACCCACAGGCATTCCTGCCGCAGCTCGCCGGGCGCGTCGACATCGCCTATTGCTGCCTCGGCACCACCATCAAGCAGGCCGGCTCCGAAGAAGCGTTCCGCGCCGTGGATCTGGACATGGTGGTGGCATTCGCCAAACGCGCCCGGGAAATGGGCGCGCGGCATCTGATCGTGATCAGTGCCCTGGGGGCAGATCGCCGATCATCGATTTTCTACAACCGGGTAAAGGGTGAGATGGAATACGCACTGCGCGCGCAGGACTGGCCGCAACTGACCATTTGCCGGCCATCGCTGCTGCTCGGGGAACGCAGCGAACCGCGCCTGGGAGAACAACTGGCCGCGCCGTTCTCGAAACTGATTCCCGGCAAGTACCGTGGCATCGAAGCCTGCCAACTGGCCCGGGCGATGTGGCGGCTGGCGCTGGAAGAACAGGATGGGGTGCGGATTGTCGAGTCGGATGAGCTGAGGAAGCTCGGCAAGTAACGGTGTGGTGACACCCTCCGAGGCGGGAGCGCGCAGCGCTCCCCTACAATCCCCCGGTAGCCTGAAACCCGACGCCAAGCACCGTCAGTAACGACAACGGCAACAACAGCGTATCGAGCAATGCACTGGCCGGCAGATCGACACCCGGATAACCCGGTGCCTCGGCCCCGAACCGATCCTTCGCGCAACACCCGCCATTCATTGCATACAGGTCCAGCCGCGTCCCCGAATACACCACGGGCGCCCCCGGTTTGGCCGCATCCAGCGTGCGCGCCGTGGCGCAGCCGGTCAGTTGCAGCGCCAACAGAATCGCCAAGAGCTTATTCATCGCTGCTCAAATGATGTTCGCCCCAACGCGGCAGCATGTCCTGGGGAATGCCCAGCAGATTGAGGATCCGCGCGACCACGAAATCGATCAGGTCATCGATGGTCTGCGGCTGGTGATAGAAACCCGGCGACGCCGGCAGGATGGTCACGCCCATGTTCGACAGCTTGAGCATGTGCTCCAGATGAATGCTCGAATACGGCGCTTCACGAGGCACCAGGATCAACTGGCGGCGCTCCTTCAGCGTGACGTCGGCGGCGCGTTCGATCAGGTTGTTGCAGGCGCCGGTCGCAATCGCCGACAGGGTGCCGGTCGAGCACGGCACCACGACCATTGCCGCCGGCGCACCGGAACCGGAAGCCACCGGCGACATCCAGTCTTCCTTGCCATACACGCGGATCTGCCCGGCGGCGGCGCCGGTGTATTCGGTAAGAAAGGCCTGCATCATCTGCGGCTTGGCCGGCAACGAAACGTCCGTCTCGGTGGCCATCACCAGTTGCGCGGCCTTGGAGATCAGGAAATGCACCTCGCGATCTTCCCGCACCAGGCAATCGAGCAGGCGCAAACCGTACTGGGCGCCGGACGCGCCGGTCATCGCCAGCGTGATGCGTTCCGGGCCGTTGCTCATTTCAGCGCCTCGGCGAGTTTGCCGTGCAGGCCGCCGAAGCCGCCGTTGCTCATGATCACGACATGAGTGCCGGGCTGGGCCTGACTCTTCACGCGCTCGATGATGCCTTCCAGCGAATCACTGACAATCGACGGCACCGTACACAACGCCGCCGTACCCGCCAGATCCCAGCCGAGGTTGGCCGGGGCGTACCAGATCACCTGATCTGCATCGACCACGCTGTCCGGCAGACCGTCGCGATGCGCGCCGAGCTTCATCGAGTTCGAACGCGGCTCGATGATCGCGATCAACGGCGCATCGCCGATACGTTTGCGCAGGCCATCCAGGGTGGTGGCAATCGCGGTCGGGTGGTGGGCGAAGTCGTCATAGATGGTAATGCCGCGCACTTCGGCGACCTTCTCCATCCGCCGCTTCACGCTCTTGAACGCGCTCAACCCGGCAATGCCCATCGACGGCACGACACCGACATGACGCGCGGCTGCCAGGGTGGCCAGGGCGTTGGCAACGTTGTGCTGACCGGTCAGCTCCCACTCGACCACGCCTTGAGACACGCCTTCGAACATCACTTCGAACGCCGAACCGTCGTCCTTGAGCAATTTGACCTGCCACTGGCCGCCGGCACCGGTGGTCTGCACCGGGGTCCAGCAGCCCATTTCGATCACGCGCTGCAAGGCCGGTTCGGTGGTCGGATGGATCACCAGGCCTTCACTCGGGATAGTACGCACCAAGTGGTGAAACTGCCGCTCGATGGCCGGCAGATCGGGGAAGATGTCGGCATGATCGAACTCAAGGTTGTTGAGGATCGCGGTGCGTGGGCGGTAGTGGACGAATTTCGAACGCTTGTCGAAGAACGCGCTGTCGTACTCGTCCGCCTCGATCACAAAGAACGGCGTGCCACCCAGGCGCGCGGACACCGAGAAGTTCTGCGGCACGCCGCCGATCAGGAACCCCGGGCTCATGCCCGCATGTTCCAGCACCCAGGCGAGCATGCTGCTGGTGGTGGTCTTGCCGTGAGTGCCGGCGACGGCCAGGACCCAGCGCCCCTGCAGCACATGATCGGCCAGCCACTGCGGGCCGGAGACGTACGGCAGGCCTTTGTTCAGCACGTATTCCACCGCCGGGTTGCCACGGGACATGGCGTTGCCGATCACCACCAGATCCGGCGCCGGATCGAGCTGGGCCGGGTCGTAACCCTGGGTCAGTTCAATGCCCTGGGCTTGGAGCTGAGTGCTCATCGGCGGATAAACGTTGGCGTCGGAGCCCGTGACATGATGGCCCAGCTCTTTGGCCAGAACCGCCATCGAGCCCATGAAAGTCCCGCAGATACCCAGAATATGAATGTGCATAGTCGACCTCGTAAAACATGGCCGCAGGTTAGCGCAGGGAGGGGGAAATGGCACTCTTTAGGTGAGGGGCTCGGATGGGGTGGGCCGCTGGGTCCAGACCTGGCTCAGAATCGCTACCCTCTCCCGAAGGGAGAGGGAGCCGATCCTCGTGAAATTCAAAACCGGGTTCGACTCGGAACTTGCAGGGTTGGCGAAGTTTGCAAGGACGACTCGGTCAGTCCCCTCTCCCTCAGGGAGAGAGGCTCCTAGCTGACGCGCCGCTCGATCCCATGCTTGCGCAGCTTTCTATATAGCGTATTGCGACTGACCCCAAGCTGCTCCGCCGTGTGGGTCATGTGCCAGCGCGTATGCTCCAGTGCATTGAGCAACGCCAGTCGTTCCGCATCGTCCAGCGGATGCTCCGACGATGACGCAGAAACCTCCAAAACCGCCGGCCGCGCCTGCCGGATCATCGCCGGTAAATCCTCCATCCCGATCCGTCCGCCATCACACAACGCCGCCAGCGTGCGCAGCACATTGCGCAATTGCCGCACGTTCCCCGGCCAGTTGAAGGCCAGCAACGCTTGCCGCGCCGGCTCATCGATCAAGATCGTTTCGCCGCCCGCCTCTTCGGCCAGCAGGAAATCCAGCAACTGCGCCCTGTCACCGCGCTCGCGCAACGCGGGCAGCGCCACCTCCAGGCCATTGAGCCGGTAATACAGATCCTCGCGAAAACTGCCATCCTCGACCCGCTCCAGCAGATTGCGGTGGGTGGCGCTGATGATCCGCACGTTGACCGCTTCCGGCTCGCCGCCGATCGGCACCACCTGACGATCCTCCAGCACCCGCAGCAAGCGGGTCTGCAAGGCCAGCGGCATATCGCCGATTTCATCGAGGAACAACGTACCGCCATCGGCCTGCTGCAACTTGCCGCGCATGCCGTCCTTGCGCGCGCCGGTGAAGCTGCCACCGCGATAGCCGAACAGTTCGCTCTCGATCAGGCTCTCGGGAATCGCCGCGCAGTTGAGGGCGACGAAGGCTTTGCCGGCGCGCTGACTGGCGTGGTGCACTGCCTTGGCGAACGCTTCTTTGCCGGAACCGGTTTCGCCATTGATCAACAGCGGCACGTCACGCTCGAACACCCGCAGCGCCTTGCGAAAATCTGCCTGCAACGCGGCATCGTCCAGGCAGATACCCGACAGCCGTGGTGCTTCGGGGGCCAGCGCAACCGCCGCCGGCATCACCGGCAACGGGCGCCGCGCCTCACCGCGCAACACCGCAAACAGATGTCGTCCATCCCGGGTGCGCAGCGGCCAACTGGCGCTGGCATTGGCGCTGGCCCGGCCAAGCAGCTCATCCAGCGAACAATCGAAAAACGCTTCCACCGGCTGGCCGAGCAAACCGCCACGAATGTGTCCGAGCAAATTCAATGCGCTCTGGTTGACCGCACTGATCCGCCCTTCGCCGTCGAACGCCAGCAGCCCTTCGCTGAACAAGCCAACGGACTCGGCCTGCAAATGAAAGCGCAGCAGCCATTGATTATCGAAGCAGCGCAGGAAGTAGCAGCTTTCGATCATCTTCGCCGACAGATTGACCAGCGCCATGGTGTGGAACTGGCTCTGGCGCGACACATCCGGCCGCGCCGAGGACACATCGAGCACCGCCAGCAGCTCGCCGTGCGGGTCGAACACCGGGCTCGCCGAGCAGGTCAGGCCGGTGTGGCGGCCGCGAAAATGTTCATCCTGATGAATGGTCAGAGCCTGGCGCTCGACCAGACAGGTGCCGATGCCGTTGGTGCCTTCGCAGGCTTCGCTCCAGTCGGAACCCAGCCACAGCCCGGCGCGCTCGAAAATCTTGCGCTCGGCGGGGGCGGTCACGCAGTTGAGGATCACCCCACGGGCGTCGGTCAGCAGCACCGCATGGCCGGCGCCGGACAGTTGCTGATGCAGACTGCTCATTTCATTGCCGGCGATCTGCAACACCTGCTGCAGGCGCTCGCGGCTTTCAAGGACGCGCCCGTGTTCGAGCACCGTCGGTGCCATGCTCAGGGCCGGGTCGAGGTGATAGTCCTCAAGACAACGCAGCCACGAACGGGCAATCGACGGATCGGCACCCGGCCCGTGCAGGTGCGGTTTGCCCTGGGTGACGGTGAGAACCTGTTGGGCATGGCGACTCAAATGGTTGTCGTGCATTTCTTATTGTTCTCCCCGAGGCTCGTTGGCCCATGCGTGAAGTGGTGCCCAGCATCCTCCAGCCACCGGCGCATTGCAATGCTGGCAAGACCGCTCGGTCACGGGCTGTGCCAGAAGCGGTACAAACTGTCACGACCTCTGTACCGAATGCGCCACAGGTGCCGCCCGTCCGTCCGACAAAAATCACGCAAGGCCTTGATTTGCCTGACCTGCACGGCAGTGGCCCGACCTTTGCTCTACGCTTATAGCAAGCGCACTTGCGCGTTTCTCTAATAAGTACAAAGCCAAGGAGAACATCATGCGTTACGCTCACCCCGGTACTGAAGGCGCCAAAGTCTCGTTCAAGAGCAAGTACGGTAACTACATCGGCGGCGAGTTCGTCGCGCCTGTCAAAGGTCAGTACTTCACCAATACCTCGCCAGTGAATGGCCAACCGATTGCCGAATTCCCGCGCTCCACTGCCGAAGACATCGACAAGGCGCTGGACGCCGCCCACGCCGCTGCCGATGCGTGGGGTGCCACATCCGCCCAGGCACGCTCGCTGATCCTGCTGAAAATCGCCGACCGCATCGAACAGAACCTCGAACTGCTGGCGATCACCGAAACCTGGGACAACGGCAAAGCCATCCGCGAAACCCTCAACGCCGACATTCCGCTGGCCGCCGATCACTTCCGTTATTTCGCCGGGTGCCTGCGCGCCCAGGAAGGCAGCGCCGCCGAAATCGACGGCAACACCGTGGCCTATCACATCCATGAACCACTGGGCGTGGTCGGCCAGATCATCCCGTGGAACTTCCCGCTGCTGATGGCCGCATGGAAGCTCGCCCCGGCCCTGGCCGCCGGCAACTGCGTGGTGCTCAAGCCTGCCGAGCAGACCCCGCTGGGCATCTGCGTGCTGATGGAGCTGATCGGCGACCTGCTGCCGCCGGGCGTGCTCAACGTGGTGCAAGGGTTCGGCAAAGAAGCCGGCGAAGCCCTGGCCACCAGCAAGCGCATCGCCAAGATCGCCTTCACCGGCTCGACCCCGGTGGGCTCGCACATCATGAAATGCGCCGCCGAGAACATCATTCCGTCCACCGTGGAGCTGGGCGGCAAGTCGCCGAACATCTTCTTCGAAGACATCATGCAGGCCGAGCCAAGCTTCATTGAAAAGGCTGCCGAAGGCCTGGTGCTGGCGTTCTTCAACCAGGGCGAAGTCTGCACCTGCCCGTCCCGCGCGCTGGTACAAGAGTCGATCTACGACGACTTCATGCAGGCGGTGATGAAAAAGGTCAGCCAGATCAAGCGTGGCGACCCGCTGGACACCGACACCATGGTCGGCGCCCAGGCTTCCGAGCAGCAATTCGACAAGATCCTTTCGTACCTGGAAATCGCCAAGGGCGAGGGCGCCGAGCTGCTGACCGGCGGCAAGGTGGAAAAACTCGAAGGCAACCTGGCCTCCGGTTATTACATCCAGCCGACCCTGCTCAAGGGCACCAACAAGATGCGCGTGTTCCAGGAAGAAATCTTCGGCCCGGTGGTGAGCATCACCACCTTCAAGGACGAAGCCGAAGCCCTGGCCATCGCCAACGACACCGAGTTCGGCCTCGGCGCCGGCCTCTGGACCCGCGACATCAACCGCGCCTATCGCATGGGCCGCGCCATCAAGGCCGGTCGCGTGTGGACCAACTGCTACCACCTGTACCCGGCGCATGCCGCGTTCGGTGGGTACAAGAAGTCCGGCGTCGGTCGTGAAACCCACAAGATGATGCTCGATCACTATCAGCAGACCAAAAACCTGCTGGTGAGCTACGACATCAACCCGCTGGGCTTCTTCTAAAAACCGGGGCTGCACGGGGATTGCCCTGCAGCCCGCTCCATCGCTTTCGCGAGCAGGCCCGCTCCCACAATGGATTTGTGGGTCGGCACACGTCCCCTGTGTGTGCGGGCCTACCCGCGAAAGCGCCCTGAATGAAACGACTTTATTGGCCTGGCCGCTCTGGCACGGCCCTTGCGTACGCGTCATTCAGGATTTTCGCTACCACCGCCGCCGCGTGCGCAGCCTCCATCCACCCGAACGTTGCACCCGAAAGTCCAACAGATCGAACAAAAAACAGACAGCGAGGACTTATGACTTCCACCACACAGCTCAAACCCACACTCGGCACCCTGCACCTCTGGGGCATTGCCGTCGGCCTGGTGATTTCCGGCGAATACTTCGGCTGGAGCTACGGCTGGGGCACCGCAGGAACCCTGGGTTTCCTGGTCACCGCCCTGATGGTCGCGACCATGTACACCTGCTTCATCTTCAGTTTCACCGAACTGACCACCGCGATTCCCCATGCGGGCGGGCCGTTTGCCTACAGCCGTCGGGCGTTCGGCGAGAAAGGCGGATTGATCGCCGGGATCGCCACCCTGATCGAGTTCGTCTTCGCCCCACCGGCCATCGCCATGGCGATCGGCGCGTATCTCAATGTGCAATACCCGGAGCTTGATCCGAAGATCGCGGCGGTCGGCGCCTACTTCGTGTTCATGACCCTGAACATCCTCGGCGTCAGCATCGCCGCAACGTTCGAACTGGTGGTCACCGTGCTGGCGGTCGCCGAATTGCTGGTGTTCATGGGCGTGGTCGCGCCGGGCTTCAGTTTCAGCAACTTCGTGCTCAACGGCTGGTCGGGCGCCAACGAGTTTACCCTCGGCTCGATTCCCGGGATTTTCGCGGCGATTCCGTTCGCGATCTGGTTCTTCCTCGCCATCGAAGGCGCGGCCATGGCCGCCGAGGAAGCCAAGGACCCGAAACGCACCATTCCCAAGGCCTACGTCAGCGGGATTCTCACTCTGGTATTCCTGGCGATCGGCGTGATGGTGATGGCCGGTGGCGTCGGCGACTGGCGTCAACTGTCGAACATCAATGATCCGTTGCCCCAGGCGATGAAAGCGGTGGTCGGCAATAACTCGACGTGGATGCACATGCTGGTGTGGATCGGCCTGTTCGGCCTGGTGGCGAGCTTCCACGGGATCATCCTCGGTTACTCGCGCCAGTTCTTCGCCCTCGCCCGCGCCGGTTACCTGCCCAAAGGCCTGGCCAAGCTCTCGCGCTTCCAGACCCCGCACCGGGCGATCCTGGCGGGTGGCGTGATCGGCATCGCGGCGATCTACAGCGACGGTCTGGTCAACCTGCAAGGCATGAGCCTGACGGCAGCGATGATCACCATGTCGGTGTTCGGCGCCATCGTGATGTACATCATCAGCATGCTCAGCCTGTTCAAACTGCGCAAAACCGAGCCGAACCTGGAGCGCACCTTCCGCGCACCGGGCTACCCGATCGTGCCGGCCATCGCGCTGTTCCTGGCGCTGGTGTGCCTGGTGGCGATGGCCTGGTTCAACACCCTGATCGGTGGTGTGTTCCTCGGTTTCATGGCCGCCGGCTATCTGTATTTCCAGTTGACCGCCAAACAACGCTCCGAAGCGCCGTCGGACGCTATGCTCGAAGGTATCTGAGGTTGCACCGGCACCGGGCTTGATGCCCGGTGTCTGCAATATTGAGGTGCATCGACATTCATTGCAGTACAGACAGGAGGACACCGCCCCATGGCCGCATTTGCCCATACCGTCGGCGCCCAGACCTACCGTTTCGACAGCCTCAAGGACGTAATGGCCAAGGCCAGCCCGGCGCGTTCCGGGGATTTCCTGGCCGGCGTCGCCGCGCTCAATGACGGCGAGCGGGTGGCCGCGCAAATGGCGCTGGCCGACATACCGCTCAGCCATTTCCTGCAAGAAGCGCTGATTCCCTACGAAACCGATGAAGTCACCCGACTGATCATCGACAGCCACGACAAACAGGCCTTCGCCGTGGTCAGCCACTTCACCGTCGGCGGTTTCCGCGACTGGCTGCTCAGCGACGCCGCCGATGAACAGAGCCTGCGCGCCCTCGCGCCTGGCCTGACTCCGGAAATGGTCGCTGCCGTGTCGAAGATCATGCGTGTGCAGGATCTGGTGCTGGTGGCGCAGAAAATCCGCGTGGTGACGAAGTTTCGCGGCACCCTCGGTCTGCGCGGGCGCCTGTCGACACGCCTGCAACCGAACCATCCGACCGACGAACCGGCCGGTATCGCCGCGAGCATTCTCGACGGTCTGCTGTACGGCAACGGCGACGCAATGATCGGCATCAACCCGGCCACTGACAGCATCGCTTCGATTTGCGCGATGCTGGAGATGCTCGACGCAATCATTCAGCGCTACGACATCCCCACCCAGGCCTGCGTGCTAACCCACGTCACCACGTCCATCGAGGCCATCAACCGGGGCGTGCCGCTGGATCTGGTGTTCCAGTCGATTGCCGGCACCGAAGCGGCCAACGCCAGTTTCGGCATCAACCTGAACATTCTCCAGGAAGGTTACGACGCGGGCCTGAGCCTGAATCGCGGCACCCTCGGACAGAACCTGATGTATTTCGAAACCGGTCAGGGCAGCGCGCTGTCGGCCAACGCCCACCACGGCGTCGATCAACAGACCTGCGAAACCCGGGCCTACGCGGTGGCACGCCATTTCAAGCCGTTTCTGGTGAACACCGTCGTCGGCTTCATCGGGCCGGAATACCTCTACAACGGCAAACAGATCATCCGCGCCGGCCTCGAAGACCACTTCTGCGGCAAGCTGCTCGGCATGCCGATGGGCTGCGACATCTGTTACACCAACCATGCCGAAGCCGACCAGGACGACATGGACACCCTGCTGACCCTGCTCGGCGTGGCCGGGATCAACTTCATCATGGGCATCCCCGGTTCCGACGACATCATGCTCAATTACCAGACCACTTCGTTCCACGACGCCCTCTACGCACGCCAGACCCTGGGCCTGAAACCGGCGCCGGAGTTCGAACAATGGCTGGCGAACATGGGCATCTTCACCCAGGCGGACGGCAAGGTCCGCTTCGGCAACAACCTGCCGCCGGCCTTCCGCCAGGCCTTGGCGCAACTGGGATGAGCCTTATGGAAAAACCGCCCGTCGACCCGCAAAACCCGTGGCTGGAGCTGCGCCGCCTGACCCCGGCGCGCATCGCCCTTGGCCGTACCGGCACCAGCCTGCCGACCCGCGCCCAACTGGACTTCCAGTACGCCCATGCCCAGGCCCGGGACGCCGTGCATCTGCCGTTCGATCACGCGGGTATCAGCACGCAATTGCACGAACGCGGGCGTGACAGCCTGCTGCTGCACAGCGCGGCGGTGGATCGCAACAGCTACCTGCAACGCCCCGATCTGGGACGCAAGTTGAGCGATGCTTCGGCGCAGACCCTGCGCGAACACGCGCAGGCGCATCCGGGCGGCGTCGATCTGGCGATTGTCGTGGCCGATGGCTTGTCGGCCTTGGCGGTGCATCGCCATACCCTGCCGTTTCTCACCCGCCTGGAAGAGCAAATGAGCGCCGACGGCTGGTCCAGCGCCCCGGTGATTCTGGTGGAGCAGGGCCGCGTGGCGATTGGTGATGAAATCGGCCAGTTGCTCGGGGCAAAAATGGTGGTGATGCTGATCGGAGAGCGTCCCGGCCTCAGTTCGCCCGACAGCCTGGGTTTATATTTCACCTACAATCCAAAGGTCGGTCTCACCGATGCCTTCCGCAACTGCATCTCCAATGTGCGGCTCGAAGGCTTGAGCTACGGCATGGCGGCCCATCGCTTGCTGTATCTGATGCGCGAAGCGTGTCGGCGGCAGCTGTCGGGGGTCAATCTGAAGGACGAAGCACAGGTTCAGACGCTGGAGTCGGAAACCGGTGCGGATATGAAAGGCAACTTCCTACTCGATCAGTCGAAATCCTGAACCGGTTCCGCATTGCGTTTACGCGCCGGTTTCAGGCAGGATCGACGCACGGCCGCCCGGGTTTCCCATTGCCGTCAGAGCACGTGAAGACAGCCACTTGAAGGACGAGACCTACCATGCGGATTATCCAAGCGACCCTCGAACACCTGGATTTGCTGACCCCGTTGTTCGTCAAATACCGCGAGTTCTACGGCTCGCTGCCGTATCCGGACTCGTCCCGTGCGTTCCTTGAAAAGCGCCTGCGACGCAAGGAATCGGTGATCTACCTGGCCCTGGCCGATGACGACGACAAGAAATTGATGGGCTTCTGCCAGCTCTACCCAAGCTTTTCCTCGCTATCGCTCAAACGCGTGTGGATCCTCAACGACATCTATGTCGCCGAAGACGCCCGCCGCCAACTGGTCGCCGACCACCTGATCCGCACCGCGAAGAAAATGGCCAAGGAAACCCAGGCCGTGCGTATGCGCGTCTCCACCAGCAGCGACAACGAAGCGGCGCAGAAAACCTACGAATCCATCGGGTTCAAGGAAGACACCGAGTTCAAGAACTACGTACTGCCGATCAGCGACTCGCTCTGATCGCCCGGATCGCTTGTGGGAGGAGCAAGCCTGCTCCCTCCCCACGATCCAGCCCTACCCGACAAATATTCACACCCCGACATTCCCCGCTACAAAACCGACACGCTTTTCACCTCTCAAACCGTATAATCCCGAGCTTTCCGGCTTGTAAGAAAAACTACACCCGTCTGTAGGCTTTCACGAAGTCATCCGCACAGGCCTGCCGAGTCGGGCCGTCACACAGGTGCCCTCCATGGATTTCAACCCGCTCGACCTTATCCTGCATCTCGACGTTTACCTCGACCTGCTGGTGAACAATTACGGGCCATGGATCTACGCCATCCTGTTTCTGGTGATTTTCTGTGAGACCGGTCTGGTGGTGATGCCATTCCTGCCGGGCGATTCGCTGTTGTTCATCGCTGGCGCCGTGGCGGCGGGTGGCGGCATGGACCCGGTGCTGTTGGGCGGTCTGTTGATGCTCGCGGCGATCATGGGCGACAGCACCAACTACGTGATCGGACGAACGGCAGGCGAAAAACTGTTCAGCAACCCGAACTCGAAAATCTTCCGGCGCGATTACCTGCAACAGACCCACGACTTCTATGACAAGCACGGCGGCAAAACCGTGACCCTGGCGCGCTTCCTGCCGATCATCCGCACCTTTGCACCGTTCGTCGCCGGTGTCGCGAAGATGCCGTATCCACGCTTCTTCGCGTTCAGCGTCTTCGGCACCGTGCTGTGGGTGGGCGGTCTGGTGACCCTGGGCTACTTCTTCGGCAACGTGCCGTTCATCAAGAAAAACCTGTCGTTGCTGGTGGTCGGCATCATTCTGCTGTCGCTAGTGCCGATGATCATTGGCGTGGTTCGCAGCCGTTTCGGCGGCGCCAAAGCACAATCGCATTAAGTCGATGTGGTCACTGAGCGCCTGGCGACGCCGGCGCATCCTGGCCAGGCACCCGATTGCCGACGACCTGTGGCAACGGGTGCGCCATCACCTGAGCTTCCTTGACGGCATCAGCACCGCCGAGGATCAGTGGTTGCGCGAAGCCTGCGTGCTGTTTCTCGACGACAAACACCTGACCGCCCTGCCCGGTGTCGAACTGCATCAGGAACAACGCCTGCTGCTCGCCGCCCAAGCGCAATTGCCGCTTTTGCACCTCGGCGATCTGAACTGGTATCAGGGTTTTCATGAGATCGTCCTTTATCCCGACGACTTCCTCAGCCCCCAGCGCCATCGCGATGCCAGCGGCGTCGAACATGAATGGGACGGCGAACACAGCGGCGAAGCCTGGCAACAGGGGCCAATCATCCTCGCCTGGCCAGGCGTGATGGCCAGTGGTGGCTGGGAAGGCTACAACCTGGTGATCCACGAACTGGCGCACAAGCTCGACATGCTCAACGGCGACGCCAATGGCCTGCCGCCACTGCACGCCGACATGCGGGTCAGCGACTGGGCGCACGTCATGCAAGCGGCCTACGACGATCTCAACCGCCAACTCGACCGCAATCCCGACGCCGAAACCGCCATCGACCCCTATGCGGCAGAGAATCCGGCCGAGTTCTTTGCCGTCACCAGCGAATACTTTTTCAGCGCGCCCGATCTGCTGCACGAGAGTTATCCACAGGTGTATGCGCAACTGCGGCTTTTCTACCGGCAGGATCCGTTGGGCAGACTGCGGCAACTTCAGGCCACGAACCCGGTCTATCAGGCGCACGAACACGGTCTGCACGACTAGACACGCGACTTTCGGCACATGGCGTCCACGGCAGAATATGCCTATAATCGCCGCCACTTTTTGGTCAATCCGGCCAAGTGTTTTTGGTCAACTACGGGGGCAAAGCCCAATGAGCTACAGCAAGATTCCGGCTGGCAAAGACCTGCCGAACGACATCTACGTCGCGATCGAGATCCCGGCCAACCACGCGCCGATCAAATACGAAATCGACAAAGACAGCGATTGCCTGTTCGTTGACCGTTTCATGGCCACCCCAATGTTCTACCCGGCCAACTACGGTTTCATCCCGAACACCCTGGCTGACGACGGTGATCCCCTCGACGTGCTGGTCGTGACCCCTTACCCGGTGGCTCCAGGTTCGGTTATCCGCGCCCGTCCGGTTGGCGTTCTGAACATGACCGACGACGGCGGCGGCGATGCCAAAGTCATCGCTGTTCCACACGACAAGCTGTCCCAGCTGTACGTGGACGTGAAGGAATACACCGACCTGCCGCCGCTGCTGATCCAGCAGATCGAGCACTTCTTCGCGAACTACAAGGATCTCGAGAAAGGCAAGTGGGTGAAAATCGAAGGCTGGGCCGGCGCAGACGCCGCCCGCGAAGCGATCACCAAGTCGGTTGCCGCCTACAAAGGCTGAGCGACGGATTGCAGGACGCTTGAAAAGAACCCCGGTTGATCCGGGGTTTTTTTATGTCCGGTGATTGTGCTTTCAACAGGTCGTTTAAATTCATTACGACGCGGTTTTGCTCTGTCTAATTTCTCACAAGAATGCCTTACATCCTGTCTCAAAATTAGTGCCGATTTTGAACGCGAGGTTTATTCAAACCGCTCTGACCCGCACTTAGACTCGTGTGCATGAGAAAGAACACTAGCGGTCCACGATTCAAGGCACTCCTGGAAGAAGCGAACATCACCACCACCGGTTTCGCGAAGTTCTGGGGCACGGAAGCCCAAAATATTCATAACTGGTACACCCGGGGTGTCCCGGCGTATCGCATGGAAGAAGTCTCACGCCTGCTGTCGGTCAACAGCGACTGGCTGAAAACCGGCGAAGGGGTAAAAGAGCTGCCACGCCTGCAGGCTGCCAGCAACGGCGACACCTTCGACGCCCACTCCGTCCGGGGCATTTACACGGTCATCGACCCCAACGACATCGAACTGCCGTTGTTCAAGGAAACTCCACTCACCAATGGCTCCGGCAAAACCCACGTCATCCAGGACCCGGACCAAACCACCCGCCTGCCCCGCGCCCACCTCGATCAACTGGAAATCCGACACGCCGACGCCATCTGCGCCCACATGATCGGCAACAGCATGTCCGAACGCATCGAAGACGGCTCCATCGTCGCCATCGACCGTGGCCTGACCCAAGTGGTGGACGGCGAAATCTACGCCATCGAACACGACGGCATGCTGCGCATCAAATACCTGCACCGCATGCCCGGCAACGCCCTGCGCCTGCGCAGCCACAACAACGCCGAATACCCGGACGAAATATTCCGCGCCGCGCAGATCGAAGAGCAACGGATTCATATATTGGGCTGGGTGTTCTGGTGGTCGACATTGAGCAAACGGCGGCCGGTGGTGCCGTTTCTCTGAGCGTTGCACCGCTGAGCCGGCTGACACCGCCCCCGTGGGAGCGGGCTCGCCCGCGAAGAGGCCCGGATAATCAGTACAAATTCCTCAGCGGCGGCATAGAAATCGCTCTAATCCGCACATCGGGCTGGGAATCGGGCGCGGAAATCAGTATCCTGCGCCCCACATTCGCGCATCGCCCGCCCTGCGGCCAGATGACGCCTGACGCGGCAGACCACTGTCTGACCAAGTCCCACAGCCGGACGCAAGATCCGGATGTACGTTTTGAAGGCTGGCGCGGTTTACCAAAAATGAACCAAGCCAGTCCCCGAGAAGCCGGCCACAAGCCGGCTTTTTAATGCCTGTCGGAAACCGGTTTTTACAGGCGCATTTGCAGGTTGCGCCGTATCACGCCAATGGAATGCATATACGAGTACCGCAGGTAAAAACCTGTGCAACGGGCGCTTGCAGAAATGACACTCAAGGATGACCAACACGATGCCAACCATCGCCCCTGCCCGCTTGAAGTCTGCGATCGCCACAGCGCTGCCATGTCTTTTTCTGGCTGGTTGTGTCGGTGTAACTGTCTCGCTTCCAGAGACGACAACCAGAAAAACCGAGGCTTTCAGAGCATTGGACCCTCAGTCGTCATCACCGCCAATCACCAGAACGACACGATCGCCACTCACTCGCGAATGGTGCGGCATTACTGTCTGGGTGGCGGTCATACCGGTTCCAATGAAGTTGCCGGTATGCAGCTCTTATTCCGAGCAGTCTTTCGGTAACGATGAATTCGGGGATGAAACATTGCTGCTCTATTCACAACAGAAAGTCCCTTCGCCGTTATATGCCTGCGGTCCGTTCATGGTGCTCGGACCAATCATTCATGGTTACCAGGGCAACGCCATTTGCGGTGTCTTTCCTGACTGAGTTCATCACCCGAAAACTCGCCCGCCGAGATTTCACTGCGCCACTAGCACATCCGCCCTAATTGCCCCCCATCCCACACTCCCCGCAGAATCTCCACTCCAGTTTTGTGCACAACAAACGCCCTGCGCCATACAACAACGCACAAAAACCCAAGGAATGGAGCAACACCATGTCTGCGCTCTTCAAGCTCAATAAAACCCTGCCCCTGCTGACAGCCCTGTTAATCACTTCCAGCCCGGCGTTCGCTGAAGAAGCGACGCCCATAGGCGACTGGTGGATCATCTACGGCAACGGTGTGCCAAACAAAAACATCATGTATGTGGCTGACACCACTTCGGTGGTGCCCTCGAACCACACCAAGGGCGCGAAGCTGGTTGCAGTGACGCTGGTTTATGAAGAACCGGGCAAGCCGATGATCGATGTCTACAACATGGAAGTGCAGTGTTCGACCAACAAGGTGCGTTTTCTCAATGGGCAATCCGTCGAGCGTCTGGCGTACACCCTGCGTCATCTGAAAGTATCCGAGCAGTGGCAGACACCGAGGGACTTCTGGGTCCAGCGCACGCAGGCGTTTGTCTGCGCACGCAATGCCAAGGACATGGTGGCGATGGGCAAGATGCCGCATCTGCAGATGATCCAGACCGTGCAGTACATGTTTTCCAGACTGGCGCCGGTCCAGCAGAAGAACCAGATGATGGACGACCTCGATGCCATGTTGGGCAACAAGCCGTAAGCCGCCCCTTTCCTCGCTCTGGCCATGACACTGGGAGTCATGATGAATCAATGGACTAAAACCCTGGCGGCGCTGCTGCTGACGCCCATGATGTTGCTGGCCGGCGGCTGCCATTTGATCGCGCAGTCACGCTGGGAAGGACGCGATGTCCAGGAGGCGCTGGACCTGTTCGGCCGGCCTGACTCGATGAAGAAACAGGCCGGCGCCAATGGCGAAAACCTTGCCGTGCTGACCTGGTACAAATCCGCCAGCTGGACCACTACCGAAGCGGCCGGCACGTCAATGAATCATACCGGCAACGGCATGGTGTACACCGAGTACTACGAAACCGTCGGTCACAGCTCCGATTGCAAACTGGAAGCCACGGTCAATAAAGCCAAAAAGATCGTGCTGTTCCGCATCGAGGACGGCAAGATCATTCATGGCAAGTGCATCAACGTCCCGTTTGTGCCCGGTTACATTCCACCCGGGTTCTAGCCATCAGTGATGTTTCGCGTCGCGATCGATTCGGGGAAACGTGGTGCCGATCCTCGAGCGCTCATTCGAGAACCAGATGCCGGTAATCCGGCCACGGATATCCTTGAGTTCAACTTGTCCCATGAAACGACTGTCATTACTGACATCGCGATTGTCGCCCAACAGATAAACGTGGTTCGGCTCGACTTTCAGTGGGGCGAGCGTTAACGAGTAGTCCTTTTTTACCCGGTCGGCAGGCGCGTAAAACAGCCCGAGGCTATCACCATTGTTAATCAGGTTTCCGTCACTGATCTGCACGACATCACCGGCAACACCGGCAACGCGCTTGACCGCTTCCGTACCGTTCCAGGCGTACACCACGATATCGCCGACCCTGATCTCGCCAGGGCGGATGTCAGACACCACGTAGTCACCGATGGACAATGTCGGGCTCATCGAACCTGATGGAATGAAGTAGTTTTTGTAACCAAGTAACGGCGTTCGAAGCGGCACCAGCAGTACCAGCGTGACAATCGCCAGAGCCAGTACATAAAGCACATGGAACCGGGTGCTTGGCATTGCCACGTCAGCATTGCCATGGCGCGCCAGTCTTGCAGCTGCGATAGCCGAAATCAGTTTGACCAGGATGACGAAGCCGGCGAAGGCGTACAGCCCCTTCGGACTGGCGATCAACCCGAAAGCCCCCAGGGCGATGACCCCCAGATACAGCAACGCCGCGACCCGCAGCGCCCATTTGATGCGCCCGACATACACCAGCCCCCAGCCGGCTACCAGACAGGACATCACAAACGCCTGCAACGGATTCTTTTGGAGCTTCACGATCAACCCTTACCCAGTATTTTCAGTTGCTTCTCTTATCGGCGCAGATCACGGATAACTGAACGACTTCACCAACGTCAGCTCCCCCACCGCCCGCATCGGCACCAGAAAAGTCTCCATCTTCTCGCTCGGCGTTCCTTCTTCGGTAATCACCGTCACCTGCGCCGTGGTCAGTGGCTGCACCGCCTCGTCCCCACCCTCATCATCCCCGCGATAGCCCCCGCCAAAATAATTCACATACACCAGATACTGCCCCTTGAGCGGCGCCGGCATGGCGAAGATTTCCGGGCCGTAGCCGGTGGTGACGTCAACGTCGAGGGCGGCGCCGTTGGGGGCGGTGCGGTCGCCGTACCAGATGTGCGCGCCGTCCGGGGTGATGAGGTGCAGGTCGAGGTCGGTGCCGTCGCTGTCCCAGGCCAGCAGCACCCGCAGCTTGGCCGGGGTCGCGCCGCCGCTGGTGTTGAGGAACTGCGTGCGATGGCGTTGCTGGCCGTCGGGACTGCGCACTTCGACGCTGTTGCTGCCATTGGGGAAGGAAAACGGGCGGTCGAAACGGCCACCATCACCGATTTTCAGCGGCATGCTCACACCGTTGACGATCAACCTGCCAGGCTCGTTATTCTTTGGCGTGGCGGCGATCTGCCCGCTGATCCGCGCGGTGTTGGCCTGGCCGACCGGGGTGTTCACCGACGAGGCCGGGTAGTTGACGGTCTGGCGGAAGCTTTCGCCCTCGCCGTCTGGCGCGCCGCTGCGCCAGCCGCCGACCGGGGTGTCGAGTTTGACGCCGTCTGCGGCCATCGTCGGCGATATCGCGGCGAATGCGCAGAGCAACAGCAAGACCTGTGGATAACGGAGTGGCATGGTCTATTCCAGCAAGAGATGACGGGCGAGCCCTTCGATGTAGGTTTCATCCTGGCCATTGGGGTGTGCCTCAAAGGCCAGGTGCAGGTATTCGTGAGTCAGGTCGAGACGATCCTGCAGCGTCAGCACGCCGCGGACGTAGATGCGCTGTCGTTCGCGGTCGACGAAGGGGCGGCCGAAGGCAAGTTTGCACACCGCGAACGTGCCGACTTCGTTGTAGCCGGTTTCGCTCTCGAGCCTCGGACGCCAGCCGCGTCGCTGTTTTTGCAGCCAGTCCTGGGCGACGGGCAGCGCTTCGCAGGACGCCACCGGGTTGTCCCAGCGGCTGAGGCTGGCGCGCGGGTAAGCGTGCAGCAGAATCGCGTCATAACGCTGGCCGGCATTGGCTTGCTCGACCGCTTGTTGCCAGGCGAGCTTGTCCGGGCCGGGTTGGTCGGAGTGATAAGTGACAGTGCTGCCGGCCAGCACCAGATCCGCCGTCCACGCTGCAATGCTGCGGGATTCGGCCGAGGCCGGACGCGGCGCGACACGCTGGCGGTTGCTGCTGTCATCGATGCTCAGGCACTCGCCATAGCGCGTGGCGTTTTGCAGCAGGTAGGTGCGGATCGCCACGGCCAAGGCTTTGGCGGCTTCGGCAGGTTCGGGTTTGGCTTCGCGCTCGAGGACGCGGGCAACGTATTCCTCGCGATCAAGACGTGCGACCAGTTTGTCGTTGAGCAGGAACAGTTCGCCGTCGCTGTGGATATCCAGCGCATTGCCGTTGGCAAACTCGACGCGATAGTCGCCCCGCAACGGGCCGGAAATCGCCGCGCGATCAGCCGCCAGAACCCGCGTAACCGGGTAGCGCGAAAACAGTCCGACCTCAACGCAACGCCCCGCCTCCGCCGGCCAGGCTGCCGGCAACACCGTCGCCAGCGCCTGCCCGTACTGACGCAGAACGATCTGACTGGTGCCACGCCCGCCGGCCCATACGGGCGCGCCATCAACCGTCCAGCCGGCGAATCCGCCCTGCCGTGATTGCGGATCCTGATCACCGAGCCAGCTCCAGGTTTTCACCCGCAGACGTCCGCCCAGTTCACCGACGACATTGCCGTCCGCCGCGTTCAGCACCACATCAAGTAGTACCCGGCGCATCTGATCCTGAGCCGGCAACACAGACAACACCTTCAGCAAATCTGCTACGGAAACACGCGTAGCCGGTTGCACCGCAGGCAAATCCAGCAGCCACGACGGCGCTTGCCGTGCCTGCCAATAGGTTCGCCAATCAGCCGCCACGATGCCCAACCGCGCCGGTTCGAAGTACAACCCGCAGGATTTCACCAACGCCTGATCGCGCTCGACCTTACCCCCCGCCGAGCAGCAATAGACTTCCTCTTTCGACTGCCCGCGACACTCGTACGCCGGCTCCCGCGCGCCGGTGTCCACCAGCCACGCATAGACGAACAGCTTCCACAGGCTGCCAAGTGGCGTTTGCAGCGTATCGGGCAAGGGCTCGCGAGCAGTCAACTGCGTGCGGCTCAGCGACAGCAATTCGCCTTTGTAGGCCAGCCGCAACGGTTCATCCTGCGCCGTCGCCAGCGCAGGAATCAGACACAGCAGCAGCCAGACCAGTGGCCGGGTCATGTCAGTTGACCGTGACCTGGCCGAGGGCGGCTTTCGCTTCCTGGGCCTGATGCTCTGGCGCATAGACCTGAGTGAACCGCACCGGCGGCAGGTTGAACTGGCCTTTCTGCGAGAAACGCACCAGATGGCGCAGACGCAACTCACCGCTCAGCGCGTCCACCGGCACCGCGTAGGCCAGTTGCCCCGGCTCGAAGCGCGCCTTCTCCAGCGCCGTCGGCTCGGTGCCGTCCTTGCCCTGCAACTTGATGCCCCAAGTGGTGCGCTCGACATCGGCGCCCGGCGGCAGCGGCACTTCGAGCATGCCGTAGCGCAGCGGTTTCGCCGCTTTGCCGGTGAGGATCACTTCGTCCAGGTACAGACTGTCGCTGGACAACGGCTTGTTGCCGACCGGTTCCAGTTTGAAGGTGAACGCTTCGTCGCCCGGCACCAGACGCGACAAGCGACGGGTGATGGTCACCGGCACCGGCTCGGCGGCCGCTTGCCGCGTCTGGAAACTCAGCGCCGCGCGTAGCGGACGCTCTTGAGTGCCGGACACCGACAACACGCTCGGCACTGGCGTGGTGCCCTGCCACGTCCAATACATCTCGCCGGTCGCGCCGTAGTTTTTCTTCCAGCCTTCGCCCGGTGCCAGCGCGATGGTCGGCGAGGCCTGGGCGATGCTGCGTTGCAGCCAGGTCAGCGCCAGCGCGCGCTCCAGGGTCGATTGTTGTGGCAGCAGACGTTGCAGCAGCGCCGTCGCACGCGCCTGATCGAACGCTTGCAGCGACAGGTTGAGCGCCTCGGCAAACGGCTGCGAACTGACCGACAGACGCTGTTGCGCGGCGCCCACCTGACGATTGAACGCGTCCGGCAAAGCGACTTTCGACTGCGCTGCCAACGAAGCCGTCAGCACCCGCGCCGCCGCCAGCCCGAGCGCGGAATCCGGATCGCCCATCACCAGACTGTCTTCGCCGTCGTCCATCAGGGTTTCGGCAGTGCCTTCACCGGCCTTCGCCAGATCGTCCATCAAACCGCTGAGCAGGGTGTTGACCGGCAGATGCATCTGCCTGGCGAACGACAGAATCAGCGCCCGTTGCAACAGCGGCGTATTCGGCGCCTGTTTGGCGTAGACCTCCAGCACTCGCTGCCAATGTTCCGGTGGCAGGGTCAGCTCCAGCACCCGACTGGCGTTCCAGTCGGCGTAATAGGCGTAGGCGGTCAGGAATGCATCCGGTTCACCGTCATAACCCCACCAGGTAAAGCTCGCCGACGGTCCGGCCATTTGCACCAGCCGCAGACGGCTGTTCTGCATGATCAAACGCAGGCGGTCACGGGTCTGCGGACTCGACGCCAGCGACGGATAAGCGATGCTCAGCGGCAGCAAACGGCTGGCGGTCTGCTCGACGCCGCCGTACGGATAGCTCAGCAGATCATCGAGGGCCGAACGGAACAGCGCTTGCGGGCTGTCGTCCAGGCGCAGGCGAATATCGGTGGCGTCCGCCGGCAGGCTCAACGGCGTATCGCCGCTCGCCACATCGAGGCTCTGGGTCTGGGTGACTTGCCAGCCTTCGCCGGTCGCGGTCAGGCGCACGGCGAGGGCGTCAGCGGTCTTGCCGTCCTGCACCAGTTCCGCCGTCCACTCGCCGGTCGCCAGGGCAAACGCAGGCAGCGGCAGGTAATTGATGCCGCTGTTGAGCGTCACCGGCAGGCGCTGTTCGGCACCGGCGTAGTGGGTCACCAGTTCAGCCTTGACCGGTTTTTCCGCCTGGTTGAACGCGAACACGCCGAGCTGCGGCTGGTCGCCTTGGCGGAATTTGCTCGGCCCGCTCCACTTCAGGTACAGCGGCTTTTCCGAGCGGACGAACTGCTTCTTCTGCCCGACCTGACCGTCGTCGGCAATCGCCCGCGCGGTGATGCGCCAGCGGGTCAGCGAGTCCGGCATCTTGAAGGTGAAACGGGTCTTGCCGTTGGCGTCGGTCAGCAACTCCGGCTGCCACGCGGCGGTGTCGACGTCTTCACGACGCGGCCGCTCCAGCACTTTCACCCCGCGTTCGCTGCGATTGGCCTTGCCCGGCGCGCCGGGACTGCCCGGCAGCGCGACGTCGTAACTGATGAACGACAGACTGGCGCTGGTGCGCACGTTGTTGCGACGCGGGTGGTAGAAGAACTGGTCGATGGTCGGCGCGACTTCCGGTTGCAGCGCATAGACCATTTCGTCGACCACGCTGACCGTCAGGTGCGCCGGCACCGCTTTGCCGGCGAACAGTGTGGTCAGGTCGACGGTGACGGTGTCACCCGGCTGATAGACCGGTTTATCGGTGCTAATCGCCACATCGATCTGCGGCGCGACGACCTTGATCCCGGCGTTCTGGAAGCTGTACTGACCGCCCTTGGTGTAGAGCACGGAGAAGGTCAGGTTCGGTGCGAAGTTGTCCTTTACCGCAATGCGTGCGCGGTATTGGGTGTCGCTGAGCTTTTCCAGTTTCAGCCAGTCGGCACCTTTGGCCAGCAGCGCGGTGGCTTCGACCTTGTCACGTTCCAGCGACAGCAGCGCATCGCTCACCGGCTCCGGGAAAGTGATCAGCGCCAGCGCTTCGTCGCCGGCCTTGTACTCGGGTTTGTCGAGAACGATTTCCACGGTGCCCGGTACGGCTTTGACGCCTTCACCAGTGACCGAATGCCCGGTGGCCCCGAGCACCCGGCCATGTTGATCCTTGAGTGTCAGGTTGTACGTGCCCGGACGCTCGAAGGCCACGCTGAAACCTTTGTCGGTCGCCGCGAGTTTGCCTTCGCCGGTGCTCTGGTCTTCCAGGCGCACCCAACTGTAGCTGCTCGGGGTCACCGCTTTGGCCTGCTCGCTGCCACCCTCGTTGGCGTAGCTGAACGCAACCTTGTCACCGGCCGCACTGAAACGCTGCGGCGCGCTCAGGCGGAAACTCGCGGCGCCACGGTCAATGAGGATTTCCTTGGTGGTCTTGACCCGATACGCCGCGCCATCGCTGGCAAACACGGTGAGCATGTAACGGCTCGGTTTATCGGCGGCCGGCAGGTCGAGGCTCGCGTTGCCTTTGCTGTCGGTGGTCAGCTCGGTGCTGGTCAGCTCGATCGGGAATTGCCCGAGGTATTGCAACTCGTTGTCGACCATCGACAACTGCTGGGCACGCAGGCTCAGGCTCAGTTTGGCGTTCGCCACCGGTTTGCCGTCCGGGTACAGCAGCACCAGGCTGCCCTTCACCGGCTCGCCGGTGCGGTAATCCTGCTTGGCCAGGTTCAGCGAAATTTCGAAATGCGGCTTGATGTACTCGGCCACGCGGAAGGCGCTGCTGTAGGCCTGATCCTTGTAGTTGAACCGGATCTCGTAACCACCGGCCACGGCGTTGTCCGGCAACTGGAACCGGCCCTGCGTACCCGCCTTGGAATCGAGACTCAGATCGAGGCGCTGCAACTCGGTGCCAGTGGCATCGAGCACGCTGACGCTGACATCCGCCGCGCCCGGCGCGACCGAATCCCGCGCATTCTTGAACTCGCGGCCAACGATTTTCAGCGACACCCAATCCCCCGGCCGGTACAACGGCCGGTCGGTGAAGGCATAGAGTTTGGTGTCGTAGATTTCGCTGTCGTAGTAGAAGTTCTCGGAGACGAACACCCCGCCCTCTTCGTCCTCGCCGATCACGAACGAACGCTCGGGGCTGACGTGTTTCAGGCGCAGCAAACCATCGGTGTCGGTGGCGCCGCTGCTCATCACACCGAGGCCGTCGGTCCACAGCACATTGACCTTCGGCACCGAACTGCCTTCGTGCTTGCGCGCAGCCCACACCAGCAGTTCATCGCCGGCAATCTTGCTCACCGCCACGGTGTTGGAAACGAAGACCATGGTGGTCGCGCGGTATTTGCCGACCAGCGCTTCAACCAGATACAGCCCCGGTTTCAACTGCCCCAGCGGGATATACACGTTGCCCGGCGCGACGCTGACGAACTCGCTGGAGGACCCGGCCAGTTTCACCCCTTCCGGCGGCTGGATCGGTTTGGCCTGCCACAGCGGATAACGGAACTGGCTGACCACCGGCAGACCCGGAATCAGCGCGAATTGCGGTTGCGCGTCGTAAGGCGTCGGCGCGGCGATGGCATTGCCCATCTTCAGCTCCGGCACTTCTTCGGTGACTTGCTTACGCGATTCGTAGGAAAACGCCCGCTGCATTACCCGACGGGACTTGCGATACCAGTTGTCCCACAGGTACGCGAGGGTGTTGGACAGGCCTTCGCCCTTGAACTGACCGTCGCTGACCACCCGATGCAGGTTCTTCTGGCGCTTGAGGAAGTCCAGCGGCTTGTCGATCCGGTACACGCGGATGTCGGCGCCGCCATAAGGCTCCATGCGGAAGCGGCGGTAATCGCGGCCCGGCGCTTCGAGGCGCACCATCGCCTGTTCGTCGCTGGCAAAGCTGCTGTCGGCCAGCAGGAAGAAACTCTCACCGGACACCGGCGTATAACCGCTCGGCTCCACCGAGTCTTCGGCGTTGACGGTCGCCAGTGGCAGCAACAGCGCCAGCAGCAAAGAAATTTTTGAGCAAATGCGCAGCATGCGGGCACCGGTCATTGGGTGAGAAAGTTCAGTCGATAGACGCCGATGAAGTTGGGGTTGGCTGCGTCGGGTATCCATCGGGTGTCCTTCCATGTCATGAGTTGTTGCAGGCCTGCCGAACGCATGCCGTTGTCAGTGGGGGTCGTGGTGCCGGTGTGATAGGCGATGTAGCGGCCCATCCAGATCATCAGGTGCTGGTCGTCGCCCTGATCGAAAAACATCAGATCGCCGGGACGTGCCTGGGACACGTCGCGGCCGACCAGATGACTGTTGAATTGAATCAACTTGATCGCGTTGACGTACGGCCCGACCTTGCCGCCGCCCTGCTGCCATTGCTGGGCGAGCTTGCGTTGCTCGCTGCTCAGCGACAGCTCCGGCGGCAGGTAACGATTGGACAGGCCATTGCTGCGCAGCCATTTGTCGTCATGGACTTTCAGCGCTTCATTGGCGGCGAAACGCACCAGGCCCGCGCAGTCCTGCTGATACCAGCGCGGGCTCGGCCCCTGGCTCAATTGCTCCTGGGCGATGCGCACGAACCAGGCGCGGAACACCTGCGACTGTGCCGGGTCCAGTGCGGGCGCTTCAGTCGCGCGGACAGTGGCGCTCAACAGCAGCGCCAGCAGGCCAAGGCTGCGGATCAGTGTCGTCACAGCGCTTTCCATTCCAGCGGCAGCCATTGCCAGTGGCCGTCAGGCTCGCTGCCTTCGGGCAGGGTCAGGGCGTATTTGCCGTAGCCGCCGAGGGTGCGCAGTTTCGGGATCAGGTAGGTTTGCGCGGCGTTGTAGAACACCGGCTCCATGTCCTGCGGCAGACTATCGAGGGTTTCCTGCTGCATCAGTTGGGCGATGGAGTCCGGGCCGAAGTAGATCGGCATCAGCACATCCTTCGGCAGCACGTCGGCCATCGGCGGGAAGCGCTTGTCGAGGGTGCCGAGGGCCTTGTCGACCAGTTTGTCGTCGAGGGAAAACAGCAGCGTCGAACCGTGCCGGGCGAGGCTGACTTTCATGAAGGCGCGGCCACTGATCGCGTCCGGGTTCTCGGCATCCTTGGCCGCGTACGGGCCGAAGTTCGAACTGACCTGACGCTGCCACAGGTGGCTTTGGCCTTGTTGTTTCTCGACCACCGGGAACGCATGTTCATCGACATTGCTTTCATAGGCGCCAACCATCGAACCGAACAGCGTGCCGAGGTCGCCATCGAGCTGGCTGCTGTCCTCGTCCTTCAGGCTGGCGACCAGCAATGGCGTGTACAGCCGCGAGTCGGCGTACCAGCACAGGCCCGCCGCGCCGGCCACATGCTCGGTGAGCTTCTGCGCCACCGCTTCGTCGGCGCCAAGCTTCACCAGCAACGGTTTCTGCGGTTCGGCGGCGACCGGCAGGGTCACGCAGGCACTGGCGCCCAGCGGCATGGCTTGCCAGACCGGTTTGAAGTCGAAGTCCGGCTGGTCTTCCAGTTCATCCATGGCGAGAAAGCTGTGCCAGCCCTTGTCATCCATGTCGAAACGCACGCCGGCGAAATTCGGAATGAAACGCTGGTAACCCATCGCCAGCACGCTTGAGTTGACCGACAGGCGCTGTTTGATTTCCGGTTTTTTGGCCGGCAGGCCGAACGCTTCGGGGAACAATTTTTCGCCGCCGAGCAGCGCCGCCAGCGCTTGCGGCGAGACATGGCCCGGCTCGTCAGAGGGGCCGCTGTCCGGCTCGTAGTACTTGGCCGGGTTCGACAGCACCACCAGTTTGTCGCCGTGAGAGGCGAACAGCAGCGATTTGCTGGCGTTATAGCTGAGCTGGTACAGCGCCACGCTGTCGCCGCCGACCTTGAGCTCGCCCAACTGGCTCAGTTGCGAATCATCCAGCGCCACTTTCGCCAATGGCTCCAGCACTTTGGCCAGGCCGCCGCGATCCATCACCAGCAGAAAATCCTTCAAGCGCCCGTCAGCCCCGCGCCACAGTGCGACGTCCGCCGGTTGGTCGAAGAGTTGCTCGATCAGGCTGTCCTGCAACTTCAGGTCGTGTTCGTAGATGATCCGGCGCAGGCTGCCGATCAGGCCGAGGCGATCGGCGTGGGTTTCGTAATAGAAAACGAAATCTTCGGTGAGCGTGGCCTTGAGGAACGGTACCGCCAGCAGGTCCTTGGGCAACTGGCTCAGGGAGCGGGTTTCCAGCAGGGCGTCCGGGCGGCTCAGGCCGAGCTTGTCACTGGCCAGCTCCGCCGCCGGAGTCTTCGGCTTGTGCATAAACCAGCCAAGACCACCGGCCACGCCAGCCACCAGGCACAGCCCGGCCAACAGCAACGGCCAGCGCCGGGGAGATGGGCCGGCAGGTGTCGGGACGGCCGGAGAAGCAGCGTTATCACTCATGTTCACAAAACCCGAAGTTCATCCGTGGAGCGGGATGCTTAATAGTTGAAAGTCTTGACCAGCAGCAGATCACCGATGGCCCGCAGGGGCACGATGAACGTTTCGCGTTTTTCGTCGACGGTGTTTTCGTTGAGCACCAGCGTGATTTGCGAGGTGATGACCTCGTTCTGGTTGCTGGTCTCCTCGAAGTTATAGCCGCCGTTGCCGAAGTTGCCCCAATAGTTGACGTAAACCAGATAAGTGCCATGCAGCGGCGCGGTCATGGTGAACATTTCCGGGCCGGGGCCGTCGACACCGTCCGGGTCGAGGCCGCCGCCATTGCTCATGGCCGGCCGCGCCCAAAAGGCGTGCTGGCCGTCAGGGGTAATGACGTGCAGGTCAAGTTCGGCTTTAGGATCGTCCCAGCCCAGCACCACGCGGATTCGCGCCGGGGTGCGCAAATTGTTGGCTTCGTAGAATTGCACGCGCTTGAGCGACTGGCCCTCGGCGCTGATCACTTCGACGCTGTTGGAACCGGCGCCGAACGCATACGGCCGGGCGAAACGCCCCTCGTCGTCGGTGTACAGATTCAGTGGATTGCCATTGACCGCCAGGCTGTGGGGCGGGCGCATGTGACCGATGGCCTTGAGCTGGCCCTGGATCATCGTGCGATTGCGTTGAATGCCGCGATCAATGGGCGGCGTCGGGTAGGCGACCTGCGGATTTTCCGTGCGGTCGAGCAAGCCGTGATAACGCCAGCCACCCACCGGCTCGGACAGCTCGGCACTTGGCGCAGCCAGCAGCGCGGGCGCGCAGGCAAGCCCGATCAGCAGCAAAAGAAATGAACGCATGTGACGCCTCCTGCCATGCCTGAACGAAACCTTGCACCCGATCCTCGGCGCTTCACAGCGGTCAACCCTGCGTTTCGTCTGAAAGACCCGTGACTATCGGGTCGTAGAAGGCGCGAAGATTAGCGATTCGGCAGTATTTTAACAATCGGATACATCTGGATCTGCGGTGGGAATCACGCACTTTTGCTGGGCGTGAGCCGAATAGCCGAATTATTCGGCTCACAAAATGAGCCGAATAATTTCTGCCACTTTCAAAACCCGCTATCCGTCCGGCGGCAGCGGCCGCAAGAACCCCGCTCATTTGCCCATAAACCCCCTATCTGCTAGTGTCGCGCCGGTTTAACGTCAACCGGAATTAGCCGCCATGGCCCGCAAAAAAGCTGCACTGGATTTCGAACAATCCCTCGCCGACCTGCAAACGCTGGTGGAGCGTCTGGAGAATGGTGAATTGTCGCTGGAGGACTCGCTGACCGCTTTCGAGCAGGGCATCGGTCTGACCCGTGACTGCCAGGCGGCGCTGGCCCAGGCCGAGCAGAAAGTCCAGGTGTTGCTGGAGCGCGATGGCGAACTGGCGGAAGAACCCTTCGATGCGGATCAGCCAGAATGATTGCAGCGTATTCGGCCACCAGCCAGGCGCGGGTCAACGCCGCCCTGGAGCTTCTGTTCAAAGCACCGCTGCCGGAACTGGCGCGTCTTTACGAGGCCATGCACTACAGCGTGATGATCGGCGGCAAACGGGTGCGTCCACTGCTGGCCTATGCCGCGTGCGAAGCCCTCGGCGGCAAGGCCGAACAGGCCAACGGCGCGGCGTGCGCGGTGGAGCTGATCCACGCGTATTCGCTGGTGCACGATGATTTGCCGGCGATGGACGACGACGATCTGCGTCGCGGCCAGCCCACCACCCACAAGAAATTCGACGAAGCCTGCGCGATCCTCGCCGGTGACGGCTTGCAGAGCCTGGCGTTCAGTGCCCTGCTCGATCCGCGCCTGAGCAACCTCGACGCGGACATTCGTTTGCAGATGGTCACCGCGCTGGCCCACGCCGCCGGCCCGGCGGGCATGGTCGGCGGCCAGGCGATCGACCTCGGTTCGGTCGGCCTGAAACTCGATCAGAAAGCTCTCGAACAGATGCACCGGCACAAGACCGGCGCGCTGATCGAAGTCAGCGTCAAACTCGGCGCCCTGGCCAGCGGCCGTGCCGAGAAGGACGAACTCAAGTCTCTGCAAACTTATGCACAGGCCATCGGTCTGGCGTTTCAGGTGCAGGACGACATTCTCGACGTCGAAAGCGATACCGAAACCCTCGGCAAACGCCAGGGCGCCGACATCGCCCGCGACAAACCCACCTACCCGGCCCTGCTCGGCCTCGACGCGGCCAAGGCCTATGCCCTGGAACTGCGCGATCAGGCCCTGCACGCACTGCGACCGTTTGACGCGGCCGCCGAACCCTTGCGCGATCTGGCCCGTTATATCGTCGATCGCCGCCACTGAAGGCGATTGCGCCAAAAAAGACCAACGCGTGGGCAGGGGGCGATGCATCAGGTAAACTGCCGCATCTTTTATACCTATAACGATTCGCCTGATGCCCACGACGTTTCATGAGATTCCCCGCAAGCGCCCGACCACGCCCCTGCTCGACCGCGCGAAGACGCCGGACGGCCTGCGCCGGTTAGGCGAAGCCGAGCTGGAAACCCTGGCCGATGAGTTGCGCCTGGAATTGCTCTACACGGTCGGCCAGACCGGTGGGCATTTCGGTGCCGGCCTGGGCGTCATCGAGCTGACCATCGCGTTGCATTACGTCTTCGACACCCCGGACGACCGGCTGGTGTGGGACGTCGGGCATCAGGCGTATCCGCACAAGATCCTCACCGGCCGCCGCGAGCGCATGGAAAGCCTGCGTCAGAAAGACGGCATCGCCGCTTTCCCGCGCCGTTCCGAGAGCGAGTACGACACCTTCGGCGTCGGTCACTCCAGTACCTCGATCAGCGCTGCGCTGGGCATGGCAATCGCCGCCCGTCTGCAAAACAGCGAGCGCAAGGCGATCGCCGTGATCGGTGACGGCGCGCTGACCGCCGGCATGGCGTTCGAGGCGCTGAACCACGCGCCTGAAGTCGACGCCAACATGCTGGTGATCCTCAACGACAACGACATGTCGATCTCGCGCAACGTCGGCGGTCTGTCGAACTATCTAGCGAAAATCCTTTCCAGCCGCACCTACGCGAGCATGCGCGAGGGCAGCAAGAAAGTCCTTTCGCGCCTGCCCGGCGCCTGGGAAATCGCCCGCCGCACCGAAGAATACGCCAAGGGCATGCTGGTTCCCGGCACCCTGTTCGAAGAGCTGGGCTGGAACTACATCGGCCCGATCGACGGCCACGACCTGCCGACCCTGATCGCCACCCTGCGCAACATGCGCGATCTGAAAGGTCCGCAGTTCCTGCACATCGTCACCAAGAAAGGCAAAGGCTTCGCCCCGGCGGAAGTCGACCCGATCGGCTACCACGCGATCACCAAGCTCGAACCGCTGGACGCCCCGGCCGCCGCGCCGAAGAAGGCTGGCGGGCCGAAGTACTCGGCGGTGTTCGGTGAGTGGCTGTGCGACATGGCCGCCGCCGATCCGCGTCTGGTGGGCATCACCCCGGCGATGAAGGAAGGCTCGGACCTGGTGGCGTTCAGCGAACGCTTCCCGCTGCGCTACTTCGACGTGGCGATTGCCGAACAGCACGCGGTGACTCTGGCCGCCGGCATGGCCTGCGAAGGCTCGAAACCGGTGGTGGCGATCTACTCGACATTCCTGCAACGCGGCTACGACCAACTGGTCCACGACGTGGCCGTGCAGAACCTCGACGTGCTGTTCGCCATCGACCGCGCCGGTCTGGTGGGCGAAGACGGCCCGACCCACGCCGGCAGTTTCGACCTGTCGTTCCTGCGTTGCATCCCGGGCATGGTCATCATGACCCCGAGCGACGAGAACGAACTGCGCAAGATGCTCAGCACCGGCCACCTGTACAACGGCCCGGCGGCAGTGCGTTATCCGCGCGGCAGCGGCCCGAACGCGGCCATCGAGAAAGACCTTGAACCGATCGAAATCGGCAAGGGCGTGGTGCGCCGTCAGGGCAGCAAGGTCGCCCTGCTGGTGTTCGGCGTGCAACTGGCCGAAGCGCTGAAAGTCGCCGAGAAACTCGATGCGACCGTAGTCGACATGCGTTTCGTCAAACCGCTGGATGAAGCCCTGGTGCTTGAAATCGCCGACAGCCACGACCTGCTGGTGACCCTCGAAGAGAACGCGATCATGGGCGGCGCCGGTGGCGCGGTCAGCGAGTTCCTCGCGCGGGAGAACATCCTCAAGTCGATGCTGCACCTGGGCCTGCCGGACATCTACGTCGAGCACGCCAAACCGGCGCAGATGCTCGCCGAGTGCGGACTGGACGAAGCCGGGATCGAAGCCTCGATCCGCGAACGCCTGGCCCTGCTCGACAAGTAAACACGAAACCCTGTGGGAGCGGGCTTGCCCGCGAAGACGGACGGTCAGTCGAAACAATCTGGACTGACACACCGCTTTCGCGAGCAATCCCGCTCCCACAGTCGTTTGTGCAGCCTCCAAAATTCAATTCGCCTCACGGATCACCGATGAACCTCCCGCGCTACGCCCTGCCCCTCTTCCTGCTGCCTGCCACCAATGTCCTCGCCGACACCTTCGAGCGCGATCAGGCCCTGAAGCTGCCGGACGTGGTGATCAGCGCCAATCGCCAGGTCGAGGCGCGCAACGACAGCAGCGCGGCCAACACCGTATTCACCCGCGAGGACATCGACCGCCTGCAACCGCGCAGTGTCACCGACCTGCTGCAGCGCGTGCCGGGCGTGCAAGTGGCGCAGGCCGGCGGGCGTGGCAGTCTGCCGGGGATCTACATTCGCGGCACGCAATCGGCGCAGAGCCTGGTGCTGGTGGACGGCCAGCGTATCGGCAACGCGACTTCCGGCGACAGCAACCTGCAACATCTCAACATCGAGCAGATCGAACGGGTTGAAGTGTTGCGCGGTTCACGCTCGGTGATTTACGGCAGCGACGCGATTGGCGGGGTGATTCAGATCTTCACCCGGCGCGGCAGCGAACAAGGCTTGCAGCCACGGATGCACATCGGTTTCGGCAGCAACCAGACCTGGGAGCGCAGCCTCGGTCTGTCCGGTGGCGACGAGCAAACCCGCTTCAACCTCGGCGCCAGCCTCGATGAAACCGCCGGAATCGACCGCTCGCACCAGTCCTATCCCAGCGACAGCGATCACGATGCCTACCGCAACCGGTCGGTCAGCCTGAGCCTTAGCCATGCGCTGAGCGACGACATCGAAATCGGCGCCAACCTGCTGGATAACCACGGCAAAAGCGAATTCGACAGCCCATTCGGGCCGTCCCAGCAGCAGCCCTACAGCGATTTCGACGTCAGCAGCCTCAGCAGCTACGTCGATGCCCGGGTCAACGAAACCTGGAAAACCCGCCTCGAGTTCGGCCACAGCGAAAACCGCGAAAAGACCCTCGACAAGCTCAGCGACGAACGCTCGGTGTTCAACACCTACCGCGACTCGGTGACCTGGCAGAACGATTTGACCCTGGACGCACGCAACAGCCTGATCCTGGGCGGCGACTGGTACGAAGACCGGGTCAACAGCAGCACCGCGTTCGACGAGGACAGCCGCTGGAACCGCGCCGCGTTTATCCAGCACCGTTATCAGGCCGACAGTTTCTCCACGGAACTGGGCCTGCGTCACGACGACAACCAGCAGTTCGGCAGCCAGAACACCTGGAGCGGCACGTTCACCCTGCCGCTGAACCCGGACAACGATGTGTTGCTGAGCTACAGCGAAGGCTTTCGCGCGCCGACCTTCAACAACCTGTATTACCCGCTTTTCAGCAACCCGAATCTGAAACCGGAGACATCGAAAAGCTACGAACTGCAATGGCGCAGCCAGCTCAGCGACAGCAGCCGCCTGGAAGCTTCGCTGTACCGGACCGATCTGCAGGACGCGATCATCTTCGGCAGCGACTCACGTCCGCAGAACGTTGCCTCGGCGCGAATCAACGGTTTTGAAGCGGCGCTGAAACAGGAACTGTTCGACTGGCAGAGCAACCTCGGCGTGGCAATCATCGATCCCCGCGACCGTGACAGCGGCCACACCCTCACCCGTCGGGCCCGCCGCACAGTGAGCTGGGATCTGGATCGGCAATTCGACCGCCTCGGCCTCGGCGCCAGTTGGCAGGCCGTGAGCGGCAGTTACGACGATATCGACAACACCCGGCGATTGGGCGGCTATGCCCTGTTCGGACTGCGTGGCAGTTGGGCGCTGAGCCGTGAGATCAAACTGGATCTGAAGGTCGACAACGTGCTGGACAAGAATTACAGCCGCGCGCTGTACAGCCATGACGGGAGTCAGTACGGCTATCGCGAAGAAGGTCGGGCCTTTATGTTCGGGGTGACCTGGACGCCGGAAATCTGACCGGGAATCTGCATCGTCAGGACTGGCCTCTTCGCGGACTTGCTCGCGAAGAGGCCGCGCGGTTTCAGCGCCCAGGCGCGATCAATTGGCAGAGCCTGGCCGTTGCTTCAATCATCTGTCCGCTCGGCCGCTCCAGACCTTTATCGGTCACCAACAGCAACTGCCCGCGCTTCACCGCCGCCACTTGTGGCCAGGCTTTCCACGCGTCGAGTTGAGCCTGATCCCCCGCCAGAATCACCTCGGGATTACGCTGTAACACCGCTTCGACGCTAACCTGCGGCGCCGGCAGTTGCAGATCGGCAAACACATTGCTTGCGCCGCAGACATCAAGCGCAGCGCTGATAATCTGCCCGCCCCCCACGGTGTACAGCGGCTTGTCCCAGACCTGGTAGAACACCTGCAACGGCGTGTCCCGGCGATAGCGCTGGCGCAGTTCGCTCAGCCGCTGGCGCAGATCCGTCGCCAGTTTCAGCCCGCGCTCGGGGCGGCCCAATTGTCCGGCAATACCTTCAATCTGCGTGGTCAGTTGGTCGAAGTCATGGGGTTCGGCGACGTAGGTGGGAATGTTCAGACGCTTGAGCTGATCGCGCTGGGCCGGCCCGACACTGCCGGGCCAGAGCAACACCAGATCGGGTTTCAGGCTCAGCAGACGTTCGATATCGAGCTGACCGTAGCGGCCCACCGAAGGCACATCCTTGAGCGCGGCCGGACGTTCGCCGGCATCCAGCACGCCTACCAGCAGGTCGGCGGAGTCCAGCTCAACAACGATTTCAGACAGGGACGGCGCGAGGCTGACCACCCGCAGCGCGGCCAGGCTCGGCGCGCTTGCGGCCAGCAGCAGAACCGCCAGCCACAGGCGACGCATCAGCCGAGTTGACGCGGGATACGGTAGAGGTAGAACAGCACCGCAGTGGACAGCGCCAGCAGCATCACCGGCACCGCCTCGAGGCCGACGAACACCGCCAGCGCACCGATCCACGCCGGCAGCGCCGCGGCGAGAAACGCCGTGCGACGACGGGCCGCCAGTTCAATCCAGGCAGCGGGCTCAGCGGGGGTATCGAGGGATTTTTGCGTGGCGATCAGTGCATGTTTGTAGCGGCCGAAAAACTTCAGGCTGACAAACATCGAGGCCACGCCGGCGATGAACAACGGCATCGCCAGCATCGGCAGAATCCCTTCTCCCTGGCCGAACAAGCCGTTGAGCACGAACAGCGGCACCAGCGCCAGCGCGAGGTATTTCCACCAGGCGACCGACAAGCGGCGGCGAACCTGTCCACGCGTCACGAATGATCGACCTCGCCTTGATGCTCGTTGCCCATCATGTGGTCGAGCTTGTCGGCTTTGGTCGCCAGATAGAGTTTGTTGTGCGGATTGTGCCCGGTGTGCAGCGGCACGCGCTCGGCGACCACCACACCCATATCGGTCAATGCTTTGACCTTGCGCGGGTTGTTGGTCATCAGACGCACGGACTTCACGCCCAGATGCTCGAGCATCGGCAGGCACATGGAGTATTCACGCTGGTCAGCGGCGAAGCCCAGGCGCTCGTTGGCTTCCACGGTGTCGGCGCCACCGTCCTGCAATTCATAGGCGCGGATCTTGTTCAGCAGGCCGATGCCACGACCTTCCTGGCGCAAGTACAGCAACACACCACGACCTTCACGGGCGATCGCCTTGAGGGCGGCTTCCAGTTGCGAGCCGCAGTCGCAACGCTGGCTGAACAAGGCATCACCGGTCAGGCATTCGGAGTGCAACCGGCCGAGTACCGGGGCACCGTCGGCAACCTCACCCAGGCTCAGCACGACGTGCTCGCGGCCGGTGGCTTCATCGAGAAAACCGTGCATGGTGAATTGCGCAAAAGGCGTTGGCAGCTTGGAAGCGGCGACAAAAACGACAGGCACCGGTGTGCTCCTGATCTAAAAGTCTGAAGATTCGCAGGCCGGCATTGTAACAGCAGGTTCCCGCAGGCGCTTAGGCTGAATTATCGGCCATAACGATCAAAAAGTTTGATGACTGCCCTGCCGCGGGAGTGCTGGAATCACTTCGCGTCAAACGGATACGGCTGCTTCCAGCGCTCGAATATCGGTTTCAGCTCGCCGCTTTTCACCAGCAGCTCCATGCGCTGGTCATAGAGCGCCAGCAATGCGCGCCCCTGCGGGGTGTCGGCGAAGCCGAGAAACAGCGGCAACTCGGCCAGATGCGAGTAGCGATATTGCCCGGGATCGGCGGCATCCCGGACCACCGCTTCGACTTCCGTCAGCGCATCGATGTAGTAATCCGCACGCCCCTGCCTGAGCATCGGCAGGATGCCGGTGCGGCGTTCGATCTGGTTGTAGCGCTTGATATTGGGCAGATAGTTTTCATAGCGATAGCCGCGCACCCAGGCCAGGCGATACTTGCCCAGCGTCGCCAGGGTCGGTATCGGATTGCTCGCCAGGCCCAGGGCGTAGATGTGGTCGGAGTCGAAATTCCACTGCGGGTACAGGACTTTCTCGGCTTCATCGCGATAGGAGCCGACCAGCGCATCGACTTCCTTCAACTGCACCAGTCCCACCGAGCGGGTGTATGGCACGGTGCGGATATCCAGTTGCACACCCGCCGGCTCGAACACCTTGCGCAGCACATCCCAAGCCAGTCCGTGACCGTCGGCGGCGGTGTAGTCTTCCCAGTCCTCGCTGGCCAGATGAATGACCGAAGGGGGCGCATCCTGTGCCCATGCCGCCGCACCGAGCAAGGTAAATACCACTATCGCCAACCAGCGTCGGGCCATCCCTAGTTCTCCCACATGCATCCCTTATCTAAATCCGCAAGATCAGGTGAAAATCCATACCAGCCCTTGCATCGCCAGCCAGGCGAACACGCCGGCCAGCACGTCGTCGAGCATGATGCCGACGCCGCCATGCACATGACGATCGATCCAGCGGATCGGCCATGGCTTGAGAATGTCGAAGAAGCGGAACACCACAAACCCCGCGAGCAACCAGTACCAGCCTTCCGGCACCAGCCAGAGGGTGATCCACATCCCGACCATCTCGTCCCAGACGATGCCTTCGTGGTCATGCACCCGCAGATCGTCGGCCACCTTGCCGCACAGCCAGAAGCCGAACAGCATGGTGATCCCGAGCATCAGCCAGTAGCCCCAGTCGGGCAGCATCTGCCACAACGGAATAAAGGGTAGCGCAACTAACGAGCCCCACGTGCCCGGCGCCTTGGGCAAGGTGCCCGAGCCGAAACCGAAGGCGAGGAAATGCCAGGGATTGCGCCAGACAGAAGGCGGGACGAATTCGGCCGGAACCTGTTTCGGGTGATCGGTCACGGTGTCTCCTGAAAATGTTGATAACCCCGGATTTGCGGGGTGATGTCATGGCCGTCGCGATCCAGCAGCACCACGCCCTGCCCCTCGGTCACCTGCCCGATTACATGGACAGGCCAGCCATCTGCCAGCAGTGCCGACAACTCGACAGACGGTAAGGTGAAGGCCAGCACATAATCGTCACCGCCGCTCAGCGCGGCACGTTCGGCACCGCGCTGGCCAAGAAAGCTCACCAGAGCATCCGACAACGGCACGCGCTCGCGTTCAACCTCAAGGCGTACCTGGGAGGCCAGCGCGATGTGGCCGCAGTCGGCGAGCAAGCCATCGGAGATGTCGAGGGCCGAAGTGGCCTTGCCGCGCAGGGCCTGGCCGAGGGCCAGTTGCGGTTGCGGCGACCAGTAATGATCGAGCAACGGCTGCGCGATGCCCGGCGCAGCGTCTCGCTGACCGAGCACCAGCGGCAAGGCCCCGGCGGCATTGCCCAGCTCACCGCCGACGCACAGCAGGTCACCCGGTCGGGCGCCACTGCGGGTCAGGGCCTGGCCGGCCGGGACCCGACCGAACACGGTCACGGTCAGGCTCAATGGCCCACGGGTGGTGTCGCCGCCGACCAGCGCCACGCCGCAGCTCTGCGCCATGCGGTTCAAACCACGGGCATAGGCTTGCAGCCAATCGGCGGTCACCTTCGGCAGGGTCAGGGCAAGGGTAAAGGCAACGGGCGTGGCGCCCATGGCAGCGAGATCGCTGACCGCCACGGCCAGCGAGCGCTGACCGAGCAGAAACGGATCGCAGGGGTCGGCGAAATGCACACCGGCCACCAGCGTATCGGTGGAAACCGCCAGTTGCTCCCCGGAGGGAACCGCCAGCAAGGCGCAGTCATCGCCGATCCCCAGGGCAACGCCCTCGCCGCCCTGCGCACAAGGCGCGGCGGCGAAGAAATTGCGGATCAGCTCAAACTCGCCCATGGCTGAGATAAAGCGTTCAAGCGCCGATCAGCGCTTGAACGCCTTCACTTCAGCTTCACGCAGGCGCGGGGCCAGCTTGTCGAGCACACCGTTGACGAACTTGTGGCCGTCGGTGGAACCGAAGACCTTGGCCAGTTCGATACCTTCGTTGATCACAACGCGGTAAGGCACGTCGACGCGCTTGAGCAGTTCCCAGGTGGACAGGCGCAGAACCGCCAGTTCAACCGGGTCCAGCTCTTCGATCGCCAGGTCCAGGCAAGGCTTGAGCGCGGTGTCGATTTCGGTGCGGCTGGCCGGAACCCCGTGCAGGATTTCGCGGAAATACGCGCCGTCGACATCGCTGAAATCGTTATCGACCCGGAATTGCGCTTCGATCTCGTTCAGCGAAGCCTTAGCCATGTGCCATTGATACAGGGCCTGAGTCGCGAGCTGACGGGCTTCGCGGCGCTTGGCGCTTTTCGATGGCTTGCCGGCATCCGCAGGTTTCGGATCGCGCGGGTTGAAACGATCGCTATCGTCGCTAATCACTTGGCCTCCAACTGCGCCAGCAGGCTGACCATTTCCAGAGCGGACAGGGCAGCTTCAGCACCTTTGTTGCCGGCCTTGGTGCCGGAACGCTCGATGGCTTGCTCGATGGAGTCGACGGTCAGGACGCCGAACGCGACCGGTACGCCGAACTCCATGGACACCTGGGCCAGGCCCTTGGTGCATTCGCCCGCCACGTATTCGAAGTGCGGAGTACCGCCACGAATGACCGCGCCCAGGGCGATGATTGCCGCGAACTCGCCTTTCTGGGCGACTTTCTGCGCAACCAGCGGGATTTCGAAGGCGCCAGGTGCGCGGATGATGGTGATGTCGCTTTCGCTAACGCCATGGCGAACCAGGGCATCAACTGCACCGCTGACCAGGCTTTCAACCACGAAGCTGTTGAAACGGCCCACTACCAGAGCGTAGCGGCCTTTAGGGGCGATGAAGGTACCTTCGATGGTCTTCAGGGTCATTCGTCAGATCTCTTAAAGAGCCGGGACGCGTCTGTTACGCGCCCCTCAGTGATTTATTTACCGCGAACGTTCGGCCGGAAACACCCGGTCATTATTCGGAGGGCACGTATTCTACAACTTCCAGATCGAAACCGGATATCGCATTGAACTTCATCGGTGCCGACATCAGGCGCATTTTGCGTACACCGAGGTCGCGCAGGATCTGCGAACCGGCACCGACGATGCTGTAGGTGGTCGGTTTTTTCACCGCTGCCTGATCGCCGGTTTCACGGATGTGCGCCAGCAGCACGTCACCGTCGAGCGGGTGCCCGAGCAACAGCACCACGCCGCTGCCGGCCTCGGCAACCGCAGCCATGGCGGCGCGCAGGCTCCAGCGGCCCGGTTGTTTGACCATCAGCAGGTCACGCAGCGGGTCCATGTTGTGTACGCGAACCAGGGTCGGTTCTTCGGCGCAGACATTGCCCAGGGTCAGGGCCATGTGTACGTCGCCTTCCACCGAATCACGATAGGTCACCAGGTTGAATTGGCCCAGTTCGCTGTCCAGCGGCTGCTCGGCAATCCGCTGAACGGTACGTTCGTGGATCATCCGGTAGTGGATCAGGTCGGCGATGGTGCCGATCTTGATGTTGTGTTCGGCGGCGAATGCTTCGAGTTCGGCGCGACGGGACATGGTGCCGTCATCGTTCATCACTTCGCAGATCACACCGCTCGGCTCGAAACCGGCCATGCGCGCCAGGTCGCATGCCGCTTCGGTGTGGCCGGCACGGGCCAGGGTGCCGCCGGCCTGGGCCATCAGCGGGAAAATGTGGCCAGGGCTGACGATATCCTCGGCCTTGGCGTCTTTCGCGGCGGCCGCCTGCACGGTGCGGGCGCGGTCAGCGGCGGAGATACCGGTGGTCACGCCTTCGGCGGCTTCGATCGAGACGGTGAACTTGGTGCCGAAGCCGGAACCGTTGCGCGGGGCCATCAGCGGCAGCTTGAGGGTTTCGCAGCGCTCGCGGCTCATCGGCATGCAGATCAGGCCACGGGCGTGCTTGGCCATGAAGTTGATGTGCTCGGCCTTGCAGCATTCGGCGGCCATGATCAGGTCGCCTTCGTTCTCGCGGTCTTCGTCATCCATGAGGATGACCATCTTGCCTTGGCGGATGTCTTCAACCAGTTCTTCGATGCTATTGAGCGCCACAAGGCACCCCCTTCTTTGGGAATTTGAGCTTCAGGATTTGAGATAGCCGTTTTGGGCCAGAAAGCTTTCGGTGATGCCACCGGACGTCGGCTCGGCCGCCTTGTCGCCCAGCAGCAGACGCTCGAGATAGCGCGCCAGCAAGTCGACTTCCAGGTTCACCCGGCGGCCAGGCTTGTACGACGCCATGATGGTTTCGCTCAGGGTGTGGGGGATGATCGTCAGGAGGAATTCGGCGCCGTCGACCGCGTTCACGGTCAGGCTGGTGCCGTCAACGGTGATCGAGCCTTTATGGGCGATGTACCTGGCCAGCTCCTTCGGCGCGCGGATGCGAAATTCCACGGCGCGGGCATTGTCGCTGCGCGAAACCACCTCGCCGACACCGTCGACGTGACCGCTGACCAGATGCCCGCCGAGACGGGTGGTCGGCGTCAGGGCTTTTTCCAGATTGACCGGGCTGCCGCTTTTCAGGTCATTCATGGCCGTGCAGTCGAGGGTTTCGCGACTGACATCGGCGGCAAAGCCGTTGCCCGGCAGCTCGACGGCGGTCAGGCAGACGCCGTTGACGGCGATGCTGTCGCCCAGTTTGACGTCGCTCAGGTCGAGCTTGCCGGTTTCGACATGCACCCGTACATCACCGCCCTTGGGGGTCAGTGCGCGGATACTGCCGATGGATTCGATGATGCCGGTAAACATGGGGTTCTCCTTGAGAACGAAGCCAGCGCTAACGCGATGGCCGAAAATTATACGCTCGTCGATGGCACAGGGATGGCAGTGACTCGCCAGTCATCGCCCACCGCACGAATTTCACTGATTTTCAGCTCTGGCGCGTCTTTCATGTACGCCAGCGGCCAGTCGAGCAGCGGCCGTGCCGTCGAGCCAAGAAACTTGCCGGCGATGAAGATCACGAACTCATCGACCAGCCCTTGCTGGGCAAACGCACCGGCCAATCGCGGGCCGGCCTCGACCAGCACTTCGTTGACGCCACGGTTGGCAAGCTCGACCAGCAATTGATGCAGATCGACCTGACCGTCCGCGCCCGGCACGTTCAGGCACTCCGGACCGTTGGCGTACTGTTCTTCGACCGCCATGCAGGTGGCGACCAGCGCCGGGCCGGCCTTGAAGAACGGCGCATCCAGCGGCACCCGCAGACGCCCGTCGATCAGCACCCGCAGCGGCGGACGGCTCATAACCAGCGCGGTCTGCCCGGCATCCAGTCCCAACTCGTCCGCGCGCACGGTCAAACGGGCGCCATCGGCCAGTACCGTATCGGCACCGGTCAGCACCACGCTGGCCTGGGCGCGCAAACGCTGCACCGCCGAACGGGCGGCCGGACCAGTGATCCATTGGCTTTCGCCACTGTCCATCGCCGTGCGGCCGTCGAGACTCATCGCCAACTTGACCCGCACGAACGGCAAGCCGTGCTCCATGCGCTTCAGGAAACCCTGGTTGAGCTTGCGCGCCTCGGCTTCCAGCACGCCGCTTTCAGTGGCGATGCCGGCATCGGCCAGACGCTGCAAACCGCGTCCGGCGACTTGTGGATTGGGATCGCGCATCGCCGCGACCACCCGCCCGACGCCGGCCTTTACCAGCGCATCGGCGCACGGCGGCGTGCGGCCGTGATGGCTGCAAGGTTCGAGCGTGACGTAAGCGGTGGCGCCGAGGGCCAGATCACCGGCAGCGCGCAGGGCGTGGACTTCGGCGTGCGGTTCGCCGGCGCGTTCGTGCCAGCCTTCGCCGACGATCTGCCCGTCGCGCACGACCACACAGCCGACCCGTGGATTGGGATGAGTGGTGTAGTGACCCTTGCGCGCCAGCTCCAGGGCGCGAGCCATGAAATGGGCGTCGAGGATGGCCTGCTCGGCGGTGCTGGTCATTCTTTCACCGGCTCGCGGGCGAGACGGTCGATCTCTTCGCGGAACTCGTTGAGATCCTGAAAGCGCCGATAGACCGAGGCGAAACGGATGTAGGCCACTTCATCGAGCTTCTTCAGCTCGGCCATCACCAGTTCGCCGACCACGAGGGATTTGACCTCGCGCTCGCCGGTGGCGCGCAGCTTGTGCTTGATGTGGACCAGCGAGGATTCGAGACGCTCGACACTCACCGGGCGTTTTTCCAGGGCGCGCTGCATGCCGGCGCGGAGTTTTTCTTCGTCGAACGGCTGGCGGCTGCCATCGGTTTTGATCAGGCGCGGCAACACCAGTTCGGCCGTCTCGAACGTCGTGAAACGCTCGCCGCAGGCCAGGCATTCACGCCGGCGGCGCACCTGCTCGCCCTCGGCGACCAGACGCGAGTCGATGACCTTGGTGTCGTTGGCACCGCAGAAGGGACAGTGCATGGTGGCTGGCAACAAAAAAAGGGAGGGCCATGGTAGCGCATCCCGGTGGCAAGACAAGCCATAGGCTTTGCGGTATACAGACTGCCATGATCGTTTGATCCATGGATTTCATTTTGCCGGAGCTGCCAATGCCGTTACGTCCGCTCGTTTTGCTCAGCCTTTTCACCCTTCTGGTGGCCTGTGGCAGCGACGCACCCAAGCCTCAGCCGCCGACACCCGGCCCGGCGCCGCAGCAGGCGCAGAAGAAAGCCCGGGAAGCCGCCGACCTCGGCCCGCTGCCGGCCTATCAACGTGAGCTGAGCGGCACCCTGCAAGGCGTGCCGGCCGGCGCCGAAGTCGAACTGGCGCTGCTGGTGATCGATGAAAAGGATCGCCCGCAACAATTGCTCGCCAGCTCCAGCCTGATCGGCAACAACCAGATCCTGCCGTTTCATCTGCGCTTCAACCCCGAAGCCTTCCCGGCCGGTGCGCGGGTTGAACTGCGCGGTCGCGCCAGTCAGTCCGGGCAGTTGATCCTGCATCTGCCGTCGCAAACCATCACCCAGCCGACCACCCAGGCCCTGGGCCAACTGCAATTTGTCAAAGCACCATGAATGCACCGCTCGACCTGCAACGGGCCTTGGGTGAACTGCTCGGCGATGCGCGTCTGGTCGCCTGCCCGTTGCCGGACACCGATCTGCAACTGTGGCTGATCGACGGCGACAACATGGCCCGGGAATTCACCCCGGACGAAACCCGGCGGATTCTCCATGAACCGCCCTACTGGAGTTTCTGCTGGGCCAGTGGATTGGCGGTAGCGCGTTATCTGGCCGAGTTTCCCGAATGGGTCCGGGGCAAACGGGTGCTGGATTTCGGCGCCGGTTCCGGAATCGCCGGGATTGCCGCCGTGAAGGCCGGTGCGCTGGAAGTGGTGGCCTGCGATCTCGATCCGCTGGCGATTGCCGCGTGCCGGGCGAACGCCGAACTCAACGACGTGCACATGAATTACTCGACGGACTTCTTTGCCGAGCAGGATCGCTTCGATCTGATCCTGGTGGCGGACGTGTTGTACGACCGGGAAAACCTGCCGTTGCTCGATGCGTTTCTAAGCCGTGGCCGCGAAGCGCTGGTGGCGGATTCCCGGGTGCGGGATTTTCGTCATCCGCTGTATCGGCGCATCGAAATGCTCGAAGCCATGACCCTGCCGGATCTGGCCGAGCCGCAAGAGTTTCGGCATGTCAGCCTCTACCATGCGGCCCGTGCCTGACCGTATAGTTGCCCCATTCACGCTTTTACGAGATGCCCCATGAGTCAGCAAACGCCGTACATCTTCGACGCCACGACGGCCGATTTCGACCAGTCGGTGATCGAAGCCTCCTTCCAAAAACCGGTGCTGGTGGATTTCTGGGCCGAATGGTGTGCGCCGTGCAAGGCGCTGATGCCGATGCTGCAAGGCATCGCTGAGAGCTATCAGGGCGAGTTGCTGCTGGCCAAGGTCAACTGCGACATCGAGCAGGACATCGTCGCCCGCTTCGGTATCCGCAGCCTGCCGACCGTGGTGCTGTTCAAGGACGGGCAACCGGTCGACGGTTTCGCCGGGGCGCAGCCGGAGTCCGCCGTGCGTGCATTGCTCGAACCCCATGTGCAAATGCCGCCACCGGCCGCCGCCGATCCGCTGGAACAGGCCCAGGCGCTGTTCGATGACGGCCGCTTCGCCGATGCCGAAGCGGTGCTGGTGGTGCTGCTGGGCGAAGACAACACCAACGCCAAGGCGCTGATTCTCTACGCCCGCTGCCTGACCGAACGTGGCGAACTGGGCGAGGCGCAAACCGTGCTCGACGCGGTCAAGACCGATGAGCACAAAGCCGCGCTGGCCGGCGCCAAGGCGCAGATCAAGTTCCTCGGCCTGGCCCGGGACTTGCCGGACGCCGCCGACCTGAAAAGTCGTCTGGCGCAGAATCCGCAGGACGATGAGGCGGTGTACCAACTGGCGATCCAGCAACTGGCCCGTCAGCAGTACGAAGCGGCGCTGGACGCGCTGCTCAAGCTGTTCATCCGCAACCGCAGCTACGGCGAGGGCCTGCCGCACAAGACCTTGCTGCAAGTGTTCGAGCTGCTGGGCAACGATCACCCGCTGGTGACTGCCTACCGGCGCAAGGTGTTCGCGGCGCTTTACTGAAGATTTAAAGATCGCAGCCTGCAACGGGCTGCGATCTTTTTGCCGCTTACTCGATCCAGCTATAGAGCGGCGTATCCCCGCCATTCGCGACTTTCACGTCCGCACTGTGGCGCAAGCGCACCAGCAAACGCTTGCCCGCCACCGCACTGCCGGTCAGCCCTTCCAGTTGATCCAGCAGATCCGGCCCGCTGAGTTGCCCGGCCTTGCGCAACAGATCCCTCGCCACCTGCCACAACGCATCGTCCTGATTCTGCGGCTTCGCCGTGGGCGTTGTGGTGGCCGGTTGAGCCGTCTGCACCGACATACCGAACTGCGAGCCGAGCCGCGCCCAGTCGCTCTCATCCAGCTCCAGCGTCAAGTCCACCGGCAAGTCGCCGACGGTTCCGCGTATACGCAACATGGGGTTCGCTCCTGCACATTTCTGACCTGCATGCTCCCATGAGTCTTGTGTAACACCAAGTGTCCAGACGGCACGCATGACTGGCTATCGACTACATTTTTTCTTTTTTCAGGGAAAGGATGCCCATGTCTTCAGGACGAAAACTGGCGTCGAAGGGAGGCCCGACTTCGACGGGCGGCGTGATTCTCGAGGGAAATGAAAATCTCCTGATCGAGGGAGAAATTATTGCCTCTATCGGACAACTCGCCAGTTGTCCGGCGTGCAGCCCAGGCAAAGGCCCGATCGTAGCGGTGGGCGAAAGAACCCTGATTCTGCCCGCCGGTCCGGCCGCGCTGGAAGGAGACTACGTCGCCTGCGGCTGTCCGCCCATGGCCAACAAGCTGCTGACCCAGCAACACAGCGGCTTCGCCGGCATTGGTCGTCCCGCCCCCATCGATATGGGCCCAGCAATTGCGGCCCTGGCTGCGCATCGTTATCTGCAAGTGATCATCGAACGCCAGGACGATACGAAAAAACCAGGGCTGGCCTACAAGCTCAAAGACAAGAAAAAGATCGCCGTCCTGCAGGACAGCACCTGCACTGCTACCGGTGAAGGTTGCGAGCACCGGGTCGAAAACCCTGAGGATTACGACACGCTCATGGTCGGAGAGGAAGCCGAATGGACGTTCTACTCCTATGAAGAACCGCTGAAACAGGATCTGTCATGAAATCGGAAATCAAGCTGGTCTTTAAAGACTTCCTGATGCAGCCACCAGGAGGTGTAAAGTTTCAAATGTTGATTGATGGGCAGGTCGTCGATGACAACATTGTCCAAAAGAAGGACACCCCCTTTACCTACTCCCTTGTTTCAGACAAAGAGCAAACCGTTATCACCCGCGACGATGCGAAGAAGCTGCCGTCGATCAAAAACCGCAAGACCCACGACGTGGTCATCCAGATCATCGGTGTTTCCGGCACGAAAAAGGCCGTCAACGAATCCACGCTGACCCCGGGTAATCTGCTGACAATCGTTGCAGTATCACCCTGGGTGAAGGTCCCCCTGTCCAACACCGGTGCCGTTACCCAGGACATGTTTTATGAAGTGGAATACGGCGTGAAGCGCCAAAACAAGACCAATACAGTGAAAGTTGTCATTCAGGATCTGCCACGCAAGATACTGTTAGAGGCGCTCTCGCATCGCAACTCCACAGTCTGGGCTGGCGATCGGAGTAAAAAGTCCTTGCCGCACAGGACCGCCGATGAGTCCAGCAAAAGCGTCGAATTCCCCGCCAACACCCACAAATGCAACCTCTTCGTTTATGACGTGCTGACCGCCGTGGGAATCAACGTGGCACTGATCGAACACGGCAAGTCGAAATACATTCCTGGATACTCAAAAGTCGGCCCGCCGTTGGCCGGAGAGTGGGCTGACGAAAATCGTTTGCTTAAGAGCTGGAGCGTGCAACGCTCACCTCTACCCGGCGACGTCGGTGCATATGCTGTCAATTATTCGGATGCCAGCGGACATGTTGGTTTTGTCTTGATTCAGGGCGTATGCATTTCTGCTGGCTGGGAGAAAATCGAAGTCAACGATGTCGGCTTCCGTCAGAGGTCCGGCAACGCCCATGCCAGCGATCACGACTTCACCATCTTTCGGCGATACAAATACAGCACACCACAATGAAACGTCTTCTCTGGATAGTCCTGACTGCTTCACTTTTACTGATTGTGGCATGGCGATTTTGGTCGCCCGCCAACCTTTCAGCCTGTACCTACCAGAACACAGCGCCGGGTCCGCTCACCGCCGTGATCCGCAATTATTTTGAGGGTAACAGCCGTATCGACTGGCGGGATATGGACGACCGTTTCGACATACTCTCTACTCCCGAAGGCCAGAAAATCGCTGGCGAACCCAAGCCGTACACCTGCGAAGCACTGCAGATACTACAAAGCCCGGCGTTCAGTCAGAGTGAAAAAATCTTCACCACTGCGTTGATGTTCGAGTTACCGATCGGTCAATACATGGGGCTCATGGATCGCAGCCATCAACTCTACGCTGAGGGCAAAATAGACCGGGAAGTTATGAAACTGGTGACACTTCCGCGCGGAACAGCCCTCAACTACTGGTGGCTGCCGGCCTGGCGCGAGCGCTTTGCTCGCGATGCGCCGAGCATCCTGGATGCAAATCTGATCAGGCAAGTGCTATCGGGACACTACTGGTTCGACTACCCCGGCGTAGGCTACTGACTCAAAAATCGTGACCTCCAATCTACGCGCCGCCCCGCAAGCTTCCGGGCGGTGCCTAGTCACGTCTTGCGCAAAGTGGGACAGGCGGGCAAACTCTGCGCACTTTCGTTATAAGATTACATAACAAACTCTTCACTTTACTTCCCGGAGACCGCCATGCGTCGTCTGCTGCTCGCTTTGCCGTTTGCCCTGTTGCCGCTGGCCGTTGCCCATGCCGTCGACGAACATGACCACGATCATGAACACGGCAGCCTCGGCGCCCATGAACATGGCGTCGGTCGCCTCAATGCCGCGCTGGATGGGCAAACCCTGGAACTGGAGCTGGAAAGTCCGGCGATGAACCTTGTCGGCTTCGAACATGCCGCCACCAGCGACGCCGACAAAGCCAAGGTCGCCGCCGCCCGTGCGCAACTGGAGAAGCCGCTGGCGCTGTTCAACTTGCCAGCCGCCGCCGGTTGCAAGGTCGTCAGTCAGGAACTGGAGAGCCCGCTGTTCGGCGACAAGCCGGACGCCGACGACCATGACGATGAAGAAGCGAACAAGGACGGTCACGAGCATCACCACGACCACAGCGAAATCCACGCGCATTACCAGTTCAGTTGCGCGACTCCGGGCGCGTTGAAGACGCTGGATCTGGCGAACATCTTCAACACTTTCCCGGCGACCCAGAAAGTCCAGGTACAACTGATCAGCGCCAGCGGCCAGCAGGGCACGGAAGTCACCTCCAAGGCACCAGCCCTGAAGTTCTGAACGGCATGAAGACTCCCTGTGGGAAGGGACTGCCCCCTCCCACAGGGGATTATGTTGAGTGAGACACCACCCGATCCCATGAAAACCGCGCCATGACCCAAGCACTCATCGAACTGTCCGACCTGGGCTTCAACTGGCCCGGTCACCCGCCGCTGCTGGACATCCCGGCGTTTCGCCTGGAACCGGGCGAAACCCTGTTCCTCAAAGGCCCGAGCGGCAGTGGCAAGACCACCCTGCTCGGCCTGCTCGGCGGGGTGCAGAAGCCCGGTCGCGGCAGCATCCGCCTGCTCGGCCAGGAGCTGACCGAACTCGGTGCCGGCGCGCGCGATCGCTTTCGGGTCGATCACACCGGCTACATCTTCCAGCAGTTCAACTTGCTGCCGTTTCTTTCGGTGCGCGAGAACGTCGAACTGCCGTGCCACTTCTCGAAACTGCGCGCCGAGCGGGCGAAGCAGCGTCATGGCAGTATCGATCAGGCGGCAGCCACCCTGCTCGCCCACCTCGGTCTGCAGGATGAAAACATCCTCGGGCGCCGCGCCGACTCGCTGTCGATCGGCCAGCAACAACGGGTCGCTGCGGCCCGTGCGCTGATTGGCCAGCCGGAACTGGTGATTGCCGACGAGCCGACTTCGGCACTGGATTACGACGCCCGGGAAAACTTCATTCGCCTGCTGTTCGCCGAATGCCGCGAGGCCGGTTCGAGCCTGTTGTTCGTCAGCCACGACCAGAGCCTGGCGCCGCTGTTCGACCGTCATCTGTCCCTGGCCGAGCTCAATCGCGCCGCCACGTCTGCCGAGGTCTGAGATGTATTTGCTCCGTCTGGCCATGGCCAGCCTGGCCAACCGCCGTTTCACCGCACTGCTGACTGCCTTCGCGATCGCCCTTTCCGTGTGCCTGCTGCTCGCGGTGGAACGGGTACGCACCGAGGCCAAGGCGAGCTTCGCCAGCACCATCAGTGGCACCGACCTGATCGTCGGCGCCCGCTCGGGATCGGTGAACCTGCTCCTGTACTCGGTGTTCCGCATCGGCAACGCCACCAACAACATCCGCTGGGACAGCTTCGAACACTTCGCCAACGATCCGAAGGTGAAGTGGGCAATCCCGATGTCCCTCGGCGACTCCCATCGCGGCTACCGGGTGATGGGCACCACCGAAGCGTATTTCGAGCATTACCAGTACGGCCGCCAGCAACATCTGGAACTGGCGGACGGCCGCGCCTTCGCCAGCGATCCGTTCGAAGTGGTACTCGGCGCCGAAGTCGCCGACGCGCTGCACTACAAGCTCGGCGACAAACTGGTGCTGGCCCATGGCGTGGCGGCGATCAGTCTGGTCAAGCACGACGACAAGCCGTTCACCGTGGTCGGCATTCTCAAGCGCACCGGCACGCCGGTGGATCGCACGCTGCACATCAGCCTCGGCGGCATGGAGGCGATTCACATCGACTGGCACAACGGTGTGCCGGCCCGGGGCAATGGCCGGATCACTGCTGATCAGGCGCGCAACATGGACCTGACGCCGCAAGCGATCACCGCGTTCATGCTTGGTCTCAACAGCAAGATTTCCACCTTCGCCCTGCAACGGGAGATCAACGAGTTCCGTGGCGAGCCGATGCTGGCGATCCTGCCGGGCGTGGCCTTGCAGGAGTTGTGGAGCCTGATGAGCACCGCCGAAAAAGCGTTGTTCGTGGTGTCGCTGTTCGTGGTGCTGACCGGGTTGATCGGCATGCTCACGGCGATTCTCACCAGCCTCAATGAGCGGCGCCGGGAGATGGCGATTCTGCGTTCGGTCGGCGCACGCCCCTGGCACATCGCGAGCCTGCTGGTGCTGGAAGCCTTTGCCCTGGCGCTGACCGGGGTGATCGCCGGGCTGGGGTTGCTGTACATCGGCATCGCCGCCGCCCAGGGTTATGTGCAGGCCAATTACGGTCTGTATCTGCCGCTGGCATGGCCGAGCGAGTATGAATGGACGCTGCTCGGTGGCATTCTGGCGGCCGCGCTGCTGATGGGCAGCGTACCGGCCTGGCGCGCGTATCGCCAATCCCTGGCCGATGGCCTGTCGATCCGTTTATGAGGATGTTCACCATGCCCCGCGCCGTGCTCGCGCTGTTGCTGCTGGTCGCCCTGCCCGTGTGGGCGGCCGCACCGAAAGACCTGACCTGGTCGGAGATGATCCCGCCGGACGCCGCGCCGGAAGTGCCGAACATGACCCCGCTGCACGACCTGTCGAAGATGGGCGATGCGCTGTCCGCCGAGTCGGCACCCGCCGCCAAACAGGACATGCCCAACGCCCCGGTGGTGCAGAGCCTGGACGGGCAGAACGTCCGTCTGCCGGGCTATATCGTGCCGCTGGAAGTCAGCGAAGAAGGCCGCACGACCGATTTCCTGCTGGTGCCGTATTTCGGCGCCTGCATCCACGTACCGCCACCGCCGTCGAACCAGATCGTGCATGTGAAAAGCGAGCTGGGGGTGAAACTCGACGAGCTGTATCAGCCGTATTGGGTCGAGGGGCCGTTGCAGGTCAAGCAGTCCACCAGCGAACTGGCCGATGCCGGGTATCAGATGGAGGCGGACAAGATTTATGTGTATGAGCTGCCGGAGTGATCCGGCAGTTTTGTGCTGTGTGATCCGTCGAGTTCGCGGGCAAACCCACAAAGTTCCAGCGAAAAACCTGTCATCACTGTTTCATTGAGCTGAGTCAAAAGACCGTATCAGACGGATTCGTACCATAGGACATCAAACATTTTTAACGTCCTTTGGGAGCTTCCATGAACAAGTCCTTGCTCAGCGCCTCGCTGTTTGCCCTCGCGCTTGCAGCCCCGCTCGCCCATGCCCACGAAGCCGGCGACATCATCGTTCGCGCCGGTGCGATCACCGTCAACCCGAAGGCCGACAGCTCCAGCGTCAAGGTCGATCAGGGTCCGCTGAGCGGCACCAACCTGGGCGGCAAGGCGACCATGAGCAGCGACACCCAACTGGGCCTCAACTTCGCCTACATGCTCACCAACAACATCGGTATCGAGTTGTTGGCTGCCACGCCATTCGAGCATGACGTGAAGCTCAAGGGCACCGCCCTGCCGGCTGCCAACGGCAAGCTCGGCACCCTGAAACACCTGCCGCCGACCCTCAGCGTCGTCTACTACCCGCTGGACTCGAAGTCGGCGTTCCAGCCGTACATCGGCGGCGGCATCAACTACACCTGGATCTACGACGAACACGTCGGCAGCGAAGCCCAGTCCAACGGTTTCAGCAACTTCAAGGCGAAAAACTCCTGGGGCCTGGCCTGGCAGGTCGGCGCCGACTACATGCTGACCGACAACATCATGCTCAACGCCCAGGTGCGCTACATCGACATCGACACCCGCGCCACCGTCGAGAACAACGCGGTCGCCCCCGGCACCCGCGCCAAGGTGAATGTGGATGTCGATCCATTTGTGTACATGGTCGGTCTGGGCTACAAGTTCTAAGCCTCGATTCAAAAGAACGTTCACGTGGTGGTGAATGAGGCTCAATGGTGAGCAGGCTTAGAACTGACGGCGACGGCTCTGCGGTCGCACGGGGATAATTTCCCTTGCCACAGGATTTTCCAGGGTTGTAACGGAATTCCGGCCGTGAAAAAGGCGCCTGTTGAAGGGCGCCTTTTTCATGTCTGCTGCAAATGCGTTGCGAATCGGTCCCTCACCCCAGCCTTTTCCCTCCGGGAGAGGGGCTTTTGACGCTAGCGTCCCAGCAGCCGCGCCAGCCCCACGCTCAGTGGCGTCGGCTGCGGGCACACAAAACGCTCCAGCAACCGCGCATTGTTCGCCCGCGAATGACGAATGTCGCCAGCCCGCGCCGGGCCATAACTGACCGGTGGCAATTCACCGACGACTTTCTCCAGCGCTTCAAGCATCTGCTTGAGATTGGTCGCCTGATTCCAGCCGACGTTCACCGCACCGATTTCCACTTCAGGCTTTTCGAACACCTGCACCAGCACATCCACCAGATCTTCGACGTAGAGGAAATCCCGGGTCTGCTCGCCATCGCCGAACACGCTGATCGGCAGGCCTTTCTGCGCGCGCTCACTGAAGATGCTGATGACCCCGGAGTACGGCGAGGATGGATCCTGGCGGGGGCCGAAGATGTTGAAGAAACGGAAAATCACCGGCTCCAGGCCATGCTGGCGGCGGTAGAAATCGAAGTAGTGCTCACCGGCCAGTTTGTCCGAGGCGTAAGGCGTCAGCGGCGCCTTTGGTGTGTCCTCGTCGATCGACTCGCCCTCGCCGTTGTTGCCGTAGACCGCTGCACTCGAGGCGAACAGCACACGCTTCACGCCGGCCTGGCGCATCGCTTCGCAGACGTTGAGGGTGCCGATGAAGTTGCTCTGGTGAGTCTTCACCGGATCGTCCACCGAAGCCTGCACCGAAGCCACGGCCGCCAGGTGCGCGACCGCGCTGCAACCTTGCATCGCTTGCGCGACCAATGCGGCATCGGCGACATCACCGACGATCAGTTCGACCCTGGGATTGTCCAGCGACAGGTTGCTGCGCTTGCCGGTCGACAGGTCATCGAGAATCCGTACCGAATATCCCTTGGCCAGCAAGGCATCAGCCAGGTGCGAGCCGATGAAACCGGCGCCGCCGGTGATTAAAACAGGGCCGTCAGCCATGGCGATAAAACCTATCCAGTAAGCCCGGGAGCGCGGCACGCCAGGCGCGCGGCTTGATCCCGAAGGTGTGCAGAATTTTTTTGCAGGCGAGCACCGCATGCTGCGGCTCTTCGGCGGCGTCCGGACGCGCGGCGTGGGCCTGGGCGGTCGGTTCATCGATGGCCAGTTGATGCAGGCTGCGCGCCTCGGTGAGGATCGCCTGCCCAAGTGCCAGCGAGGTGGTCGCCTCGTGTCCGGCGTAGTGGTAAGTGCCCCACAGAGGCGCCGCGCAATCGAGTTGCTTGAGCACCGAGATGATCACCCGTGCCGCGTCGTCGACCGGCGTCGGATTGCCCCGGCGGTCATCGGCCAGCAGCAGTTCGTCCGGTTGCTCGGCACGGGCGAGGAAGCGCCCGAGGGTGCCGTCCGGGCTGTCGTCGAGCAGCCAGCCGAAACGCAGCAACACGTGTTGCGGGCAGGTCGCGCGGACGCTTTGCTCGATCCGCCACAGCGCCTGACCGCGCAGGCCGAGCGGCACCGGTTCGTCTTTTTCGCTGTAGGCGGTGGCGCGCGAGCCGTCGAACACCCGGTAGCTGGACGGTTGTACCAGCACGATGTTGTGGTGCTGGCACAGCTCGGCCAGACGCTCGATCGCTCGCTCTTGCCCGGCCAGACGGCTTTCGCTGACGGTCTCGGCCTGGAACCAGTCGAAATAATAGGCAAGGTTGATCAACGCATCGGGACGGGTGTCGTCGAGCAGTTGTGTCAGGCTCGCGGCATCCCAGCCGTCTTCTGGCGGGCGGGGGGCGAGGAAACCGATGTCTTCCTCCGCACCGAGGCGAATCAGCGCCTGCCCAAGGGCATTTCCGCCGCCCAGTAACATAAGGCGCATTCGCATAGAGTCAGCAGGCCCAGTCTGATTGGAACGATGGCTTTGGCGACGGCGCTTGTGGCACCGACGTCGATAATTGCCGGAATCGTTGCATTTTGCGGGTTTAGTGCGCAACCGTCACCCGTAAAGTGTAGATCGTCAATTTTTACGGCGCCCCGAGCGGTACTTGCATCTTCCCGCCCGCGCCCGCATAACTGAACCCATGAATCTGCCTCTCCCCGCCGGCAGCGCCCTGGCAGGCTTCCATCCTGCCGTCAGCGCCTGGTTCAGCCAGACCTTCGCGACGGTCACCGCCGCCCAGGCCCGCGCATGGCCGTTGATCCGCCAGCGCCGTTCGACGCTGATCGCCGCCCCTACAGGCTCGGGCAAGACCCTCACCGCCTTCCTCGCCGTCATCGACGACCTCGTCCACCGTGGCCTGGAAACCCCGGACGGTCTGCCGGATGAAACCCTGGTGGTCTACGTTTCGCCGCTCAAGGCGTTGTCCAACGACATCCGCATCAACCTGCAGAATCCATTGGCGGGAATCACCGGACAATTGCGCCAGCTCGATTTGCCGGAGCTGCAAATCACCACCGCCGTGCGCACCGGAGATACCCCGCAGAAAGACCGCGCCGCCATGCGCAAGCGCGCGCCGCACATTCTGGTGACCACCCCGGAATCGCTCTACGTGCTGCTGGGCTCGGAATCCGGCCGCAAAATGCTCGGCACCACGCGCACGGTAATCGTCGATGAGATCCACGCCATCGCCGCCGGCAAGCGCGGCAGTCACCTGGCGTTGAGCCTGGAACGGTTGCAAGCCCTGTGTCCGGAACCGCTGACCCGGATCGGTCTATCAGCCACGCAAAAACCGATCGACGCGGTGGCACGGTTTCTCGTCGGTCATCGACGCCCCTGCGAAATCGTCGACATCGGCCACGCCCGGCCACGGGATCTGGGCATCGAAGTGCCGCCGGTGCCGTTGTCGGCGGTGATGGCCAATGATGTCTGGGAACTGGTTTACGACCGCCTCGCCGTGCTGGCCCGCGAACACCGCACCACGCTGATTTTCGTCAATACCCGACGCCTCGCCGAACGCCTGAGCCGACACCTGAGCGAGCGCCTCGGCAAGCACGCGGTCGCCGCCCACCACGGCAGTCTGGCCAAGGAATTTCGCCTCGACGCCGAACAACGGCTCAAGCGCGGCGAACTACAGGTTTTGATCGCCACCGCCTCGCTGGAGCTGGGGATCGACATCGGCGAAGTCGACCTCGTCTGCCAGATCGCCTCGCCGCGTTCGATTGCCGGGTTTCTGCAACGGGTCGGCCGCTCCGGGCACCAGGTCGGCGGCACGCCCAAGGGCCGCCTGTTCGCCACCACCCGCGACGACCTGATCGAATGCGCCGCCCTGCTCGACTGCGTGCGCCGGGGCGAACTCGACACCCTGCACATTCCCCAGGCGCCCCTGGACGTGCTGGCGCAACAGATCATCGCCGAAGTCAGTTGCCAGGAATGGTCGGAAGACGCGCTGCTGGCGCTGTTCCGTCAGGCTGAACCCTACGCCGGTCTCGACGAGCGTCACTACCAGGCCCTGCTGAGCATGCTTGCCGAAGGCTACAACGGTCGCCAGGGCATCCGCAGCGCCTACCTGCACCGCGACGCCGTGAGCCGGACCCTGCGCGGTCGACGCGGCGCGCGACTGACGGCGGTGACCAGTGGCGGCACCATCCCGGACAACGCCGACTACAGCGTCCTGCTGGAGCCCCAGGGCCTGAACATCGGCAGTGTCAACGAAGACTTCGCCGTGGAAAGCATTGCCGGCGATGTGTTCCAGCTCGGCAATACCTCCTATCGCATCCTGCGGGTGGAAACCGGCAAGGTCCGGGTCGAGGATGCCCAGGGCCAGTCGCCGACCATTCCGTTCTGGCTCGGCGAAGCGCCGGGACGCAGCGATGAACTGTCGGCGGCGGTGGCCCGCCTGCAAGCGCAGCTCGATGAATTGCTCGGCGCCAGCCCCGGCAATCTGCAACCGGCCCTCGACTGGCTGACCGGCACCCTCGGCCTGAACCCGGCCAGCGCCGAACAACTGGTGGACTACCTGGCCCGCGCCCGCCAGGCCCTCGGCGCGCTGCCCTCGCAAGACACGCTGCTGATGGAGCGTTTTTTCGACGAGTCCGGCGGCACCCAGTTGATCATCCACTCGCCATTTGGCAGCCGCATCAACCGCGCCTGGGGCCTGGCCCTGCGCAAGCGTTTCTGCCGCACGTTCAACTTCGAATTGCAGGCCGCCGCCAGCGAAGACGCGATCGTGCTGTCGCTGTCCACCAGCCACAGCTTCGAACTCGACGAAGTCTGGCGCTACCTGCACAGCCACAGCGCCGAACACATCCTGATTCAAGCCGTGCTGGAGGCGCCGCTGTTCGGCGTGCGCTGGCGCTGGAATGCCGGTGTCGCGCTGGCGCTGCCGCGTTTTACCGGCGGGCGCAAAGTCGCGCCACAACTGCAGCGAATGAAAAGCGAAGACCTGATCGCCAGCGTGTTTCCCGACCAGATCGCCTGCCTGGAAAACCTCGCCGGCGAACGGGAAATCCCCGAGCATCCGCTGGTGGAACAAACCCTCGACGATTGCCTGCATGAGGCGATGGACAGCGAAGGCTGGCTCGATCTGCTGCGGCGCATGGAGCGCGGCGACGTGCGTTTGATCAGCCGCGACCTCCCCGCGCCGTCACCGCTGGCGGCAGAAATCCTCAGCGCCCGCCCCTACACCTTTCTCGACGACGCACCGCTGGAAGAACGCCGCACCCAAGCCGTGCTCAACCGTCGCTGGAGCGATCCGCAATCCACCGATGACCTCGGCGCGCTGGACGCCGACGCGATCAGCGCCGTGCGGGAAGAGGCCTGGCCGACGCCGGGCAACGTCGATGAAATGCACGAAGCGCTGATGAGCCTGGCGTGCATCAGCGCTACCGAAGTGGCGGCCAACGAACATTGGCCTGAATGGCTGCAAACCCTGGCCGACACTGGCCGCGCGTGTCGCTTGCCGGTCGACCCGGCGCATTCGCTCTGGTTGCCCCGGGAGCGCCTGACTTGCCTGCAAGCGCTGTATCCACAGGCTGCCGTTGAGCCCGCGCTGCAAGCGCTGCGCGGATTCGACGAGGCGTGGACAGCCGAGGACGCGCTGCGGGAAGTGATCCGCGCACGGCTCGGTGCGTTCGGCCCGTTGCCGCTGCCCGCCATTGCCGCACCGTTGGCGCTGGCCACAACCCGTGTCAATCAGGCCCTCGCGCAACTGGAGCGCGAGGGCTATGTGCTGCGCGGCCACTTCACGCCGGGGCTGGATGTCGAGGAATGGTGCGAACGGCATTTGCTGGCGCGAATTCATCGCTACACGGTCAAGCGCCTGCGCCGGGAAATCGAACCGGTGGCGCTGCAGGATTTCATGCGTTTCCTGTTCGACTGGCAGCACTTATCTACAGCGACCCGAGGCCAGGGCAGTGCCGTGTTGCCGACGATTGTCGGCCAGTTCGAAGGCTACCCGGCAGCGGCTTCGGCGTGGGACAGCGACATCCTCCCGGCGCGGCTCAAGGACTACTCGCCGGGCTGGCTGGATGATCTGTGTCGCAACGGCAAACTGGTATGGACGCGCCTCAGCGCCCGACAGAAGAGCGGCGGCACGGCGTTGCGCAGCACGCCCATCGTGTTGCTGCCACGCACTCACGTCGGCCTGTGGAGCACGCTGGCCGAACAAACACCGGAGAACGAACTGACACCAAAAGCGCAGAAGGTTTTCGAGGCGCTCAGCCAACACGGCGCACTGTTTTTCGACGAACTGGTGCATGAGGCACACCTGCTGCGCACGGAACTGGAAATCGCCTTGCAGGAACTGGTCGGCGCCGGTTTGGTCAACGCCGACAGCTTCGCCGGACTGCGGGCGCTGATCACCCCGGCGAGCAAGCGCCAGCAACGCAGCAGTCGGCGCGGACGCGGGGCGTTTGTCGGCGGAATGGATGATGCCGGGCGTTGGGCGTTGCTGCGCCGAGGATCGGTTGCGGTGGTGGACAAACCCGCTCCGGAAACCCTGGAACACATCGCCATGACTCTGTTGCGCCGTTACGGCGTGGTGTTCTGGCGCTTGCTCGAGCGCGAGGCGGACTGGTTGCCGAACTGGCGCGAACTGCTGCGCACGTTCCATCGCCTGGAGGCCCGTGGCGAGATCCGGGGCGGGCGGTTTGTCAGTGGTCTGGCGGGTGAGCAATTTGCCCTGCCCGAAGCGATCCCGTTGCTGCGCGAAGTCCGTCGCCGCCCCCATGACGGCAGCCTGATCGCCGTGTGCGGGGTGGATCCGCTGAACCTCGCCGGCACCTTGTTGCCGGGCGCAAAAGTACCGGCGCTGGCGAGCAATCGGCTGGTGTATCGGGACGGCTTGCCGGTGGCGGCGGAAATTGCCGGCAAACCACAATTCTGGGTGGAGCTGGAGCAATCGGTGATGGCCGAGGTACGCGACAAACTGATTCGGCATTGATCTATGGAGTCCGGGCCTGCTGCGGCAACACAACCGGCGATGACTCAGGCACTGGGTCTTCAACGTCCACACCTTGCCGCTTCGGCAACAGAACCTGTTGTGGATAAGTCTGCGCGAAATGCACCCACGGGCTGTTATCCACAAGCTTTTTCAAACGCTGGTTGAACGCCCGGCTCACCGCATATTGCCCGCCCGACACGGTACGGAACTGCGCCGTCAGCACCACACCGTTGAGGTCCATCCGGTCCACCCCGAACACATCCAGCGGCCCTTGCAGGTTGTACTTGAGAAACGGGTCTTCGCGGATCGAGTCCCCGGCCTGGCGGATCAGCTCGATGGCCTTCTCGACATCGGTGTCATAGGTGAACTGCACCGAGAAAAACGCGAACGCAAACTGCCGCGATTGATTGGTCACGGCCTTGATCTGGCCGAACGGCACCGAATGCACAAACCCCTTGCCGTCACGCAGGCGCAGGGTGCGAATGGTCAGGCCTTCGACCGTGCCGGCATGCCCGGAGTCGAGCACCACCCAGTCGCCGATCGACAGGGTGTCTTCGATGATGATGAACAGCCCGGTGATCACGTCCTGCACCAGTTGCTGCGAACCGAAACCGATGGCCAGCCCCACGACCCCGGCACCCGCCAGCAGCGGCGCGACGTTGATCCCCAGATTGGCCATGGTGGTGATCGCGCAGATCACCACCAGAATGATTTTGATCGCATTGCGCAGCAACGGCAGGATGGTTTTCACCCGCGTACTCGGCTGGCGCGATGCACGTTTGTTGAGCGGTGGTTTCAACGCTTCCTGGATTGCTGTGTCGAGCACCACCCACAGCAGCCACGTCACCAGAAAGATCAGGCCGATGCTGCTCAAGGCATTGCTGATCGCCCGACCGACGGTGCTGCTCTGAGCGAAGTCGATCAGCGACACGCCCCAGATCCGCCCGAGAATATCGATGAATGCAATTGCGATGACGATCCGCAGCAAGGCATGCAGCAGACTGAGAAAGCGTTCCTTGTAGGCGCTGCTGCGCTGGATCGCCTCGGCCCGGCGCGACTTGAACAGGTGTTGCAGGACGGTGCTGAGAAACACCGTGCCGATCAGCAGCACCGTGGTCAACAACGCGCAGCGCAAGGCTTTCTGGTTGTCCTCGCCGATGCCGATCAGATTGACCGCCGACACCAGCACCATCAGCACGATCGGCCAGTACCAGAGTCCGGAAAAAATCCGCAGCGATTCCTGCAACGACGGTTGTTTCAGACGCTGCACCAGCGAGCGGTTGCGGATCAGATGCGCCACCGGCCGGCGCAGGCGGATCACCAGCAGACCGAAGATGATCGACGCCAGCAAGCCCGTGAACACAGCGATGCTGCTGGTGATATTGCCGCCCAGTTGCCGGGCGATCTGCGGACTGGTCAGGGCATCGCTGAGGGCCGCGAGGAAGCCGATCAGGAACAGCGGTTTCGGGCAGTAGTCACGAATGATCTGCACCGCCCGGCGCTTATGGCCGACGTTGAACATCACCACCACACACAACAGCATCGAGGTGGAAAAGATCCCGCTGCTGGTGGCGTAGGCAAAACACAGCGCCAGTGCGCGGCCGACCGAGACCGGCAGGAAATGGCTGACGTACAGGGTCAGCGGCAGGCAGATCAGTGCCGGCAAGGTGTAGGGCAGCAGGTAGCCGAGCAGATCCTGGCTGCGCTGGCGACTGCGCAACCAGCGGCCTTCGCGCAGACGCTTGCCGAGCAAACTGCCCAGCACGGTCAACAGGGCGAAGGTGCCGAGCCACACCCCCGACAGCATCAGGAAATCGCCAGTCACGCTCCACCCAGAGCGGTCCGACGGCTGATTGACCAGCCTGTCGACTTCATCCGCCGCCCGGTCGGCACGCAGGCGCCAGGCATCGACCAGATGTTCGTTGAGATCGAGTTTGTCCTGTACGTCGTCGATGCTGGAACTGATGGCGCCGAGTAGTCCGCCCTGCACCAGCGGCTCGGGTTCGGCGGGCTTTTGCGCAGTGGCCGGAACGCCCGGCAGCGTGGCGGCATCCAGTTCACTGGCGCCGAGAAACAGCAGTGCTCCCAGCAGAATGACGATCCTGAACTTGATCAAAACTCCGATCTCCCTTTGGGTGAACCTGTAAGGAACTGATCGGTGAATGGCGGACAAGTTCGGTTTTGAATGGAAATCAAAGCCCCTCAGCGACCACCCGTACCCCCACCGAAACTTTCCCGCCCCGCCCACAGTCATCCACAAACAGAGGCAGCGCGAGGACATTCCACGGGAGGGCGGCATGGCGGCGATTCACATTGGTATTTCAGGCTGGCGCTACGCCCCTTGGCGGGGCGGTTTCTACCCCAAGGGGCTGACGCAGAAACGCGAATTGCAGTTCGCCTCACGGGCGGTCAACAGCATCGAAATCAACGGCTCGTTCTACGCCCTGCAACGGCCGGAACGCTACGCCCAGTGGTATGCCGAAACCCCGGACGACTTCATTTTCAGCGTCAAGGCTCCGCGGTTCATCACGCACATCCGTCGCCTGCGCGACATCGAGAAACCCCTGGCCAACTTTTTCGCCTCCGGGGTGCTGGAACTGAAAGAAAAACTCGGGCCGATCCTCTGGCAGTTTCCGCCGAGTTTCAAATTCGACGCCGAACTGTTCGAACACTTCCTCGCTCTGTTGCCCCACGACACCGAAGCGGCTGCCGCCCTCGCCCGCCAGCACGACTCGCATCTGCACGGCCACGCCAGCCTCAAGGCATACGGAAAGAAACCGCTGCGCCATGCCGTTGAGATCCGCAACGACAGTTTTCTCGATGCCGATTTCGTGCGCCTGCTCAAACGCTACAACACCGCCCTGGTGATCGCCGACACCGCCGGAAAATGGCCGTACCGCGAAGACCTCACCAGCGACTTCGTCTACCTGCGTCTGCACGGTGCCGAAGAGCTCTACGCCAGCGGCTACTCGGAAACAGCACTCAAGAGCTGGGCCGAGCGCATCGATGCCTGGCACCACGGCCGGCAGCCCCGCGATGCACACTTGATCGCACCACGCCTGAAACCCCGGGCACGCCAATCCCGCGAGGTGTTCTGCTACTTCGACAACGACATCAAAGTCCGCGCGCCTTTCGATGCCCGCAGCCTGCTGCATCGCTTCGACCTCGATAAAGACCTCGCCACCACCCCCGGCGAGCCGGCCAACGAAGGAGTGCTGTCATGAGCATCCGCGAGCCCATCGGCGTCACCGACGAGCAAACCGAAGTCGTCAGCACCATCAACCGTTTCACCGTGCTGACGATCAACACCCACAAGGGTTTCACCGCTCTGAACCGGCGCTTCATCCTGCCGGAGCTGCGCGAAGCGGTGCGCAGCGTGTCCGCCGACGTGGTGTTTCTCCAGGAAGTCCACGGCACCCACGAACATCATCCCAAGCGCTACCTCAATTGGCCGACGATGCCGCAATACGAATTCCTCGCCGACAGCCTCTGGCCGCAGTTCGCCTACGGGCGCAATGCGGTGTATCCGGATGGCGATCACGGCAATGCGCTGCTGTCGAAATTTCAGATCATCCGCCACGACAATCTCGACGTGTCGATCAGCGGGCATGAAAACCGTGGCCTGCTGCATTGCGTGTTGCGCCTGCCGGGCGATGACCGCGAGCTGCACGCGATCTGCGTGCATCTGGGCCTGCGCGAGAGCCACCGCAACGCGCAACTGAAACTGCTCGGCAAACGCTTGGCAGAGCTACCGGATGACGCCCCGGTGATCGTGGCCGGTGACTTCAACGACTGGCGCCAGCGCGCCGATGCCTTGCTCAAGCCTAGCGGTCTGCGCGAAGTGTTCGCGGCCCATCAGGGCAAACCGGCACGCAGTTTTCCGGCGCGCCTGCCGACCCTGCGGCTGGACCGCATCTACGTGCGCAACCTCAAGGCCCGTCAGCCGAAAGTCCTGGCGAACCGACCGTGGTCGCACCTTTCCGACCACGCGCCGTTATCGGTGGAGATCGAAATATGAGCAGCGCACCGCTGGAAAAATCCGCCGTGGAACCGCTGAGCATTACCCCGCCGATCCGCGAGCCGGGGCACGTCGACGTCGAATACGGCTGGCACGGCAGCAACCGGGTCGAGCTGCTGGAAAATGGCGAGGAATATTTCCCTCGGGTGTTCGAGGCGATGCGCGCGGCCAAGAGTGAAATCCTCCTGGAAACCTTCATCGTTTTCGAAGACAAGGTCGGCCGCGAATTGCAGCAGATCCTGATCGACGCCGCCCGGCGCGGCGTGCGCACCACCGTCAGCTTCGACGGCTTCGGTTGCGGCGAATTGAGCGCCGGTTACCTCACTGCCCTGAGCGACGCCGGGGTGCATCTGCAAATTTTCGATCCGGCGCCCAAACACCTGGGCATTCGCACCAACTGGTTCCGCCGCCTGCACCGCAAGATCGTGGTGGTCGACGGCCTCGTCGCGTTCATTGGGGGGATCAATTTTTCCGGCGACCACCTGGCCGATTTCGGCCCCGAGGCCAAGCAGGATTACTCGGTGCAAGTCCAGGGTCCGGCGGTGACCGACATCCACCACTTCGCCCTGCTGCAAAGCGGCCGTCCCGGCCGGGCGCGGTTCTGGTGGCAGCGTCGGCGCCAGCGGCGGGAGCAGATGGCCGTCGACGATCACGACGGCCAGGTACGCCTGGTGTTTCGCGATAACGACCAGCACAACACCGACATCGAGGACGTGTATTTGCAGGTGCTGCGCAACGCTCGACGCCGGGTGGTGATCGCCAACGCCTACTTCTTTCCCGGCTACCGATTGCTGCGCGAAATGCGCAACGCGGCACGGCGTGGCGTCGATGTGCGGCTGATTCTGCAAGGCCAGCCGGACATGCTGGTGGCCAAACTCGCGGCGCGCATGACCTACGACTATCTGCTCAAGGCCGGGGTGCGGATCTACGAATATTGCGACCGTCCATTGCACGGCAAAGTGGCGCTGGTGGATGACGAATGGAGCACGGTCGGCTCAAGCAATCTCGACCCGTTGAGCCTGGCGCTGAACCTGGAAGCCAACGTGCTGATCCGCGATCGCACATTCAACCGCCAACTGTTCGAACGCCTGGAAGACCTCAGCCTCAATCACTGCAAGGCGATGGACCCGGCGAGCGCGCCACGGGGGCGGATCTGGCACATGACGGTGGGCTTTCTGGTGTTCCACTTTCTGCGTCACTTTCCGGCCATGGCCGGTTGGCTGCCGGCGCATAAACCTCGGCTGAAACCGTTTTTCCGTGCTGCAGGGGGTGATCCTTCATGAGCCGTTCCGAAGCCCGTGCCGCCGCCCATTCACCGGCAACCAGCCACTCGCGCTGGAGCCGCTGGAAGCGGCCGCTGACCCTGTTGTTTTTCCTCGCGCTGATCGTGCTGCTGACGATGTTTGCCCGGCGCATCGAATGGGCCGAAGTGTTGCAGACCCTCGCCGACTTCAAGGTGCGCACGCTGATCATCGCCTCCAGCCTGACCCTGGTGAGTTTTCTGGTGTACGCCAGTTTCGACCTGATCGGCCGCACCTACATCCGCCAGGACCTGACCTGGAAACAGATCCTGCCAGTGGGCGTCATCAGCTACGCGTTCAATCTCAACCTCAGTGCCTGGGTCGGCGGGATCGCCATGCGTTATCGCCTGTACTCGCGGCTCGGAGTGAGCAAAAGCAACATTGCCAAGATCCTCGGGCTGAGTCTGGCGACCAATTGGTTCGGCTACATGACCATCGCCGGGGCGGTGTTCGCCAGTGGTCTGGTGAGCATGCCGCCGGGGTGGAAAATCAACAGCACGGCGTTGCAGGGAATCGGCGTGCTGTTGCTGTTGCTCAGTGCTGGCTATCTCGCGGCGTGCCGGTTTTCCCGGCGTCGGGAATGGTCGATTCGCGGCGTGGAAATCAACCTGCCGTCGCTGCGCATGGCGGTGCTGCAACTGCTGCTCGGCGCACTGAACTGGTCATTGATGGCAGCGGTGATCTTCACCTTGCTGCCGAGCAAACTCGATTATCCGCTGGTGCTCGGCGTGCTGTTGATCAGCGCGATCGCCGGGGTCATCACGCACATTCCGGCGGGTCTCGGGGTGCTGGAAGCGGTGTTCGTCGCGCTGCTGCAACACGAGGCGTCGCGGGGCAGTCTGGTGGCCGGGTTGCTGGCGTATCGGGCGATCTATTTTCTGCTGCCGCTGCTGATCACGGTGGTGATGTATCTGCTGGTGGAGGCCAAGGCCAAGGCGTTGCGCATCGAGAAGAAACCCGGCTGATCGCAGCGCCCTTCGAGAGCGCCTTCGCGAGCGAGCCAGCCCCCACGACTGCCGTCACTGGGCTTGAATGATGCTCAACCGCTCGCCCACCACCATCTCGGTGATCCAGTCCACAAGAATCGATGTGTAGGCCTGCTGCGATACCGGTTCGCTCAGCGCATGGTCGGCGCCGTCGATGATACGGTGGGTCAGCGAGTGGGTCTGCTGGCACGCCGCGCGGTAACTCATGATCGTTGCGTGGGGCACGTAGTCATCGGTTTCCGACTCCACCAGCAACACGTCCCCGGTGAACTGTGAACAGGCGTGCAAGGCGCGATTGCTGTCGGCGCGCACCAGAGTGCCGCGATAGTCGCGCAGGTCGGACTTGTCCAGATCACGCTTGGGCGTGTGCCATTGTTCGTCGCGATACAGCGCCGGCACCCGCAACGCCAGCCAGCGCACCGGACGCAGCGAGGTGAGGATCGATGCGAGGTAACCGCCATAACTGGTGCCGACCACGGCGATGGCCGACGTGTCGAGCGCCGGGTGCGCGAGCAGTCGATCATAGGCCGCCAGCAGGTCACGCAGATTGTCCTCGCGGGTCACCCGGGTCAACGGAATCCCGGTGCCGCCGGTGTGCCCGCGCAGGTCGAAGGTCAGGCACACGCAACCCAGACCGGCGATACCTTTTGCCCGCTCCAGATCACGCTCCTGACTGCCACCCCAACCGTGTACGAACAGCACGCCGGGAACCTTCGATTTGGGACTGAGAAACGTCCCGCTCATCTGTTCGTCATCAATGTCGATTTGAACGCTTTCGCTTCTAGCCGTCATAGGATTTGACCGTTACGTATTTGAGGAGAAATTCGCTGTTCTCGGCCGGGCCGCGATACACCTCGATGGCATCGGCCGGCAGGGACTCGTCGATGTAGGTTTCCACCGACGACACACGGATCGCGCGCATCGCCGGGTCGTTGACGAAACTTTGCAGCGCCGCGACTTCCGCGCTGCTGGCGCCACCCATGCGCCACGATTGCTCGAGCACGCCGCTGCGCGGTTTGCCGTCGCTGTCGAGGCCTTGGGCGATGTCGTAGTTGCGGCGCGAGGCGAAGAAATTCGGGTAGGCCTCATCGGCGGCGCTGTCGAACACCTGCGCCTGCTCGATCGCCAGGCGCACGTCGTCGGGCAGCTCCAGCGCCAGCAGCTCGGCATAGCCACCCTGCACCACCAGCAGATTGGAGCCGCCATAGACCTCTTCGCCCTGCCCGTCATTCGTCAGGTATTGATCGCCGCAGTAACTCAACACCCGATCGCCGATGAACGACTGACCGACGCTGTGCGTGACCACCTCGCGCAAATCCTGCTCCAGCACCACGCCGTTGCTGAACAGTTTTTCAGCGTCCGGGCGGGCGAGGATTTCGTCGAAGGCGTCGAGGCTGTCGATCACTTCCTGGCCACGACCGGCGCAGGCGTGGATCGGCTTGAGCCGGATCGGGCCGCTGTACAACAGATGCTCGGCAGCGGGCCGCGCGTCCTCCAGGGCAAATACGCTGAGGCCGTCGAGCACCACATTGCGTACCCGCTCGGAAAACAGCGGCGACCAGCCTTGCGGCGCGCGGGCCTGATAACTGCGCAGGCCGTGGCTGATGGCCTTGGTGCAGATGAAATCGTGTTCGACGTAACCGCCCCACAAGTCGTCCGGGCCGTTGATGCCCAGCGCCTCGACGTGGGTCGCACCGACAATCGTTTGAGTCGGCAGCAGGTACAGCTCGCGACCGCGATGTTTTTCCGGCTCGTAACGACCGCCGAAGTTGAGCCCGAGAATCTGCGCCAGCCAACGGGCCAGGGCTTTGTTGGTCTGCACTTCATGCTGCGGCGCGCCGGCACGCACCGAATGCGCGACCACCAGTTTCCTGCGGGATGTCGGGGTCATGCGTCCCCCTTCCAGCGGCTTGATGAATGTGGGTAGAGGGGTGCAGAGATCAGGCCAATGGGGAATCTGTGGAAAACTTCAGCGAATCAATCGTTTGGCAAAATCCTGATGGCATCGCGCCTGTTTCAATCTGCACGACCGGGCGCAAGACTCCGGCAATTTGCACGATCCGACTGATGTACAAAACGCTCACACCAGTGCAGTCCATTCAGGACTTCGATGGAGTCACGCCAAACCGCCCGCGATAATCACTCGGCGCCAGCCCGGTGATTTTCTTGAACGTCGCACGAAACGCCCCCGGATCCTGATAGCCCACCGTCCAGGCAATATGATCGATGGTGCCATTGGTGAACTCCAGCAGTTCCCGCGCCTTGCCGACCCGCAGGTGCTGGCAATACTCGGTGGGTTTCAGGCCGGTCGCGGCACGGAAGCGGCGCAGGAAGGTCCGTTCTTCCAGCCCTGCCCGCTCGGCCATGGCCGTCAGCGAAACATCGGTCGCGCCGGTGCCTTGCAGCCAATGCTGAACCTTGAGAATCGCCCCGTCGCCATGGTTGAGGATCGGCGCAAAATTGCTCCCGCACTCGCTGGCGCTGTCGCTGTGTTCCACCACCAGAAAGCGCGCGGTGCCGCTGGCGATGCTCGGCCCGAGCAAGCGGTCGACCAGACGCAATCCCAACTCCGACCAGGCCATCAGCCCGGCGGTGGTGATCAGGTCGCCGTCATCGACAATCGGCGTATCGGCCTTGAGGTGGATCTTCGGATAACACTCGGCGAAGGCCTTGGCCGAGGTCCAGTGAGTGGTCGCGCTGCGGCCATCGAGCAGACCGCTTTCGGCCAGCAGCCACGAGCCGACACAAACCCCGCCGAGGGTCGCGCCCCGAGCATGTTGCTCGCGTAGCCAGGGCACCAGACCGGCCGGCATGTGCGCAGCGGAAAACCCGGCGATGGACGGCGGAATCAGTACCGCCAGCAAACCGGTTTCCGCAGCGGGATGACTGTCGTAGACCCGTACCGGCGGCTGATCGCCTGCGACCTGCCAGTGACTGATCCGCAGCAACGGCAACTGCGCCGCCTCATGCTCGGAGGCAATCCGGTTGGCCACTCCGAACAGATCGGTCAAGCCATGCACCGCCGCCATCTGCGCGCCGGGATAAATCAGCACGCCCAGTTCGGCGACAGCCCTTTGTGCGCCCATGTCAGTTTTCCCCTGTCTATTGTCGGTGCGGCCAATCCTCGAAACAGCGACCGGCGCCAATACTGGCGCCACACCCATCCACACTTCGAGGACACACCCATGGCCAAGCAAGCGCTCATCGTAGTCGATATCCAGAACGACTACTTCCCCCAAGGCAAGTGGCCGCTGGTCGGCGCCGATGCCGCCGCCGACAACGCCGCGCAGTTGATCGCAGCCTTCCGTGAGGCAGGTGATTCAGTGGTTCACATCCGCCACGAATTCACCTCCACGGATGCACCGTTTTTCACCCCCGGCTCCGACGGTGCGCAGCTGCACCCCAAAGTGCTCAACCGGGCCGACGAACCGGTGGTGCTCAAGCATTTCGTCAACTCGTTCCGCGAGACCGAGCTGCAAGCGATCCTCGACGAGCAAGGCATCAAGGAACTGGTGGTGGTCGGCAGCATGAGCCACATGTGCGTCGACGGCGTCGTCCGGGCGGCGGCGGATCTGGGTTACACCGTCACGGTGATCCACGATGCCTGCGCCACCCGTGATCTGGAATTCAACGGCGTCAGCGTACCCGCTGCCCAGGTTCACGCCGCGTTCATGTCGGCTCTGGGTTTTGCTTACGCCAGCGTGGTCTCCACCCGGGAATTCCTCACCGCCAGCCGTTAATCACCGCTTGGAAAAACTTCGCAATACCTCCGGCCCGCCTCGCTGCGGGCCTTTTTGCGTGTGTCATAAAAATCTCACGCGTGAGTCATTGCTGACGTTCTGGATTGGTTGTAGTGTGGCCCACGCGTGAGATGTTCATAACGGAGTCATTGCCATGAAAAGCCGCTCCCCGGCCGCTGCGTCAGACAACCCGAAGGGAGTGCGCTCGACACCGTCCGCGAAAAAACCGTCGAGCTTCTATATGAAGCAGATGCGCGCGGGCCTGGCGGCCGCCGGTTATGTGAAACACGAAACTTGGGTGCTTCCCGAAAACCGAAGCTTGCTCAAGCAAATGGAGCAACAGCTACGCCAACCGATTCTGGCTGGCTCTTTCATGTCGGAGAATTACATGAGCGCAGGCAACAACTGGAACATCGATAGCCTCTACACCGCACTCAAGGCGCTGGACGAGGTGGCTTCGCAAGACATCACGCTGTCCCTGATCCAGAGTTCCGAGCCCAGCCTGAAACTGGAGATGAACGAATTCGGCGGCCTGCCGATTCACATCGCCATCGCCGGTCAGCAGATCATCGTCGACACCGTGCTGGTGGACGTCGATTCGATCTCCGACGTGCGCGCCTTCAACGACGCCGTGCTGCGCAGCCGGGAAATGTTCCCGCTGTCGTCGATCGGCATCGAGTCGATGCCCAACGGCCAGACCGTCTACAACATGTTCGGCGCGCTGAGCGCAGATTCGAGCCTGACCAACGTGGTCACAGAGGTCAAAACCCTGGTCGACAACGTGCAGCGCGCCAGCGAAGCCTTCGAACACTTCTTCAAGTAATCAACAGGGAAAATCCAATGACTCAGTCCATCTGGAGCAAGTTGTTCACCGCACTGCGCGGCGGCGCCAATGAAGTCGGCGAAGCGATCGTCGACCAACAGGCCCTGCGCATCCTCGACCAGGAAATCCGCGACGCCGACGGCGCACTCTCCAACGCCCGCCGCGAACTGGTCACCATCATGGCCAAGCACAAGCTGTCCGCCGACCGCGTGAGCGAGTACGACGCCAAGATCAAGGATCTGGAAGCCAAGGCTGTTTCCGCCCTGAACGCCGGCCGCGAAGACCTGGCGCTGGAAGTGGCCGAAGCGATTTCGACCCTGACCAACGACCTCGACGCCGAGAAAAAGCAGAGCGACGAGTTCGGCACCTACGCCGAAAACATGCGCAAGGACATCAACAAGGCCGAAGCGCGCATCAAGAGCCTGCGCCAGCAAGTGGACATGGCCAAGGCCCGTGAAAGCGTGCAGAAAGCCCAGGTCAGTGCCTCCATCGCCAGCGGCGGTGCCAACGGCAAACTGGAAACCGCCGTCGGCACCCTGAACCGTCTGCAAGCCAAGCAACAGCAACGCGCCGCCGAACTGAGTGCTGCGGACGAACTGGCTGATGCGTCGACCGGCAATGACCTGGACCGCAAACTGCGCGAAGCCGGCATCACCCCGAACGAAGGCAGCGCCAACGCGATCCTTGAGCGTCTGAAGCAAAAGTCCGCCCAGTAATCACTGGAAGGAAAAACCTGTGGGAGCGGGTTTGCTCACGAAGGCGGTGCGTCAGTCGACATTCCTGTCGGCCGATAAATTGCCTTCGCGGGCGAGCCCGCTCCCACTTGCTTTCCATCGCGCAAATCCTGCTGCTCGTTCAGCCCGCCGCCCGGTACACTAGCGGCGTTTTTGCCGACGAACACCTCCACCCGCTTCAAGGAACGTACCCATGGGATGGTTTAAAGACTTGCTGGGCACCAGCAACTGGCAGACTTCCGCGCCGACACCCGAGGTTGCCGGTGGCCCGCTCGGCCTGGCGCAAGGCAAGGCGATCCGGTTCGACTCGACCCTGGGCCTGCTGCTCGACGGCAGCACATCGGTACAGGTTCCCGACGCCCAGGCCATCTGGAGCGCAGGCTGGATCGACCTCGGCCAGTCGAACAAACTGCATCGCTACTACCTGAACAACGAAGATTTCTGGGTGCAGATCCATGTCACCGGTGACGATCAGGTCGAGTCGGTGACGCTGTTCAATTACCTCAGCTACGTGACCGTCAACAGTGACGCCGAATTGCAGCGCCTGGCCGGTCCCAACAGCCTGATCGGCCTGCCCTCCTACACCCACAATGGCGTTGTGTTCACGCGCGAATGGGGCACCGAACAGGGCCAGACCGAACTGGTGCCGCTGACCGAACAGGTGATCAACCCGGACGAGTCCTACACCATCGAACACCATTCGATGCTCTATGCCCGCGACACCGGCCTGACCGACCGCCGCGAATTGCTGTTGTTCTCGGTCGAACAGGATGAAGAAGGCACGGTCAGCCTGAGCACTTCGCTGGGCATTTCGCTGTACACGACCGACCTGAGCACCATTTGAATAAGGAAGTTTTTCATGCTGGAAATGCTTGCCGTCTCCTTGAACAAGACCGCGCTGGTCGGTTTTGTCGTCTACCTGATCGGCGCCGTTGCGCTGTTCATGCTGTTTCAGTTCGTCTACACCCGCATCACCCCGCACAAGGAATTCGAGCTGATCCGCTCCGGCAACAGCGCCGCCGCCATCGCCCTGTCCGGCGCGATCATCGGTTTCGCGATTCCGGCGAGCAACGTGATCGCCTACTCGATCAACGTCCTCGATTTCGTGCTGTGGGCGGTGATCGCTGCCGTGGTGCAACTGCTGGCATTCCTCGCGACCGGGCTGGTACTCAAGGGCACCTCTCAGCGTATCGCCAACGGTGAGGTCGCTTCCGGCATCTACGTTGCGGCCGTGGCAATCAGCGTCGGCATGCTCAATGCCGCGTGCATGACACCGTCCAACTGACCGGCAGGAAGCCTGTGATGAAACGAAGCAAATACGTTCAACTGTCGCTGGCCGCTTCGGTGGCGCTGGCGATTTCCGGCGAAGCGGCAGCGCAGGAGCAGCAGCGCAGCTTCCAGAGCGTGGAACAGTGCGTGGATGCCGAGGTCGCGGCCGACGTCTGCTCCAACGCCTACGTCGCCGCCCTCGCCGAACATCGGCGCGTCGCGCCGGCCTACGACGACAAGGCTGCGTGCGACGCGGACTTTGCCGCCAACTGGTGTCAGAAAAATTCCGCCGGCCGTTTCGTGCCGAAACTCGGCGGCTTCAAGATCCCGCAGGTCGGTGAGCCGGCGCAGGATCTCGACGCGATCGCCGATGCGCAAATGCCGGCGGGCGATACCAGTGCCGCGCAAACAACCCAGACCACACAGAGCACCTCGCACTCCTCCAGTGGCGCCGGCAGCGGCTGGCTGACCGGATGGCTGATTGGCAATGCGATGAGCAATAACAGCTCGAACCGCACGGTTTATCGTGACCGCGATACCCGCCAGACCTACAACACCTCGACCCAATACCGAAAAATCGAATCGGCACCGCGCAGCCAGGATTACGAGAGCAGCAAAAGTAAACCGGTCAACGTCGCCTCTTCGACGTCCCGTGGCGGCTTTGGCAGCCAGTCCAGTGCCCGCAGCGGCTGGGGTGGCTGGGGCCGCTCGAGCAGCTGATCATGAAGAAAATCCCCTGTGCCGAGCGCCACGACTGGAAACAGACCGCCGAAAGCCTCGGTTTCATGTTCCACACCATCGATAACGAGCCGTATTGGGACGAGCGCGCCTACTACCAGTTCTCGCTCGCGCAGATTGAAAACGATCTTGAGGATCCGACCACCGCACTGCATGAGATATGCATGGATCTGGTCGACCGCGTGGTGCACAGCGAGGAACTGCTTGATCGCCTGAGCATCCCCGCGCCGTACTACGACATGATCCGCACATCCTGGCTGGAAGGTCATCCGCATCTGTACGGGCGCATGGACTTTTCCTACAGCGGCAACGGCCCGGCCAAGCTGCTGGAACTCAACTACGACACGCCGACCAGCCTCTACGAAGCATCGGCATTCCAGTGGGGCTGGCTGGAACAATGCATCGAACGCGGCCTGCTGCCGGCCCGCGCCGATCAGTTCAACAGCATCGACACCAAGCTGCATCAGGCCTTCGCCGAGCTGCAGTTGAAGCGGCCGTTCTACTTCGCCTCGATGAAAGGCTCGGTCGAAGACAAGGGCACCACGGATTACCTGCGACTGATCGCGGAAACCGTCGGCATCGAATCACGCCACATCGACATCGAAGACATCGGCCTGACCGCCGAAGGGCGTTTCGTCGACCTCGAAGACCGCTGGATCCCGCACCTGTTCAAGCTGCATGCCTGGGAGTTCATCTTCCACGAACCGTTCGGCCCGGCGATCGCCCAGTGCGATACACAGTTTTTTGAACCGGCATGGAAAGCCATCCTGTCGAACAAGGGCGTTCTGCCGCTGTTGTGGGAAATGCACAAGGGCCATCCAAACCTGCTCGCTGCGCATCTCGATCCGAACCCTGGTTCTTCCGTACCCAAGGGCTGGGTGCGAAAGCCGTATTTCTCCCGGGAAGGCGCCAACATCGAATTGCAGACGGCCGACGGCCTGACGGTGAAAGAAGACGGCCCCTACACCGACGCGCCCTTCATCCTGCAGGAATTGGCACCGCTGCCGAAGTTCGATGACAGCTACACCCTGATCGGTTCCTGGGTGATTGGCGATCAGGCGGCGGGGATTGGCGTGCGCGAGGACAACAGTCTGATCACCAAGGATTCGAGCCGGTTTTTGCCGCATCTGATTCTGGATTGAAAAAAACTCGCCCACAAAAAAGGCCCGTCGTGCGAACGACGGGCCTTTTTCATTCAGATCGGCGGTAGCGCCGGATCAGAACGGAATATCGTCATCGAAGCTGTCGAAATCCGGAGCCGGTTGCGGTGCGGCCTGCTGTGGAGCCGGGGCCGGACGCTGTTGCGGAGCCGACTGCTGCGGACGCGGAGCCTGCTGGCGTGGCGCCTGCTGCTGATAGTTGTTGCCGCCACCTTGTTGGTCGCCCTGTTGTGGACGGCCGCCGAGCAGTTGCATGGTGCCTTGCATGTCGACCACGATTTCAGTGGTGTAACGCTTGATACCGTCTTTTTCCCACTCGCGGGTCTGCAGTTTGCCTTCGATGTAGACCTGCGAACCCTTGCGCAGGTATTCGCCGGCGATTTCGGCAACCTTGCCGAACATCGATACACGGTGCCATTCGGTCTTCTCGACCTTCTGACCGGTCTGCTTGTCGGTCCACTGCTCGCTGGTCGCCAGACTCAGGTTGGTCACGGCGTTACCGTTAGGCAGGTAGCGTACTTCGGGGTCCTGGCCGCAAGTGCCGACCAGGATGACTTTGTTAACCCCACGGGCCATAACGTTCTCCTAGGCTTCGCACGCAGTCTGCGCCGGGTTGTTCACCAGGCGTTCAAGAGTGGTGCGATCCATTAATTCGGTGTCCAGTTTGATGTAGATGGCCGCTTCATCGGCAACAATCACAGCATCCGTTACCCCTACAAGGGCCTTGAGGCGCTCGACCAGACCCGCTTCGCGTATCGCTTCAGGCGACAACGGCAGGCGCAGGCTCGTCACGTAGGGAGGTTCGCGCATGGTAACAGCAAAGGCCAGCCAAAGTGCAGCCAGTCCCGCACATCCAAGGAACACAACCGACAGACCGCCATGCTGGAACATCCAGCCGCCGAGAATCCCGCCGAGTGCCGAACCGAGGAATTGACTGGTGGAGTACACGCCCATGGCCGTGCCCTTGCCACCCGCCGGTGAAACCTTGCTGATCAGCGACGGCAAGGAGGCTTCCAGCAGATTGAACGCGGTAAAGAAGATCACCGTGCCAATCACCAGAGCCCGCAGGCTGTCGCCGAACTGCCAGAAGAATAGCTCAGTGAGCATCAGCGTCAGCACGGCGCCGAGCAAAACTCGTTTCATTTTGCGTTTCTTCTCGCCATAGATGATGAAAGGGATCATGGCGAAGAACGAAATCAGCAGCGCGGTGAGGTACACCCACCAGTGCTGCTCCTTGGGCAGGCCGGCCTTTTCCACCAGCGCCAGAGGCAAGGCGACGAAGCTCGACATCAACATCGCATGTAACACAAAAATGCCCAGGTCCAGGCGCAGCAGATCCGGATGTTTAAGCGTCGGCATCAACGCCTGACGGGCCACGCCGGATTCACGGTGGCTCAGAGGCCCGGTGGATTTGGGCACCATGAACATCACGATCACGATGCCGAACAGCGCCATGCCGCCGGTGGCGAGGAACAAGCCGGACAGACCGAACGCGCGGGTCAGCAGCGGGCCGACCACCATCGCTACGGCAAACGACAGGCCGATGGTCATGCCGATCATGGCCATCGCCTTGGTCCGGTGCTGTTCGCGGGTCAGGTCGGACAGCAGGGCCATGACCGCCGCGGAAATCGCCCCGGCACCTTGCAGGATCCGCCCGGCGATCACGCCCCAGATCGAATCGGCCTGGGCCGCCAGCACGCTGCCCAGCGCGAAGACGATCAGCCCCAGGTAAATCACCGGACGCCGGCCGATGCGGTCGGAAATGATCCCGAACGGAATCTGGAAAATCGCCTGGGTCAGGCCGTAAGCGCCAATCGCCAGCCCGATCAGGGCCGGGGTCGCTCCCGCCAGATCCATGCCGTAGGTCGCCAGCACCGGCAACACCATGAACATGCCAAGCATACGGAAAGCGAACACCAGAGCCAGACCGCTCGCCGCGCGGGTCTCGCTGCCACTCATGCGTTCGCTGTGGGGATCGTGCATGGAAAAACCTCGTGTGAACCGGCGGCGATTCTACCAGTCCCATCGGAAGACGGGGTATATCGCGACGCTTTGACGCGTACAGATGAAACTCTCTTCATGAACGGCAAAAAAACCTTCATTCGATAGTGTGCATCCATCCAGTAGTTGGTCGTATACTCCTACGTTTTCGACGCCCGCCGAGCGAGGCCACTTTGGACAAGATCCTGATACGTGGGGCCCGTACCCACAACCTGAAGAACATCGACCTGACCCTGCCACGGGACAAGCTGATCGTCATCACCGGCCTGTCCGGATCCGGCAAGTCTTCCCTGGCCTTCGACACGCTGTATGCCGAAGGTCAGCGCCGCTATGTCGAATCGCTGTCGGCCTATGCCCGGCAGTTCCTGTCGATGATGGAAAAACCCGACGTCGACACCATTGAAGGCCTGTCGCCAGCAATCTCCATCGAACAGAAGTCGACCTCGCACAACCCGCGCTCCACGGTCGGCACCATCACCGAAATCTACGACTACCTGCGCCTGCTCTATGCGCGCGTCGGCACGCCACGCTGCCCGGATCACGATATCCCGCTGGAAGCGCAGACCGTCAGCCAGATGGTCGACCTGGTGCTCGCACAACCGGAAGGCAGCAAGCTGATGCTGCTGGCTCCGGTAATCCGCGAGCGCAAGGGCGAGCATCTGTCGGTCTTCGAAGAACTGCGCGCCCAGGGCTTCGTCCGGGCCAGGGTCAATGGCCGGCTGTGCGAACTCGATGAACTGCCGAAGCTGGATAAACAGAAGAAGCACTCCATCGAAGTCGTGGTCGACCGCTTCAAGGTACGCGCCGATCTGCAGCAGCGTCTGGCCGAATCCTTCGAAACCGCGCTGAAGCTGGCGGATGGCATCGCCCTGGTCGCGCCGATGGACGACGAACCGGGCGAGGAAATGATCTTTTCCGCGCGCTTCGCCTGCCCGATCTGCGGCCACGCGATCAGCGAACTCGAACCCAAGCTGTTCTCCTTCAACAACCCGGCCGGTGCCTGCCCGACCTGCGACGGCCTGGGCGTGAAGCAGTTCTTCGACATCAAACGCCTGGTCAACGGGGACCTGACCCTGGCCGAAGGCGCGATTCGCGGCTGGGACCGGCGCAACGTCTATTACTTCCAGATGCTCGGCTCCCTGGCCTCGCACTATGGTTTCAGCCTGGAGAAGCCGTTCAACGAACTACCGGCCGATCAGCAGAAGTACATCCTGCACGGCAGTGGCTCGCAGAACGTCGACTTCAAATACCTCAACGACCGGGGTGACATCGTCAAACGCTCGCACCCGTTCGAAGGCATCGTGCCGAACCTCGAGCGGCGCTACCGCGAAACCGAGTCGGCCAGCGTGCGCGAAGAACTGGCGAAGTTCCTCAGCACCCAGTCATGCCCGGACTGCCGGGGCACGCGTCTGCGTCGCGAAGCGCGGCACGTGTGGGTCGGAGAGAAAACCCTGCCGGCGGTGACCAACCTGCCGATCGGCGATGCCTGCGACTACTTCGGCGAGCTGAAGATGACCGGCCGCCGTGGCGAAATCGCCGACAAGATTCTCAAGGAAATCCGCGAACGCCTGCAATTTCTGGTCAACGTCGGTCTCGATTACCTGTCGCTCGATCGCAGCGCGGACACCCTTTCCGGCGGCGAGGCCCAGCGGATTCGTCTGGCCAGTCAGATCGGCGCCGGTCTGGTCGGTGTCCTGTACATCCTCGACGAGCCGTCGATCGGCTTGCACCAACGCGATAACGACCGCCTGCTAGGCACCCTCAAGCACCTGCGGGATATCGGCAACACGGTGATCGTGGTCGAGCACGACGAAGACGCGATTCGTCTGGCCGACTACGTGGTGGACATCGGCCCGGGCGCCGGTGTGCATGGCGGGCAGATCGTGGCCGAGGGTACGCCGGATGAAGTCATGGCTCACCCGGACTCCCTGACCGGAAAATACCTGTCGGGGCGGGTCAAGATCGAAGTGCCGGCCAAGCGTACCCCGCGCAACAAGAAGCAGGTTCTGGCGCTCAAGGGCGCGCGTGGCAACAACCTGCGCAACGTCGACCTGGAAATTCCGATCGGCCTGCTGACGTGCGTCACCGGCGTGTCCGGCTCGGGCAAATCGACGCTGATCAACAACACGCTGTTCCCGCTGAGCGCCACCGCACTCAACGGCGCCACCACCCTCGAAGCCGCCGCCCACGACAACATCAAGGGCCTGGAACATCTGGACAAGGTCGTCGACATCGACCAGAGCCCGATCGGGCGTACGCCACGCTCCAACCCGGCGACCTACACCGGGCTGTTCACGCCGATCCGCGAACTGTTCGCCGGCGTGCCAGAATCCCGCTCACGCGGTTATGGCCCGGGGCGTTTCTCGTTCAACGTCAAGGGCGGGCGCTGCGAGGCCTGCCAGGGTGACGGCCTGATCAAAGTGGAAATGCACTTCCTGCCGGACATCTACGTGCCGTGCGATGTGTGCAAGAGCAAGCGCTACAACCGCGAAACCCTTGAGATCAAATACAAGGGCAAGAGCATCCATGAAACCCTCGAGATGACCATCGAGGAAGCCCGGGAGTTCTTCGATGCGGTGCCGGCGCTGGCGCGCAAGCTGCAAACGCTGATGGATGTCGGTCTGTCGTACATCAAGCTCGGCCAGTCAGCCACGACGCTGTCCGGCGGCGAGGCGCAACGGGTCAAGCTGTCCCGCGAGCTGTCCAAACGCGATACCGGCAAGACCCTGTACATCCTCGATGAGCCGACCACCGGCCTGCACTTCGCGGACATCCAGCAACTGCTCGACGTCCTGCATCGCCTGCGCGACCACGGCAACACCGTGGTGGTGATCGAGCACAACCTCGATGTGATCAAGACCGCCGACTGGCTGGTGGATCTCGGGCCTGAGGGTGGCTCCAAGGGCGGGCAGATCATTGCGACCGGGACACCGGAGGAAGTCGCCGAGATGAAGCAATCTCACACCGGTCATTACCTCAAACCGTTGTTGATCCGCGATCGGGCCTGATCGCCAGGCATGAAAAAGCCCCTGTCACGTTGTCAGTGACAGGGGCTTTTTTGTACCTGATGAAATCAGGAAGTGTGCGACTGCAGGTAGTTCTGGATACCGATCAGTTTGATCAGACCCAGCTGCTTTTCCAGCCAGTAAGTGTGATCTTCTTCGGTGTCGTGCAACTGCAGCTTGAGAATATCGCGGCTGACATAGTCGCCATGCTTCTCGCAAAGCTCGATGCCTTTGCAGAGTGCGGCGCGAACCTTGTACTCAAGGCGCAGATCCGCTTCGAGCATGGTTTCCACCGTGGTGCCGACATCCAGGTCATCCGGACGCATGCGCGGGGTGCCTTCAAGCATCAGAATCCGGCGCATCAACGCATCAGCGTGACCGGCTTCTTCTTCCATTTCGTGGTTGATTCGTTCGTAGAGCTTGGTGAATCCCCAGTCCTCATACATCCGCGAGTGAACGAAATACTGGTCACGCGCGGCAAGCTCGCCGGTCAGCAACGTGTTGAGGTAATCGATAACGTCTGGGTGGCCTTGCATCGCCCTACATCTCCCTGCCTGAAAGTCTGTAGTTTGAACCAACCTGACCATAAGGTCACTCACTTCGCGCAATAAAAGCGAAGATATTCTGAGAAAAGCAGCCTAAATAACGCAAAAACCGCCCTAATGAGGGCGGTTCTGCTTCTCGTTTAGACTTCGTTAAGCCGTACGTTGAGCAGCTTTGCGATTGCTTCTCCATACGCCGGGTCGGCCTTGTGGAAATGCTGCAACTGACGGTCGATCACATCACTCGACACACCAGCCATGGCACCGGCGATGTTGCTGACCAACAGCGCTTTCTGCTCGGCGCTCATCAGGCGGAACAACGCACCTGCGTGGCTGTAGTAGTCGGTGTCCTCACGGTGATCGTAACGATCTGCTGCACCACTCAACGCCAGGGCAGGCTCTGCGTAGTGCGGTGCCTGTTTCGGCGACTCCACATAGCTGTTCGGCTCATAGTTCGGCGTCGCACCACCATTGCTGCCGAACGCCATCGAACCATCGCGCTGGTAAGTGTTCACCGGGCTGCGCGGAGCGTTGACCGGCAGCTGCTGGTGATTGGTGCCTACACGGTAGCGATGGGCATCGGCGTACGCGAACACTCGGCCCTGCAGCATGCGATCCGGCGACAGACCGACACCTGGCACCATGTTGCTCGGACCAAACGCAGCTTGCTCGACCTCGGCGAAGTAGTTCAGCGGATTACGGTTCAACTCCAGTTCGCCGACTTCGATCAGCGGGAACTCCTTCTGCGACCAGGTCTTGGTCACGTCGAACGGGTTCTCGTAGTGAGCCGCAGCCTGGGCTTCGGTCATGATCTGGATGCACACACTCCATTTCGGGAAGTCACCGCGCTCAATGGCTTCAAACAGATCGCGCTGAGCGTAGTCCGGGTCAGTGCCGGCGAGACGCGCCGCATCGGCTGGCGCAAGGTTCTTGATCCCTTGCAGGGTCTTGTAGTGCCACTTGACCCAATGACGCTCGCCCTGAGCGTTGATCAGGCTGTAAGTGTGGCTGCCAAAGCCGTGCATGTGACGGTAACCGTCAGGAATGCCGCGATCGGAGAACAGAATCGTTACCTGGTGCAGCGCCTCGGGCGAATGCGACCAGAAGTCCCACATCGCCTGTGCGCTTTTCAGGTTGCTTTGCGGCAGGCGCTTTTGGGTGTGGATAAAGTCTGGAAACTTCAGCGGGTCACGAATGAAGAACACCGGCGTGTTGTTACCAACGATGTCCCAGTTGCCTTCCTCGGTGTAGAACTTCAGGGCAAAACCACGAGGATCGCGCTCGGTATCAGCCGAACCACGCTCACCGCCCACAGTGGAGAAGCGCAGGAAAGTCGGAGTCTGCTTGCCGACAGCGGAAAACAGCTTGGCACTGGTGTATTGAGTGATGTCACGGCTTACGGTGAACGTACCGTAAGCACCCGAACCCTTGGCGTGGACGCGGCGCTCAGGAATGTTTTCACGGTTGAAGTGGGCAAGTTTCTCGATCAGATGAAAATCATCGAGCAACAGCGGCCCGCGCGGGCCGGCGGAACGAGAATTCTGGTTGTCAGCGACGGGTGCACCGCTGGCGGTCGTAAGCGTCTTGTTTTGGCTCATGCGATCATCTTCCTCTGTCGGTCTTGAACTGCCGGCTAGTCGGCTTGGTTGGGAGTATTGATCATCAATGTGACACCTACAAATTCATTAATTTTCAGGTATCGATAGAAAATTACTAATGATGACTCCCAACACATGGTGACAACAGAATGGCGTCGCACGCTTGTACAAAAAGCGCTTTTCTTACAGGCACAAAAAACCGGGCACTAGGCCCGGCTTTTTGTTTCAGACTGACGTCTTACTCAGCAGATACAGCTTCGCCGCCGGTAGCACGATCAACCAACTCGACGTACGCCATAGGCGCGTTGTCGCCAGCGCGGAAACCGCACTTGAGGATGCGCAGGTAGCCACCCTCACGGGTAGCGTAACGCTTGCCCAGGTCGTTGAAGAGCTTACCAACGATAGCTTTCGAACGAGTACGGTCGAAAGCCAGACGACGGTTAGCAACGCTGTCTGTCTTGGCCAGAGTGATCAGCGGCTCGGCAACGCGGCGCAGTTCTTTGGCTTTTGGCAGAGTAGTTTTGATCAGCTCGTGCTCGAACAGCGACACCGCCATGTTCTGGAACATGGCCTTGCGGTGCGAGCTGGTGCGGCTCAGGTGACGACCACTTTTACGATGACGCATGGTTCATTCCTTACCAAACACTACGTTCGGTGATTACGACGATCAGGCAGTCGCCTTGTCGTCCTTCTTAAGACTTGCAGGCGGCCAGTTGTCGAGGCGCATGCCGAGGGACAGACCGCGGGAGGCCAGAACGTCCTTGATTTCAGTCAAGGATTTCTTGCCCAGGTTCGGAGTCTTCAACAGCTCTACTTCGGTACGCTGAATCAGGTCGCCGATGTAGTAGATGTTTTCCGCCTTAAGGCAGTTAGCCGAACGTACAGTCAGTTCCAGATCGTCAACCGGGCGAAGCAGGATCGGATCGATCTCGTCTTCCTGCTCGACAACCACTGGTTCACTGTCACCCTTGAGGTCGACGAACGCAGCCAACTGCTGTTGCAGGATGGTTGCAGCGCGACGGATAGCCTCTTCAGGATCCAGAGTACCGTTGGTTTCCAGATCAATAACCAGCTTGTCCAGGTTGGTACGCTGTTCGACACGGGCGTTTTCCACCACGTATGCGATACGGCGAACCGGGCTGAACGAAGAGTCGAGCTGCAAGCGACCAATGCTGCGGCTTTCATCTTCATCGCTCTGACGCGAGTCTGCTGGTTCATAACCACGACCACGAGCTACGGTGAGCTTCATGTTCAGGGCGCCGTTAGACGCCAGGTTAGCGATTACGTGATCGGGATTAACGATCTCGACATCATGATCCAGCTGAATATCGGCAGCGGTAACCACCCCCGAACCCTTCTTCGACAAGGTCAGCGTAACTTCGTCACGACCGTGCAGCTTGATGGCCAGACCTTTAAGGTTCAACAGGATTTCAATTACGTCTTCCTGTACACCTTCGATGGCGCTGTACTCGTGGAGCACACCGTCAATCTCGGCCTCGACTACTGCGCAGCCGGGCATTGAGGACAACAGGATGCGGCGCAGCGCGTTGCCCAGGGTGTGGCCAAAACCACGCTCGAGAGGCTCGAGAGTGATCTTGGCGCGGGTTGGACTGACAACCTGCACGTCAATGTGACGGGGTGTCAGGAACTCATTTACCGAAATCTGCATGGATGCACCTATTTTCTAGCCCTTACTTACTTGGAGTAGAGCTCGACAATCAGGCTTTCGTTGATGTCGGCGGACAGATCACTGCGAGCAGGAACGTTCTTGAAAACGCCCGACTTCTTCTCAGCATCTACCTCTACCCATTCTACGCGGCCACGTTGGGCGCACAGCTCGAGAGCTTGGACAATGCGAAGTTGGTTCTTTGCCTTCTCGCGAACAGCAACCACGTCACCAGCACGAACCTGGAAGGACGGTACGTTTACGGTCTGACCGTTAACGCTGATCGACTTGTGCGATACCAGCTGACGGGATTCGGCACGAGTCGAACCGAAGCCCATACGGTATACAACGTTGTCCAGACGGCATTCGAGCAGTTGCAGCAGGTTCTCACCGGTTGCGCCTTTCTTGCTGGCAGCAGCCTTGTAGTAACCGCTGAACTGACGCTCGAGAACGCCGTAGATACGACGGACCTTCTGCTTTTCACGCAGTTGGGTGCCGTAGTCGGACTGGCGACCGCGGCGCTGGCCGTGGATACCAGGTGCAGCTTCAATGTTGCACTTCGATTCGATCGCGCGCACGCCGCTCTTCAGGAAGAGATCGGTGCCTTCGCGACGAGCGAGTTTGCATTTTGGACCAATGTAACGAGCCATTCTTTACGATCTCCTGGATTACACGCGGCGCTTCTTCGGCGGACGGCACCCGTTGTGCGGGATTGGCGTCACGTCGGTGATGCTGGCGATCTTGTAGCCACAGCCGTTCAAAGCGCGGACTGCGGATTCACGACCTGGACCTGGGCCCTTGACGTTTACGTCGAGGTTTTTCAGGCCATATTCCAGCGCAGCTTGACCAGCACGCTCAGCAGCTACTTGAGCAGCGAACGGGGTGGACTTGCGGGAACCGCGGAAACCCGAACCACCGGAGGTAGCCCAGGAAAGAGCGTTACCTTGACGGTCGGTGATGGTCACGATGGTGTTGTTAAAAGAAGCATGGATGTGGGCGATGCCATCAACCACTGTCTTTTTAACTTTTTTACGAGGACGAGCAGCAGGTTTTGCCATGATTAAATTCCTGTCGATTCGCTGGGGCGATTACTTGCGGATCGGCTTACGCGGACCTTTACGGGTACGCGCGTTAGTCTTGGTACGCTGACCGCGTACTGGCAGACCACGACGATGACGCAGACCGCGATAGCAACCGAGGTCCATCAAGCGCTTGATTTTCATGTTGATTTCGCGACGCAGGTCACCTTCAGTGGTGAACTTCGCCACTTCGCCACGCAGCTGTTCAATTTGCTCGTCGCTCAGATCTTTGATCTTTGCAGCTGGGTTTACCCCAGTCACTGCACAGATTTTCTGTGCGGTAGTGCGACCAACACCATAGATGTAGGTCAGCGAGATAACAGTATGCTTGTTATCTGGAATGTTAACGCCTGCAATACGGGCCATTCAGTGGGACTCCAATTGACAGCTACCTACGCCCCGGAAGCCAAGAAATAGGGCGCGAGATAATATCGCTGTAATAACAAATAATCAACCCGGCAGCACACTAGCTGCCGGGCTTGAAGCACAATCACACTCAGCCTTGGCGCTGTTTGTGACGCGGTTCCGCGCTGCAAATTACTCGAACAACACCTTCGCGGCGAATAATCTTGCAGTTACGGCACAGCTTTTTCACCGATGCACGAACTTTCATCACCAACTCCTCGAACCTTATGGGTACTCAGCGCAACATGCCGCTGCCGTAACCCTTCAGGTTGGCTTTCTTCATCAGGGATTCGTACTGGTGCGAAACGAGGTGCGATTGTACTTGGGACATAAAGTCCATCACAACCACGACCACGATCAGCAACGAGGTCCCGCCAAGGTAGAACGGAACGTTTGCTGCAACCACCAGGAACTGGGGCAACAGGCACACGGCCGTCATGTAAAGAGCACCGAACATGGTCAAGCGAGTCAGGACGCCATCAATGTAGCGCGCAGACTGCTCACCTGGACGGATGCCCGGAATAAAGGCACCGGACTTCTTCAGGTTTTCCGCTACGTCTTTCGGATTGAACATCAACGCCGTATAGAAGAAGCAGAAGAAAATAATCCCTGCACTAAACAGCAGAATATTCAACGGCTGACCAGGAGCGATCGACTGCGAGATGTCCTGCAACCAGCCCATACCTTCAGACTGACCGAACCAGGCACCCAACGAAGCCGGGAACAGCAAAATGCTGCTCGCGAAAATAGCCGGAATAACACCGGCCATGTTCACCTTCAGCGGCAAGTGGCTAGTCTGCGCAGCAAAAACCTTGCGGCCTTGCTGACGCTTGGCGTAGTGAACAGCGATACGACGCTGACCACGCTCAATGAACACCACGAAACCGATAATCGCTACTGCCAGCAAACCGATGGCAACCAGGGCGAAGATGTTGATATCACCCTGACGCGCAGACTCGAAAGACTGCCCGATTGCTCTCGGAAGACCGGCGACGATACCCGAAAAAATCAACATCGAGATACCGTTGCCTACACCACGCTCAGTAATCTGCTCACCCAGCCACATCATGAACATCGCGCCAGCCACAAACGTGGATACCGCGACGAAATGGAAGCCAAAGTCACCAGTGAACGCAACGCCCTGCCCCGCCAGACCAATGGACATGCCAATGGCCTGAACGAGAGCGAGGACGACGGTGCCGTAGCGGGTGTACTGGCTGATCTTGCGACGGCCAGCTTCACCTTCCTTCTTCAACTGCTCCAGCTGTGGGCTGACGGCGGTCATCAGCTGCATGATGATCGATGCCGAAATGTACGGCATGATCCCCAGTGCAAAGATGCTCATCCGCTCCAGCGCACCGCCGGAAAACATGTTGAACAAGCTAAGAATGGTCCCCTCATTCTGTCGAAACAGGTCCGCGAGTCGGTCAGGGTTGATACCTGGAACCGGGATGTGTGCGCCTATTCGGTAGACGATAATCGCCAGGAACAGAAAACGCAGACGAGCCCAGAGTTCAGACATACCGCCTTTGCCGAGCGCAGAGAGAGCACCTTGCTTAGCCATTTATTCCTCGAACTTGCCGCCAGCTGCTTCGATAGCCGCACGCGCACCTTTGGTGGCGCCGATTCCCTTGCCGATAGTGACAGCGCGAGCCACTTCACCGGACAGCATGATTTTCACACGCTGTACGTTGACGTTGATCACGTTGGCATCTTTCAGGGACTGCACGGTGACGATGTCGCCTTCCACTTTGGCCAGCTCGGACAGACGCACTTCTGCGCGGTCCATGGCTTTCAGGGAAACGAAACCGAATTTCGGCAGGCGACGATGCAGCGGCTGTTGACCGCCTTCAAAGCCTGGAGCAATGGTGCCACCGGAGCGGGAGGTCTGACCTTTGTGACCACGGCCACCAGTCTTACCCAAACCACTACCGATACCACGGCCCGGACGATGCTTTTCGCGACGGGAACCCGGCGCTGGACTCAGATCATTGAGTTTCATCGATTAACCCTCGACACGCAGCATGTAGTAAGCCTTGTTGATCATCCCGCGATTCTCGGGAGTATCCTGGACTTCTACAGTGTGACCGATGCGACGCAGACCCAGACCCTTAACGCACAGTTTGTGGTTAGGGATGCGGCCGGTCATGCTTTTGATCAGCGTAACTTTAACGGTAGCCATGATTACTTGATCTCCTCAACGCGCAAGCCACGCTTGGCAGCAATGGATTCAGGAGATTGCATGGCTTTCAGACCCTTGAAAGTGGCGTGAACCACGTTTACAGGGTTGGTCGAACCGTAGCACTTGGCCAAGACGTTCTGAACGCCAGCAACTTCGAGAACAGCACGCATAGCGCCGCCAGCGATGATACCGGTACCTTCAGAAGCAGGCTGCATGTACACCTTCGAAGCGCCATGGGCGGACTTCATTGCGTACTGCAGAGTGGTGCCGTTCAGATCAACCTGGATCATGTTGCGGCGAGCAGCTTCCATTGCCTTCTGGATCGCAGCAGGCACTTCACGCGACTTGCCACGGCCGAAGCCAACACGACCTTTACCATCACCAACCACGGTCAACGCGGTGAAAGTGAAGATACGGCCGCCTTTAACGGTTTTTGCTACGCGGTTAACTTGAACCAGCTTCTCGATGTAGCCTTCGTCGCGCTTTTGGTCGTTATTTGACATAACTTAGAACTCCAGTCCGCCTTCACGAGCAGCATCAGCCAGCGCTTTCACGCGGCCGTGGTACTTGAAGCCGGAACGGTCAAAGGCAACTTGAGATACACCGGCGGCTTTCGCACGCTCAGCTACCAGCTTGCCAACCTTAGTGGCCGCGTCGATGTTGCCAGTGGCACCATCACGCAGTTCTTTATCCAAAGTCGAGGCGCTTGCCAGGACTTTGTTGCCGTCGGCCGAAATGACCTGGGCGTAGATGTGCTGCGAAGAGCGGAACACGCAGAGACGCACGACTTCGAGTTCGTGCATTTTCAGGCGTGCTTTGCGAGCGCGACGCAGTCGAGTAACTTTTTTGTCGGTCATTTGCTATGCCCTACTTCTTCTTGGCTTCTTTACGACGGACGACTTCGTCCGCGTAGCGCACACCTTTGCCTTTGTACGGCTCTGGTGGACGGAAGTCGCGGATCTCGGCGGCCACTTGACCTACCAGCTGCTTGTCGATGCCCTTGATCAGGATATCGGTCTGGCTAGGAGTTTCAGCGGTGATGCCTGCCGGCAGTTCGTAATCCACTGGGTGCGAGAAGCCAAGAGCCAGGTTCAGCACCTGACCTTTTGCTTGCGCTTTGTAACCAACACCGATCAGCTGGAGCTTGCGCTCGAAGCCTTGGCTTACGCCCTGGACCATGTTGTTTACCAACGCACGAGTGGTACCAGCCATCGCACGAGTCTGTTGATCGCCATTGCGAGCAGCAAAACGCAGCTCACCGGCTTCTTCAACGATCTCAACGGACGAATGGACGTTCAGTTCAAGAGTACCCTTGGCACCCTTCACCGAAAGCTGTTGGCCTGCGAATTTGACTTCGACACCGGCTGGCAGCTTAACGGGGTTCTTAGCGACGCGAGACATGCTTATCCCCCCTTAGAACACAGTGCAAAGAACTTCGCCGCCGACACCGGCAGCGCGCGCAGCACGATCAGTCATCACACCTTTGTTGGTGGAGACGATAGACACGCCGAGACCGCCACGTACTTTTGGCAGATCTTCAACGGACTTGTACTGACGCAGGCCTGGACGGCTAACGCGCTTCACTTCCTCGATGACCGGACGGCCTTCGAAGTACTTCAGCTCGATGGACAGCAGTGGCTTGGATTCGCTGCTGATCTGAAAACCCGCGATGTAACCTTCGTCCTTCAGGACTTTTGCTACAGCCACCTTCAACGTGGAAGAAGGCATGCTTACGACGGACTTTTCAGCCATCTGGGCATTACGGATTCGAGTTAGCATGTCCGCTAACGGGTCCTGCATACTCATGGGCTAGACGCTCCTAAAACAGAAAAATTAGCCTTGCGGCTACTACTTGTCGCCGAGAAATTCCGGGTACAAAAAACACGGGCTCAGGCGAGCCGGTCATTCTAGACATACCCCAGAAATGAATCAAGCCCCAAAAGGGGCTTGATTCAAGCTCAAGGCACCGACGGTCAGATTCTTGCGAGCCAGACCGTCGAGACTTTGACAGCGATTACCAGCTGGCTTTAACCAGACCTGGAACGTCACCACGCATTGCCGCTTCACGCAGTTTGTTACGGCCCAGGCCGAACTTGCGGTAAACGCCGTGCGGACGACCGGTCAGACGGCAACGGTTACGCATGCGCGAAGCGCTTGCGTCACGTGGTTGCTTCTGCAGAGCTACGGTAGCTTCCCAACGTGCTTCTGGACTTGCGTTCAGATCGACGATGATAGCTTTCAGCGCTGCACGCTTGACGGCGTACTTGGCAACAGTGAGCTGACGCTTCAGCTCACGGTTTTTCATGCTCTTCTTGGCCATTTTCCTACTCCAATCAGTTGCGGAACGGGAATTTGAAAGCACGCAGCAGAGCGCGGCCTTCGTCATCGTTCTTGGCAGTGGTGGTCAGGGTAATGTCCAGACCGCGGAGAGCATCGATCTTGTCGTAGTCGATTTCCGGGAAGATGATCTGCTCTTTCACGCCCATGCTGTAGTTGCCACGACCATCGAAGGACTTGGCATTCAGGCCGCGGAAGTCGCGAACCCGAGGCAGGGAGATCGACAGCAGACGATCCAGGAACTCGTACATACGCTCACGGCGCAGGGTCACTTTGACGCCGATCGGCCAGCCTTCGCGGACTTTAAAGCCTGCGATGGATTTGCGAGCGTAGGTCACAACGACTTTCTGGCCGGTGATCTTTTCCAGGTCAGCAACAGCATGCTCGATGACTTTTTTGTCGCCGATCGCTTCGCCCAGACCCATGTTCAGAGTGATTTTGGTAACGCGCGGAACTTCCATCACGTTCGAAAGCTTAAGTTCTTCCTTAAGTTTCGGTGCGATTTCCTTCCGGTAAATCTCTTTTAGTCGTGCCATGGTCTTCTACCTAGCAGTGTTCAAGCATCAACCGCTTTTTGGGTCGACTTGAAGACACGAATTTTTTTACCGTCTTCTACTTTGAAACCAACGCGGTCAGCCTTGTTGGTTTCGCCGTTGAAGATGGCGACGTTGGAAGCGTGCAGTGGCGCTTCTTTCTCGACGATACCGCCCTGTACGCCCGACATCGGGTTAGGCTTGGTATGACGCTTGACCAGGTTCAGACCACCAACAACCAGACGGTTGTCAGCCAGAACCTTCAGCACCTTACCGCGCTTACCTTTGTCTTTGCCGGCGATCACGATGATCTCGTCGTCACGACGAATCTTTTGCATGTCGGATCTCCTTACAGCACTTCTGGGGCGAGCGAGACGATCTTCATGAACTTCTCAGTACGAAGTTCACGGGTCACTGGCCCAAAGATACGGGTGCCGATCGGCTCTTGCTTGTTGTTCAGCAGAACAGCAGCGTTGCCATCAAAGCGGATAATGGAGCCATCAGCACGACGTACGCCGTGACGAGTGCGGACTACAACAGCAGTCATCACTTGGCCTTTTTTCACTTTACCGCGAGGAATTGCTTCCTTAACGGTAACTTTGATGATGTCACCGATACCAGCGTAACGACGATGGGAGCCACCCAGCACCTTGATGCACATAACGCGGCGAGCGCCGCTGTTATCGGCCACATCGAGCATGGATTGAGTCTGAATCATATAATTTCTCCGACCCTTAGCCCTTAGACTTCCACAGCGCGTTCGACAACTTCAACCAGTGCCCAAGACTTGGTCTTGGCCATCGGACGAGTTTCACGAATAGTGACTTTGTCGCCGATGTGGCACTGATTGGTTTCGTCGTGCGCGTGCAGCTTAGTCGAACGCTTAACGTATTTACCGTAGATCGGGTGCTTAACGCGACGCTCGATCAAAACGGTGATGGTTTTGTCCATCTTGTCGCTGACAACACGGCCAGTCAGCGTACGGACAGTTTTTTCGGCTTCAGCCATGATCACTTACCTGCCTGCTGGTTGAGCACAGTTTTCACGCGAGCGATGTCACGCTTAACTTGCGAGAGCAGATGAGACTGCCCCAACTGGCCAGTTGCTTTCTGCATGCGCAGATTGAACTGGTCGCGCAGCAGGCCGAGCAGTTGCTCGTTCAGCTGCTGTGCGGATTTTTCACGAAGTTCATTCGCTTTCATCACATCACCGTCCGTTTAACAAAGGAGGTGGCGAGCGGCAGCTTTGCAGCAGCCAGGGCGAAAGCCTCACGCGCCAGCTCTTCAGAAACACCCTCGATTTCATACAGGACTTTGCCTGGCTGAATCTGGGCAACCCAGTATTCGACGTTACCCTTACCTTTACCCATCCGAACTTCGAGAGGCTTTTTGGAAATAGGCTTGTCCGGGAATACACGGATCCAGATCTTGCCGCCACGTTTTACGTGACGGGTCAGAGCACGACGTGCCGACTCGATCTGACGAGCGGTGAGACGACCACGAGCAACAGACTTCAGCGCGAACTCGCCGAAGCTGACTTTGCTACCGCGCAGTGCCAGACCACGGTTGTGGCCGGTCATCTGCTTGCGGAACTTCGTACGCTTTGGTTGCAACATTTTGCGTACCCCTTACTTAGCAGCTTTTTTACGAGGCGCTGGTGCTTGTGGCTTCAGCTCTTCTTGGCGACCACCGATTACTTCGCCTTTGAAGATCCAAACCTTTACACCGATCACACCGTAAGTGGTGTGAGCTTCGTAGGTGGCATAGTCGATATCGGCACGCAGGGTGTGCAGTGGCACACGACCTTCGCGATACCATTCAGTACGTGCGATTTCAGCACCGCCGAGACGACCGCTCACTTGGATCTTGATGCCCTTGGCACCAATGCGCATGGCGTTCTGTACGGCGCGCTTCATGGCGCGACGGAACATCACACGACGCTCCAGCTGCTGAGCTACGCTCTGGGCAACCAGCATACCGTCGAGTTCCGGCTTGCGGATCTCTTCGATATTGATGTGCACAGGCACACCCATTTGCTTGGTCAGGTCCTGACGCAGTTTCTCAACATCCTCACCTTTCTTCCCGATAACGATACCTGGACGAGCGGTGTGGATGGTGATGCGTGCAGTTTGAGCCGGACGATGGATATCGATACGGCTTACGGACGCGCTTTTTAGTTTGTCTTGGAGGTACTCACGCACATTCAGATCTGCGAGCAAATAGTCCGCATAAGTCCGACCGTCTGCGTACCAGACGGAGGTGTGCTCCTTGACGATTCCCAGGCGAATGCCAATGGGATGTACTTTCTGACCCATCTCTTCGACTCCGTTACTTGTCAGCAACCTTGACAGTGATATGGCAAGACCGCTTGACGATGCGATCAGCACGGCCTTTCGCACGTGGCATGATGCGCTTCAGCGAACGCCCTTCGTTGACGAATACGGTGCTGACCTTCAGGTCATCAACGTCTGCGCCTTCGTTATGCTCGGCGTTGGCTACGGCCGACTCCAGCACTTTTTTCATGATCTCGGCGGCTTTCTTACTGCTGAAAGCCAACAGGTTGAGCGCTTCGCCCACCTTCTTCCCGCGGATCTGGTCGGCGACCAAGCGGGCTTTCTGGGCGGAGATTCGAGCGCCCGACAACTTAGCGGCTACTTCCATTTCCTTACCCCTTAACGCTTGGCTTTCTTGTCTGCCACGTGCCCGCGATAAGTGCGGGTACCGGCGAACTCGCCCAGTTTGTGGCCGACCATGTCTTCGTTAACGAGAACTGGGACGTGCTGACGACCGTTATGTACTGCGATGGTCAGACCGACCATTTGTGGCAGGATCATGGAACGACGCGACCAGGTCTTAACTGGTTTGCGATCATTCTTCTCCGCCGCCACTTCGATCTTCTTCAGTAGGTGAAGATCAATAAAAGGACCTTTTTTCAGAGAACGTGGCACTGTCGTATCCCTCTATTTACTTGCGACGACGGACGATCATTTTGTCGGTACGCTTATTACCACGAGTCTTCGCGCCCTTAGTCGGGAAGCCCCATGGCGATACCGGATGACGACCACCAGAGGTACGACCTTCACCACCACCATGTGGGTGGTCAACCGGGTTCATGGCAACACCACGAACGGTTGGGCGAACGCCACGCCAGCGTTTGGCACCAGCTTTACCCAGCGAACGCAGGCTGTGCTCGGAGTTCGAGACTTCGCCCAGGGTCGCACGGCATTCAGCCAGGACTTTACGCATTTCACCGGAACGCAGACGCAGGGTAACGTACACACCTTCACGAGCGATCAGCTGAGCCGAAGCACCAGCGGAACGAGCGATCTGTGCACCTTTACCTGGCTTCAATTCGATGCCGTGTACAGTGGAACCAACCGGAATGTTGCGCAGTTGCAGAGCGTTGCCTGGCTTGATTGGAGCCAGAGCACCCGCGATCAGCTGGTCGCCAGCACTCACGCCTTTAGGGGCGATGATGTAGCGGCGTTCGCCGTCTGCGTAGCACAGCAGTGCGATGTGAGCAGTACGGTTTGGATCGTATTCGATACGCTCGACAGTGGCAGCGATGCCATCTTTGTCATTGCGACGGAAGTCGACCATACGGTAATGCTGCTTATGACCACCACCGATGTGACGAGTGGTAATACGGCCATTGTTGTTACGACCACCAGACTTCGATTTTTTCTCGAGCAGCGGTGCGTGAGGAGCGCCTTTATGCAGCTCCTGGTTGACCACCTTGACCACAAAACGGCGGCCAGGGGAAGTCGGTTTGCATTTAACGATTGCCATGATGCACCCCTTCCTTACTCAGCACTGCTGCTGAAATCGAGATCTTGGCCTGGCTGAAGGGAGATAACTGCCTTCTTCCAGTCATTACGCTTGCCCAGACCGCGAGCGGTGCGCTTGCTCTTACCCAGAACGTTCAGGGTAGTAACACGCTCAACTTTCACGCTGAACAGGCTTTCGACGGCCTTCTTGATTTCCAGCTTGGTTGCGTCGGTAGCAACCTTGAAAACGAACTGGCCTTTCTTGTCTGCCAGAACCGTAGCCTTCTCGGAAACGTGCGGGCCAAGCAGAACTTTAAATACGCGTTCCTGGTTCATCCCAGCAGCTCCTCGAATTTCTTCACGGCCGACACGGTGATCAACACCTTGTCGTATGCGATCAGACTAACTGGATCGGAACCTTGCACATCACGTACATCTACGTGCGGCAGGTTGCGAGCAGCCAGGTACAGGTTCTGATCAACAGCGTCGGACACGATCAGAACGTCGGTCAGGCTCATGTTGTTCAGTTTGCCCAGCAGATCTTTGGTTTTCGGAGTTTCGACTGCGAAATCCTGAACCACGACCAGACGATCAGTACGCACCAGCTCAGCAAGGATGGAACGCATTGCTGCGCGATACATCTTCTTGTTCAGCTTCTGGGAGTGATCCTGTGGACGAGCTGCGAAAGTGGTACCGCCGCCACGCCAGATTGGGCTACGGATAGTACCGGCACGAGCACGGCCAGTACCTTTCTGACGCCATGGGCGCTTGCCGCCACCACGAACGTCGGAACGGGTCTTCTGCTGCTTGCTACCTTGACGGCCGCCGGCCATGTAGGCCACGACTGCTTGGTGAACCAGCGTCTCGTTGAACTCGCCGCCAAATGTCAGTTCGGAAACTTCGATCGCTTGAGCGTCATTTACATTTAATTGCATGTCAGCTTCCCCTTAACCGCGAGCCTTGGCTGCTGGACGTACAACCAGGTTGCCGCCAGTAGCGCCAGGAACAGCGCCCTTGACCAACAACAGATTGCGTTCAGCGTCCACGCGCACTACTTCCAGGGACTGCACGGTCACGCGCTCAGCGCCCATATGACCGGACATTTTTTTGCCCTTGAATACACGACCAGGAGTCTGGCACTGGCCGATAGAGCCTGGGACGCGGTGGGATACGGAGTTACCGTGGGTGTTATCTTGCCCGCGGAAATTCCAACGCTTGATCGTACCCTGGAAGCCTTTACCTTTGGACTGACCGGTTACATCAACCAGTTGACCAGCAGCGAAGATTTCAGCGTTGATCAGATCGCCGGCCTGGTACTCGCCTTCTTCAAGGCGGAATTCCATTACGGTACGACCAGCGGCAACGTTCGCCTTGGCGAAGTGGCCAGCCTGAGCAGCTGTTACACGCGAAGCACGACGCTCGCCGACAGTGACTTGCACTGCACGATAGCCATCGGTCTCTTCAGTTTTGAACTGGGTGACGCGATTCGGCTCGATCTCAATGACCGTGACCGGAATGGAGACACCTTCTTCGGTGAAAATACGGGTCATACCGCATTTACGACCGACTACACCAATAGTCATGTTGTAAACCTCATGAGTGTACGGGGCTTTCACCCGCTATGGCCGCCCATTTCAGAGCGTTACACGACCAAGACCGAGTCTTAGCCGAGGCTGATCTGCACTTCCACACCGGCCGCAAGATCAAGCTTCATAAGTGCATCAACGGTTTTATCCGTTGGCTGGACGATGTCCAGAACGCGCTTATGAGTGCGGATTTCGTACTGGTCACGCGCGTCTTTGTTGACGTGCGGGGAAACCAGAACGGTGAACCGCTCTTTACGGGTAGGCAGTGGAATTGGACCACGCACTTGAGCACCAGTACGTTTCGCGGTTTCCACGATTTCCTGGGTTGATTGGTCGATCAGGCGATGGTCAAAAGCCTTCAACCTGATACGGATTTGCTGATTTTGCATTGGATTTCAGACTCCGGCTGCTATTCCCACCGGGCGCAATACGCCCGTTAAAAGGAGGCGCAATTCTATAGACGCCCCATATAGGTGTCAACCCAATAAAAAAGCCCCCGCTGAGCGGGGGCTTTTTCAACTCATCAAGCAGACTCTAAAAGAGTCTTACTCGATGACCTTGGCCACGACGCCAGCGCCGACGGTACGACCGCCTTCACGGATAGCGAAACGCAGACCATCTTCCATCGCGATGGTTTTGATCAGAGTGACAGTCATCTGAATGTTGTCACCTGGCATTACCATTTCAACGCCTTCTGGCAGCTCGCAGTTACCAGTCACGTCAGTAGTACGGAAGTAGAACTGTGGACGGTAGCCTTTGAAGAACGGAGTGTGACGGCCGCCTTCTTCCTTGCTCAGAACGTAAACTTCTGCGGTGAACTTGGTGTGCGGCTTAACCGAACCTGGCTTGACCAGAACCTGACCACGCTCAACGTCGTCACGCTTGGTGCCACGCAGCAGAACGCCGCAGTTCTCGCCAGCACGACCTTCGTCGAGCAGCTTACGGAACATTTCAACGCCGGTGCAGGTAGTTTTCTGAGTATCGCGCAGACCAACGATCTCAACTTCTTCCTGGATGCGGACGATGCCACGCTCAACACGACCGGTCACAACAGTACCGCGACCCGAGATCGAGAATACGTCTTCGATTGGCATCAGGAACGGCTTGTCGATAGCGCGCTCTGGCTCTGGGATGTAGCTGTCCAGAGTTTCTACCAGCTTCTTGACGGCAGTGGTGCCCATCTCGTTGTCGTCTTTGCCTTCCAGCGCCATACGAGCCGAACCGATGATGATTGGAGTGTCATCGCCCGGGAAGTCGTAGGTGGACAGCAGGTCGCGAACTTCCATCTCGACCAGTTCCAGCAGCTCAGCGTCGTCTACCAGGTCAGCCTTGTTCAGGAAAACCACGATGTACGGAACGCCTACCTGACGGGACAGCAGGATGTGCTCACGGGTTTGCGGCATCGGACCATCAGCGGCCGAGCAAACCAGGATCGCGCCGTCCATCTGGGCAGCACCGGTGATCATGTTTTTTACGTAGTCGGCGTGACCCGGGCAGTCAACGTGCGCGTAGTGACGAATGTTCGAATCGTACTCTACGTGTGCAGTGTTGATGGTGATACCACGAGCCTTCTCTTCCGGGGCGCTGTCGATCTTGTCGAAGTCAACAACTGCGGAACCGAAAACTTCGGAGCAAACGCGAGTCAGAGCAGCGGTCAGAGTGGTTTTACCGTGGTCAACGTGACCGATGGTGCCAACGTTGACGTGCGGTTTGTTACGTTCAAATTTTTCTTTAGCCACGACAATTAACTCCTAGCCTAAAGGGGGACTGAAATCAGCCTTGTTTTTTAACGAGAGCTTCGACGATGTTCGACGGAGCTTCGGCGTATTTGGAGAATTCCATGGAGTAGCTCGCGCGACCCTGAGACATGGAACGGACGTCGGTCGCATAACCGAACATCTCACCCAGTGGAACTTCAGCACGGATAACCTTGCCGGACACCGAGTCGTCCATACCCTGGATCAGACCACGACGACGGTTCAGGTCACCCATCACGTCACCCATGTAGTCCTCTGGGGTTACTACTTCAACCTTCATGATCGGCTCAAGCACAACACCGCCGCCCTTCTGGGCCAGCTGCTTGGTCGCCATGGAAGCTGCTACCTTGAACGCCATCTCGTTGGAGTCGACGTCGTGGTAGGAACCATCAAACACGGTAGCCTTCAGGCCGATCAGCGGATAGCCGGCAACGACGCCGTTCTTCATCTGCTCTTCGATACCCTTCTGGATAGCCGGGATGTATTCCTTAGGAACCACACCACCAACAACTTCGTTGGTGAAGACCAGACCTTCGGTGATGTTGCCGTTCGCATCGACGTCCGGCTCCGAGAAACGGATCCAGCAGTGACCGAACTGACCGCGACCGCCGGACTGACGAACGAACTTGCCTTCGATCTCGACGTTGCTCTTGCTGATCTTCTCGCGGTACGAAACCTGAGGCTTGCCGATGTTGGCTTCGACGTTGAACTCGCGCTTCATGCGGTCAACGAGGATGTCCAGGTGCAGCTCACCCATACCGGAGATGATGGTCTGGCCAGTCTCTTCGTCGGTCTTGACGCGGAACGACGGGTCTTCCTGAGCCAGCTTGCCCAGTGCGATACCCATCTTTTCCTGGTCCTGCTTGGTTTTCGGCTCTACAGCTACCGAAATTACAGGCTCAGGGAAGTCCATACGCTCAAGAATGATCTGCTTGTCGAGATCGCACAGAGTGTCACCAGTGGTGACGTCCTTCATGCCGATCAGGGCAGCGATGTCGCCTGCACGTACTTCCTTGATCTCTTCACGCTGGTTCGCGTGCATTTGCACCATACGACCAACGCGCTCTTTCTTGCCCTTGACCGAGTTGATCACGGAGTCACCCGAGCTCAGGAAGCCGGAGTAGACACGCACGAAAGTCAGAGTACCAACGAACGGGTCGGTAGCGATCTTGAATGCCAGAGCGGAGAACGGCTCGGAGTCATCTGCATGACGCTCGTCGTAGTCACCTTCTTGCAGCTCGTCCTTCGGCTTCTCGATGAGATCCGGGTGGATACCTTTGATCGCAGGGATCTCGGTAGGAGCAGGCAGGAAGTCGATAACGGCGTCGAGAACCAGAGGAACACCCTTGTTCTTGAACGAAGAACCGCAGACCGCAGGCACGATCTCGCTCGCCAGAGTACGGGCGCGCAGACCAGCCTTGATGTCTTCAGCCGACAAGTCACCTTCTTCAAGGTACTTGTTCATCAGCTCTTCACTGGCTTCGGCGGCAGCTTCAACCATGTTGTTGCGCCACTCATTAGCCAGCTCAACCAGATCGGCAGGAATTTCTTCCTCGCGATAGGTAGTGCCTTTGTCGTCATCGTTCCAGTAGATGGCCTTCATCTTGATCAGGTCAACCTGACCCTGGAAGTCATCTTCTGCACCGATCGCCAGCTGAACCGGAACCGGGGTATGACCCAGACGGTTTTTGATCTGGCCGACAACACGCAGGAAGTCCGCACCGGCACGGTCCATCTTGTTCACGTAGACAACACGTGGAACGCCGTACTTGTTGGCTTGACGCCATACGGTTTCGGACTGAGGCTCAACACCAGAGGTGCCGCAGAACACTACAACGGCGCCGTCGAGTACACGCAGGGAACGCTCTACTTCAATGGTGAAGTCAACGTGGCCCGGGGTATCGATAACGTTTACGCGGTAGTTGTCATACTGACCACGGGAACCTTTCCAGAAGGTAGTTACAGCAGCGGAGGTAATGGTAATACCCCGCTCCTGCTCCTGCACCATCCAGTCGGTGGTCGCGGCGCCATCATGCACCTCGCCCATCTTGTGGCTCAGACCTGTGTAGAACAGGATCCGCTCAGTAGTGGTGGTCTTGCCCGCGTCAACGTGAGCACAGATACCAATGTTACGGTAGCGGTTGATTGCAGTAGTACGAGCCATAAAGCCCTCGCAAAATGAGTGATGCCGATATTAGAAGCGGTAGTGCGAGAACGCTTTGTTGGCCTCAGCCATACGGTGCACGTCTTCACGCTTCTTAACTGCTGCACCTTTACCTTCAGCAGCATCCAGCAGTTCGCCAGCCAAACGCAGAGCCATGGACTTCTCGCCGCGCTTGCGGGCGAAGTCTACCAACCAGCGCATTGCCAGAGCGTTACGACGGGACGGACGAACTTCGACCGGAACCTGGTAAGTAGCACCACCAACGCGGCGCGACTTCACTTCGACCAGCGGAGCGATGGCGTCGAGTGCTTTTTCGAAGAGTTCCAGGGGATCGGTGCCGGTCTTACGAGCCGCAACGGTTTCCAGGGCACCATAAACGATACGCTCGGCAACGGCTTTCTTGCCGCTTTCCATAACGTGGTTCATGAATTTGGCGAGGATTTGGCTTCCGTATTTCGGATCGTCCAGAATCTCACGCTTTGCTGCTACGCGACGTCTTGGCATTGATAAGCCCTCAAACGGTCTTCAGGTTAGTTCGGGACAGACCCATTGGATGCGTGCCCGACCTTACTCTTATCGACTCAATAAAATGAAAATCTGCAAAACGGCCGATTACTTCGGACGCTTGGTACCGTACTTCGAACGACCCTGGTTACGGCCTTTAACGCCGGAAGTATCCAAGGAGCCGCGAACGGTGTGGTAACGAACACCTGGCAAGTCTTTTACACGACCGCCGCGGATCAGTACCACGCTGTGCTCTTGCAGGTTGTGGCCTTCACCACCGATGTACGAGGAAACCTCGAAACCGTTGGTCAGACGCACACGGCATACTTTACGCAGTGCCGAGTTAGGTTTTTTCGGCGTAGTGGTGTACACACGGGTGCACACGCCACGACGTTGCGGGCAGTTCTGCAGCGCAGGTACGTCGGATTTCTCGACGATACGCTTACGCGGCTGACGTACCAGCTGGTTGATAGTTGCCATCTACTAGCTCCACTGTTGTCTTGCGACGCTATTGTCTTGCAAGAAAAGCAAAATGGCAGGAACGGATTCCCGCCAAATTTAGGGGATCAAGAGTCTAAAGAGGATCTTGCCCCCAGTCAAGGCAAGGCCCCGACCTCCCCACCCACCGAACCTCGACAATTTGTCTCGATTCGATGAACGGAGCGGTCAGGGCCTTACGCTCATTTATCGCAGAACTCAGTTACCGCTCGAGTTCAGCGCTTCGGTCAGTGCAGCTTCCACTTCACTGGCGCTTACGCGCAACGGCTTGTCAGCATCACGACGACGCTTGCGCTCGCTGTGATATGCCAGACCGGTACCGGCCGGGATCAGACGACCCACGACCACGTTTTCTTTCAGGCCGCGCAGGTAATCGCGCTTGCCGGTGACTGCCGCTTCGGTCAGTACGCGAGTGGTTTCCTGGAAGGAAGCCGCCGAGATGAACGATTCGGTCGACAACGACGCCTTGGTGATACCCAGCAACACGCGAGTGAACTTGGAGACAAATTTGTCTTCCGAAGCCAGACGCTCGTTCTCACCCAGCACCTGGGTAAGTTCCATCTGGTCGCCCTTGATGAAGCTGGAATCGCCGGACTCGGAGATCTCAACTTTACGCAGCATCTGACGCAGGATGGTCTCGATGTGCTTGTCGTTGATCTTCACGCCCTGCAGACGATAAACGTCCTGGATCTCGTTCACGATGTACTTGGCCAGCGCGCTCACACCCAGCAGACGCAGGATGTCATGCGGATCGCTCGGACCGTCGGAGATAACTTCGCCGCGGTTTACCTGTTCGCCTTCGAACACGTTCAGGTGACGCCACTTCGGAATCAGCTCTTCATACGGATCGCTACCGTCGTTCGGCGTAATGACCAGACGGCGCTTGCCCTTGGTCTCCTTACCGAACGCGATGGTGCCGCTGACTTCAGCCAGAATCGACGCTTCCTTCGGACGACGGGCTTCGAACAGGTCGGCAACACGCGGCAGACCACCGGTGATGTCACGGGTCTTCGAAGTCTCTTGCGGGATACGAGCGATAACATCACCGATCGCGATCTTCGCACCGTCCGCCACGCCGACCAGGGCGTTGGCTGGCAGGAAGTACTGAGCGATAACGTCAGTGCCTGGCAGCAACAGATCCTTGCCGTTGTCGTCAACCATCTTCACCGCAGGACGGATGTCCTTGCCGGCAGCCGGACGGTCTTTGACGTCGAGCACTTCAATGTTGGTCATACCGGTCAATTCGTCAGTCTGACGCTTGATCGTGATGCCTTCTTCCATGCCCACGTAGGTCACGGTACCTTTCATTTCGGTAACGATCGGGTGAGTGTGCGGATCCCACTTGGCCACGATTGCGCCAGCGTCGACCTTGTCACCTTCCTTAACCGAAATCACAGCACCGTACGGCAGCTTGTAACGCTCGCGCTCACGACCGAAGTCATCAGCGATTGCCAGCTCACCGGAACGGGACACAGCAACCAGGTTGCCATCCACGCGCTCAACGTGTTTCAGGTTGTGCAGACGGACAGTACCGCCATTCTTGACCTGAACGCTGTCGGCTGCGGAAGTACGGCTTGCCGCACCACCGATGTGGAACGTACGCATCGTCAGCTGGGTACCCGGCTCACCGATGGACTGGGCAGCGATAACGCCGACCGCTTCACCGATGTTCACCTGGTGACCACGAGCCAGATCGCGACCGTAGCACTTGGCGCAGATGCCGTAGCGGGTTTCGCAGCTGATCGGCGAACGCACGATCACTTCGTCGATGCTGTTCAGCTCGATGAACTCGACCCACTTCTCGTCTACCAGAGTGCCGGCAGGAACGATGACGTCCTCGGTACCTGGTTTGAATACGTCACGGGCAATGACACGACCCAATACGCGCTCACCCAACGGCTCTACAACGTCACCGCCTTCAATGTGCGGAGTCATCAGCAGACCGTGTTCGGTGCCGCAATCGATCTCGGTCACGACCAGATCCTGCGCCACGTCTACCAGACGACGAGTCAGGTAACCGGAGTTCGCAGTTTTCAACGCGGTATCCGCCAGACCTTTACGAGCACCGTGAGTCGAGATGAAGTACTGGAGTACGCTCAGACCTTCACGGAAGTTCGCAGTAATCGGCGTTTCAATGATCGAACCGTCCGGCTTGGCCATCAGACCACGCATACCGGCCAGCTGACGAATCTGTGCTGCGGAACCCCGCGCACCCGAGTCGGCCATCATGTACATCGAGTTGAACGATTCTTGCTCGACTTCGTCGCCGTGACGGTCGATGACTTTCTCTTTCGAGAGGTTGGCCATCATCGCCTTGGAGACTTCGTCGTTCGCTTTCGACCAAAGGTCGATCACTTTGTTGTACTTCTCGCCCTGGGTTACCAGGCCGGAGGCGTACTGGCTCTCGATTTCTTTCACTTCGTCGGTGGCAGCACCGATGATGCGGGCTTTTTCGTCCGGGATAACGAAGTCGTTAACACCGATGGAAACGCCGGAAATGGTCGAGTAAGCGAAACCGGTGTACATCAACTGGTCAGCGAAGATCACGGTCTCTTTCAGACCAACCACGCGGTAGCACTGGTTGATCAGTTTGGAGATCGCCTTTTTCTTCATCGGCAGGTTGACGACGTCGAACGACAGACCTTTTGGCACAACCTGGAACAGCAGCGCACGGCCGACAGTGGTGTCGACGATACGGGTGTTGCTCACGCTGTTGCCGTCACGATCGTTGACGGTTTCGTTGATACGCACCTTGATCTTGGCGTGCAGTGCGGCTTCGCCGGCACGGAACACACGGTCGACTTCCTGCAGATCCGCGAACACACGACCTTCGCCCTTGGCGTTGATCGCTTCACGAGTCATGTAGTACAGACCCAATACAACGTCCTGCGACGGAACGATGATTGGCTCACCGTTGGCTGGCGACAGGATGTTGTTGGTCGACATCATCAACGCACGCGCTTCGAGCTGGGCTTCCAGCGTCAGCGGTACGTGCACGGCCATTTGGTCGCCGTCGAAGTCGGCGTTGTACGCAGCACAGACCAGAGGGTGCAGCTGGATAGCCTTACCTTCGATCAGTACCGGTTCAAACGCCTGGATACCCAGACGGTGAAGGGTCGGTGCACGGTTGAGAAGAACCGGGTGTTCGCGAATCACTTCAGCGAGAACGTCCCAAACCTCTGGCAGTTCGCGCTCGACCATTTTCTTGGCTGCCTTGATGGTGGTCGCCAGACCACGCATTTCCAGCTTGCCGAAAATGAACGGCTTGAACAGCTCGAGAGCCATCTTCTTCGGCAGACCGCACTGGTGAAGACGCAGGGTCGGGCCTACGGTAATTACCGAACGACCGGAGTAGTCAACACGCTTACCGAGCAAGTTCTGACGGAAACGACCCTGCTTACCCTTGATCATGTCGGCCAGGGATTTCAGAGGACGCTTGTTCGAACCGGTGATGGCGCGACCGCGGCGACCGTTGTCGAGCAACGCATCGACAGCTTCCTGCAACATACGCTTTTCGTTGCGCACGATGATGTCCGGAGCGGACAGATCCAGCAGGCGCTTCAAACGGTTGTTACGGTTGATCACTCGACGATACAGATCGTTGAGGTCGGAAGTTGCGAAACGACCGCCATCCAGTGGAACCAGTGGACGCAGATCTGGCGGCAGAACCGGCAGAACGGTCAGCACCATCCACTCTGGCAGGTTGCCGGAACCCTGGAAGGCTTCCATCAACTTCAGACGCTTGGACAGCTTCTTGATCTTGGTTTCCGAGTTGGTTTGCGGAATCTCTTCGCGCAGACGGCCAATCTCGTGCTCCAGGTCGATAGCGTGCAGCAGCTCGCGGACAGCCTCGGCACCCATGCGGGCGTCGAAGTCATCACCGAACTCTTCCAACGCTTCGAAGTACTGCTCGTCGTTCAGCAGCTGACCTTTCTCAAGAGTGGTCATGCCCGGATCGATAACGACATAGCTCTCGAAATAGAGAACGCGTTCGATATCACGCAGGGTCATGTCCATCAGCAGGCCGATACGGGACGGCAGCGATTTCAGGAACCAGATGTGGGCAACCGGCGAAGCCAGCTCGATGTGCGCCATGCGCTCACGACGAACCTTGGCCAGTGCAACTTCAACGCCGCACTTCTCGCAGATCACACCACGATGTTTCAAGCGCTTGTACTTACCGCACAGGCACTCGTAATCCTTTACCGGGCCAAAGATCTTGGCGCAGAACAGACCGTCACGCTCAGGTTTGAACGTACGGTAGTTGATGGTTTCCGGCTTTTTAACTTCACCGAACGACCACGAACGGATCATCTCAGGCGAGGCCAATCCGATACGGATGGCGTCGAACTCTTCGACTTGACCCTGGTTTTTCAGCAAATTCAGTAGGTCTTTCAAGGCCTTTCCTCCTGGCGGAGCAGAGAGCGGGCAATCCTGCCCCGCTCTCTATCGCGTCACGTGTTATTCGGTTTCCAGATCGATATCGATGCCGAGGGAACGAATTTCCTTGATCAACACGTTGAAGGACTCGGGCATGCCCGGCTCCATACGGTGATCGCCGTCCACGATGTTTTTGTACATCTTGGTCCGGCCGTTCACATCGTCCGACTTCACTGTGAGCATTTCTTGCAGAGTGTAAGCAGCACCGTATGCTTCCAGTGCCCAGACCTCCATCTCCCCGAAACGCTGACCACCGAACTGTGCCTTACCACCCAGCGGCTGCTGGGTAACCAGGCTGTACGAACCGGTAGAACGCGCGTGCATCTTGTCGTCTACCAAGTGGTTCAGCTTCAGCATGTACATGTAGCCAACGGTAACCGGACGCTCGAACTGATTGCCGGTACGGCCGTCGGTCAGCTGCATCTGGCCGCTTTCTGGCAGATCCGCCAGTTTCAGCATGGCCTTGATTTCGCTTTCCTTGGCACCGTCGAACACTGGAGTGGCCATTGGAACACCGCCACGCAGGTTCTTCGCCAGATCCAGGATTTCCTGGTCGGAGAAGCTGTCCAGGTCTTCGTTACGACCGCCGATCTGGTTGTAGATCTCGTCCAGGAAGACGCGCAGCTCAGCAACCTTACGCTGCTCTTCGACCATCCGGTTGATCTTCTCGCCCAGACCTTTGGCCGCGAGGCCCAGGTGAGTTTCGAGAATCTGACCAACGTTCATACGCGAAGGTACGCCCAGCGGGTTGAGGACCACGTCGACCGGGGTGCCATTGGCATCGTGCGGCATGTCTTCAACCGGCATGATCACGGAGACCACACCTTTGTTACCGTGACGACCGGCCATCTTGTCGCCCGGCTGGATGCGACGACGGATTGCCAGGTAAACCTTGACGATCTTCAGCACGCCTGGAGCCAGGTCATCGCCCTGCTGCAGTTTGCGCTTCTTGTCTTCGAACTTGTCGTCCAGCAGACGGCGACGATCAACGATGTAGGCCTGAGCCTTCTCGAGCTGCTCGTTCAGAGCATCTTCAGCCATGCGCAGTTTGAACCACTGACCATGCTCAAGACCGTCGAGTACTTCGTCGGTGATGTCCTGACCTTTCTTCAGACCGGCGCCGCCTTCGGCCTTATGGCCTACCAGTGCGGAGCGCAGACGTTCGAAGGTCGCGCCTTCAACGATACGGAACTCTTCGTTCAGATCCTTGCGGATCTCGTCCAGCTGGGACTTCTCGATCGACAGGGCACGAGCATCACGCTCAACGCCGTCGCGGGTGAAGACCTGCACGTCGATGACAGTACCTTTGGTACCGGTAGGTACACGCAGGGAGGTGTCTTTAACGTCGCTGGCTTTTTCACCGAAGATTGCACGCAGCAGTTTTTCTTCCGGAGTCAGTTGGGTCTCGCCTTTCGGAGTGACCTTACCAACCAGGATGTCGCCTGCGCCAACTTCAGCACCTACGTAAACGATACCGGCTTCGTCCAGCTTGTTCAGTGCAGCCTCACCCACGTTCGGGATGTCCGCAGTGATTTCCTCTGGGCCAAGCTTGGTGTCACGCGCCACACAGGTCAGTTCCTGAATGTGGATCGTGGTGAAACGGTCTTCCTGAACCACACGCTCGGACAGGCAGATGGAGTCTTCGAAGTTGAAGCCGTTCCATGCCATGAACGCGATGCGCATGTTCTGACCCAGCGCCAGTTCACCCATGTCGGTGGACGGGCCGTCGGCCATGATGTCGCTACGCTGAACGCGATCACCCTTGCTCACCAGCGGACGCTGGTTGATGCAGGTGTTCTGGTTCGAGCGGGTGTATTTGGTCAGGTTGTAGATGTCGACACCGGCTTCACCCGGCTCAACTTCGTCATCGGCAACACGAACCACGATACGGCTGGCATCAACGGAGTCGATCACGCCGCCACGACGAGCAACGACGCAAACGCCGGAGTCGCGAGCCACGTTACGCTCCATGCCGGTACCGACCAGCGGCTTGTCGGCACGCAGGGTTGGTACAGCCTGACGCTGCATGTTCGAACCCATCAACGCACGGTTGGCGTCGTCGTGCTCGAGGAACGGAATCAACGACGCAGCCACCGAAACTACCTGCTTCGGCGAAACGTCCATCAAGGTGACTTCTTCCGGCGCCTTGACGGTGAATTCGTTCAGGTGACGTACGGCTACCAGTTCGTCGATCAGGACTTTGTTGTCGTCCATGGTCGCCGAAGCCTGTGCGATCACGTGATCGGCTTCTTCGATAGCGGACAGGAACACGATATCGTCGGTGACCACACCCTCTTTCACCACACGGTACGGGCTTTCCAGGAAGCCGTACTGGTTGGTGCGCGCGTAAGCGGCCAGGGAGTTGATCAGACCGATGTTCGGACCTTCCGGCGTTTCGATCGGGCAGACACGACCGTAGTGGGTCGGGTGTACGTCACGGACTTCGAAGCCCGCACGCTCACGAGTCAGACCGCCAGGGCCGAGTGCGGAGACACGACGCTTGTGGGTGATCTCGGACAACGGGTTGTTCTGGTCCATGAACTGCGACAGCTGGCTGGAACCGAAGAACTCTTTCACCGCCGCAGCGACTGGCTTGGCGTTGATCAGGTCTTGCGGCATCAGGCCTTCGCTTTCGGCCATCGACAGACGCTCTTTGACCGCACGCTCAACACGTACCAGGCCAACGCGGAACTGGTTTTCGGCCATTTCGCCTACGCAGCGAACACGACGGTTACCCAGGTGGTCGATGTCATCGACAATGCCTTTACCGTTACGGATGTCGACCAGAGTCTTCAGTACCGCGACGATGTCTTCCTTGCACAGCACGCCCGAACCTTCGATCTCGGTACGACCGATACGACGGTTGAACTTCATGCGGCCGACCGCAGACAGGTCATAACGCTCGGCGCTGAAGAACAGGTTGTTGAACAGGGTTTCGGCAGCGTCTTTGGTTGGCGGCTCACCTGGACGCATCATGCGATAGATCTCGACCAGCGCTTCCAATTGGTTGCTGGTGGAGTCGATCTTCAGGGTGTCGGAGATGAACGGACCACAGTCGATGTCGTTGGTGTACAGCGTTTCAAAGCGGCCAACGCCAGCCTTGGCGATCTTCGCCAGGACGTCAGTCGACAGCTCGGTGTTGCACTCGGCGAGGATTTCACCGGTAGCCGGATGCACGATGACCTTGGCGGTGGTGCGACCCAGGACGTAGTCCAGAGGCACTTCCAGCTCTTTGATCCCGGCCTTTTCCAGCTGGTTGATGTGGCGGGCAGTGATACGACGGCCCTGCTCGACAATCACCTTGCCGTTGTTGTCCTGGATGTCGAGGACTGCAACTTCACCACGCAGGCGCTGAGGCACCAGCTCCAGGCTCAGGCTCTCGCCTTTCACGTGGAATACGTTGGTGGTGTAGAAGGCGTCCAGCACTTCCTCGGTGGTATAGCCAAGCGCGCGCAGCAGCACGGAAGCCGGCAGCTTGCGACGACGGTCGATACGCACGAATACGCAGTCTTTCGGGTCGAACTCGAAGTCCAGCCACGAACCGCGGTAAGGGATGATGCGCGCGGAGTACAGCAGTTTGCCGGAGCTGTGCGTCTTGCCACGGTCGTGGTCGAAGAACACGCCCGGGGAACGGTGCAGCTGGGAAACGATCACACGCTCGGTACCGTTGATTACGAAGGTACCGTTCTCAGTCATCAGGGGAATTTCACCCATGTAGACTTCTTGCTCTTTGATGTCCTTGATCGCTTTGTTCGACGATTCTTTGTCGAAAATGATCAGGCGCACTTTTACCCGCAAAGGTACGGCGAAAGTTACACCGCGCAATACGCATTCTTTGACATCAAATGCCGGCTCGCCCAAGCGATAGCCGACGTACTCCAGCGCAGCATTGCCGGAGTAGCTGATGATCGGGAAAACGGATTTGAAGGCCGCATGCAGGCCCACGTCGCGGAACTGATCTTTAGTCGCTCCCGCTTGCAAGAATTCACGATACGAATCCAGCTGGATGGCCAGGAGGTACGGCACATCCATGACGTCCGGCAACTTGCTAAAGTCCTTGCGGATACGTTTTTTCTCAGTATATGAGTAAGCCATCAGCGTTCCCCAGCTTGGTCACCTGCTTGTTTGGCTCTTCCCGACGGGAACAGCCAGAAAATCGTGCAAACCCCATGGTTTGCGCCATCACATCGGATGGTTACAGCTCGTTACCGACACCGACCGAGTCGGCTGCCAATAACGGAAAAAGGCCGGTGGCAAAAGCCACCAGCCATCAGCCTGTCGCTTGAAGCTCGGGCTGGAGGAGCAAAGTCGATGCTTACTTCAGCTCGACTTTAGCGCCTGCTTCTTCCAGCTTCTTCTTAGCGTCTTCAGCAGCTTCTTTCGAAACGCCTTCAGCTACAACCTGAGGAGCGCCGTCGACTTTCTCTTTGGCTTCTTTCAGGCCCAGACCGGTCAGTTCACGAACTGCCTTGATCACGTTTACTTTCTTCTCGCCGGCTTCAACCAGAACAACGTTGAACTCGGTTTGCTCTTCAACAACAGCAGCGGCAGCAGCTGGACCAGCAGCAGCAACAGCGGCGGTCACGCCGAAGGTTTCTTCCATTGCTTTGATCAGCTCAACAACTTCCAGAACGGTTTTCTGGCCGATTGCTTCGATGATTTGTTCGTTAGTCAGAGACATGACTTGAATCCTGTATTGGGGTGACAGCTTACGCAGCCATCAAATTAAACATATGATTTTGAAAGGTCTGACTGCGCCTTAGGCTGCAGCAGCTTCTTTCTGGTCGCGAACGGCTGCCAGGGTACGAGCCAGCTTGCTGGTAGCGCCTTGGATCACGCTCATCAGTTTCGCAATAGCTTCGTCGCGGGTCGGCAGGGTAGCCAACACGTCGATCTGGTTAGCGGCAAGGAACTTGCCATCAAACGCAGCTGCCTTGATCTCGAACTTGTCCTGACCCTTGGCGAACTCTTTGAACAGACGAGCAGCAGCGCCCGGGTGTTCGTTGGAGAAAGCGATCAGGGTCGGGCCGGTGAAGGCGTCGTTGAGAACACTGAATTCAGTGTCAGCAACAGCACGCTTGAGCAGGGTGTTACGTACGACACGTACGTATACGCCAGCTTCACGAGCCTCTTTACGGAGTCCGGTCATTGCGCCTACAGTCACACCACGGGCATCAGCCACGACAGCGGACAGAGCGACTTTGGCAGCCTCGTTGACTTCAGCGACGATGGCCTTCTTGTCTTCGAGTTTAATTGCCACGGGTTTAACTCCTGCTTGTTACCGTTTCATCTGGCCGTAGCCGGATGTCGTTTTGGTGTCTGATTCGGTAAGGAACCGGGAGCACCATCTGCGTAGGCTTGAGGTTTAAGACTTGCGCCGCCTACGGTCTTGGATAGCCCCCGCCAGGCAGGGACCCCAATCTTTCAATTGGTGCAATCGCTTGCACCAATTTTGTCTTACGCGCTCAGCGAGCTCTGGTCGATAACCAGACCTGGGCCCATGGTGGTGCTCAGGGTAACGCGCTTGACGTAAATACCTTTCGAAGAAGCTGGCTTGATACGCTTCAGATCAGCGATCAGGGCTTCAACGTTTTCCTTCAGCTTGACGGCATCAAAGCCGATCTTGCCAACGGAAGTGTGGATGATGCCGTTTTTGTCGGTGCGATAACGAACCTGACCAGCCTTGGCGTTTTTAACCGCGTTAGCGACGTCTGGAGTTACGGTGCCGACTTTAGGGTTAGGCATCAGGCCACGTGGACCGAGGATCTGACCCAGTTGACCTACAACGCGCATGGCATCCGGGGATGCGATGACTACGTCATAGTTCAGGTCGCCGCCTTTCATTTCGGCAGCCAGGTCGTCCATGCCTACGCGGTCAGCGCCGGCAGCCAGAGCGGCTTCAGCAGCTGGACCTTGGGTGAACACAGCAACGCGAACAGTCTTGCCAGTACCGTGTGGCAGCACAGTAGCGCTACGAACGACCTGGTCGGATTTACGCGGGTCTACACCCAGGTTTACAGCAACGTCAAACGACTCGCTGAACTTGACAGTCGACAGCTCGGCCAGCAGTTTAGCGGCCTCTTCGAAGTTGTAGGACTTGCCTGCTTCGATTTTGTCGGCGATAGCCTTTTGACGCTTGGTCAGCTTAGCCATTACACACCCTCCACGTTAAGGCCCATGCTACGAGCAGAACCGGCGATAGTACGCACGGCTGCATCCATATCAGCTGCTGTCAGATCCGCTTTTTTGGTTTTAGCGATCTCTTCCAGCTGAGCACGGGTAACGGTGCCAACCTTAACGGTGTTCGGACGAGCGGAACCGCTGGTCAGACCGGCCGCCTTCTTCAGCAGAACCGAAGCAGGGGTGGATTTGGTTTCGAAAGTGAAGCTACGGTCGCTGTAGACAGTGATGATCACTGGAGTCGGCAGGCCAGCTTCCAGACCCTGAGTACGGGCGTTGAAAGCTTTGCAGAATTCCATGATGTTCACGCCGTGCTGACCCAGAGCAGGACCAACAGGTGGGCTTGGGTTAGCCTGAGCGGCCTTCACTTGCAGCTTGATGTAAGCGGTAATCTTCTTGGCCATGAGGCACTCCAATTACGGGTTCGAACGCCTCGAGAGGCTCCCCGGTTACTTGCGCGTTTATCCCAGTGACGACAAAACCCCACAGCCTAGGGCTGCGGGGTTGGGATGCTTGTTCAACTAGACCTTTTCGACCTGGCTGAACTCCAACTCTACCGGAGTAGAGCGACCGAAAATGAGCACTGCCACTTGGATCCGGCTCTTTTCGTAGTTAACTTCTTCGACAACACCATTAAAGTCGGCAAACGGACCGTCAATAACACGTACAGTCTCGCCTGGCTCGAACAGCGTCTTCGGCTTAGGCTTGTCGCTACCATCAGCAACACGACGCAGAATCGCGTCCGCCTCTTTATCAGTAATCGGCGCAGGCTTATCAGCGGTACCGCCGATGAAACCCATCACCCGAGGAGTATCCTTGACCAAGTGCCAAGTACCCTCGTTCATATCCATCTGAACCAGCACATAACCTGGGAAGAACTTACGCTCGCTTTTGCGCTTCTGGCCATTACGCATTTCAACCACTTCTTCAGTGGGAACCAGAATTTCGCCAAAGCCATCTTCCATGCCAGCCAGCTTTACACGCTCGATCAACGAGCGCATGACATGCTTCTCGTAACCCGAGTAAGCATGCACAACGTACCAACGCTTAGCCACGGGACACCCTTAGCCGACAATCAAGGAAACAAGCCAGCCGAGCAGGGAATCAAGCCCCCACAACAGCAACGCCATAACCAGAACAACAGCCACGACAATCAGCGTGGTCTGCGTGGTTTCTTGACGAGTTGGCCATACGACTTTACGAATCTCGGTGCGAGCTTCCTTAACCAATACAAAGAACGACTTGCCCTTGGCAGTCTGCAAGCCCACAAAGGCAGCAACGGCAGCAATGACAAGCAGTGCGAGTACGCGGTACAGGATCGGCGAAGCAGAGTAATACTGATTGCCAACAACGCCAACAACCACTAAAGCAACTACTACAAGCCACTTGAGCAGATCGAAGCGAGAGCCTTGAGCTTCAGCTTTAGGAGTCATCTATGAAGATCCTGTGAAAAGAAAGCCAGACACACCGAGTGAATCTGGCAGGTCAGGAGGGAATCGAACCCCCAACCTACGGTTTTGGAGACCGTCGCTCTGCCAATTGAGCTACTGACCTAAAACAAAATCAGGCCGACCATTATGCCGGCCCGAAAAAGACATTACAACTACTTACTCGATGACTTTGGCCACGACGCCAGCGCCGACGGTACGACCGCCTTCACGGATAGCGAAACGCAGACCATCTTCCATCGCGATAGTTTTGATCAGAGTGACAGTCATCTGAATGTTGTCACCTGGCATTACCATTTCAACGCCTTCTGGCAGCTCGCAGTTACCAGTCACGTCAGTAGTACGGAAGTAGAACTGTGGACGGTAGCCTTTGAAGAACGGAGTGTGACGGCCGCCTTCTTCCTTGCTCAGAACGTAAACTTCTGCGGTGAACTTGGTGTGCGGCTTAACCGAACCTGGCTTGACCAGAACCTGACCACGCTCAACGTCGTCACGCTTGGTGCCACGCAGCAGAACGCCGCAGTTCTCGCCAGCACGACCTTCGTCGAGCAGCTTACGGAACATTTCAACGCCGGTGCAGGTAGTTTTCTGAGTATCGCGCAGACCAACGATCTCAACTTCTTCCTGGATGCGGACGATGCCACGCTCAACACGACCGGTCACAACAGTACCGCGACCCGAGATCGAGAATACGTCTTCGATTGGCATCAGGAACGGCTTGTCGATAGCGCGCTCTGGCTCTGGGATGTAGCTGTCCAGAGTTTCTACCAGCTTCTTGACGGCAGTGGTGCCCATCTCGTTGTCGTCTTTGCCTTCCAGCGCCATACGAGCCGAACCGATGATGATTGGAGTGTCATCGCCCGGGAAGTCGTAGGTGGACAGCAGGTCGCGAACTTCCATCTCGACCAGTTCCAGCAGCTCAGCGTCGTCTACCAGGTCAGCCTTGTTCAGGAAAACCACGATGTACGGAACGCCTACCTGACGGGACAGCAGGATGTGCTCACGGGTTTGCGGCATCGGACCATCAGCGGCCGAGCAAACCAGGATCGCGCCGTCCATCTGGGCAGCACCGGTGATCATGTTTTTTACGTAGTCGGCGTGACCCGGGCAGTCAACGTGCGCGTAGTGACGAATGTTCGAATCGTACTCTACGTGTGCAGTGTTGATGGTGATACCACGAGCCTTCTCTTCCGGGGCGCTGTCGATCTTGTCGAAGTCAACAACTGCGGAACCGAAAACTTCGGAGCAAACGCGAGTCAGAGCAGCGGTCAGAGTGGTTTTACCGTGGTCAACGTGACCAATGGTGCCAACGTTGACGTGCGGCTTGTTACGTTCGAACTTTTCCTTAGCCATCGAAATCACCCCTGAGAGTAGAATTAAGCGAACTACGTTGACCATTAAAACAAAGGCAGATATTTTCATATCTGCCTTGTTATATGGAGCTCTTGAGCGGATTTGAACCGCTGACCTCACCCTTACCAAGGGTGTGCTCTACCAACTGAGCTACAAGAGCGTAACACTTTGCACAATCTGCAAACTTGGAGCGGGTAGCGGGAATCGAACCCGCATCATCAGCTTGGAAGGCTGAGGTTCTACCACTAAACTATACCCGCGGAGCCTGCAGCTCACGCTAAAATCTGGTGGAGGGAGAAGGATTCGAACCTTCGAAGTCGTAGACGTCAGATTTACAGTCTGATCCCTTTGGCCGCTCGGGAACCCCTCCTAATCGAGCCGGCATTCTATACTATGCCAACCCTGTGTCAAGCATTTTCTCATTTAAAAACCTGAGGTTAGCTGCATTGACATCGCCCCGCTGCTTCAACCGTTAAAGGTCTTCACTGCGGAGCGGGCGCCATTCTATGCAAACTATTCAGCAGGCGCAACCCCCTCGCACAGCATTATTTTATGTTTTAACTCATTGAATTCCTTGGAAAGGTTTTGCAACTGCGCATCCCCCAGCAATCGCTGGCTCTCTGGCGCGATACGCAGCCAGTAACCAGCCCCCAAGGCGCCATCCTGCGATGGCTGAAACTTGATACCCGACTCCACCAGTCGCCGAGTCAAGGCCTGGACAGACTCCTGACCCACCACCCCTCCCACATACAAGCAGTCTTCGTCCGGCGATTTTCCCGCCCTGGACCGCACGCCATCACTCGCCTCACTCAATAATCGAATGTCCTGCTGGGATCCGCGATACAGATTCAGCGGCGTGACGTCTTTGGCGCGCAGAGGAGCCTCCTGCTGATGCCAAACGTAATAAAACACATTGAGAACAAGCAACAGCAGGAACAACCAACGCATACAAACCTCAAGACAAAGGGCACGCCATAGCCAATCCGACGAACACCAGATCGGGAACAATCCTGGCCTGCGGGACAACCCCAGAAACCAGGTTCGCATCACCACCGGTAATAAAGACCATGAAATCCGCTCCCCAATAACCGCGCGCCATTTCCACCTGAGTGAGCACAAACCCTTGCAGCATCAAAGCGCAGCCTCGCTCAACGGCCTCAACCGTGCTCCGGCCTGGTGCCTGACTGGCCAGCGCACGCTCGGCAGCCAAATCGCCATAGCGAATTTTTCGAGTATGAGTGCGCAACTGATTGCGCATCAGCGGCATCCCAGGACAGATAAAGCCTCCCAGGTGTTCGCCATCAGACGCAATGAAGTCAGCGGTCACCGCCGTCCCGAAATCAAGCACCAGACAGGCTCCTGATGCGAGATGAAACCCACCAAGCATCGCCACCCAACGATCGAGCCCCAATCGCTCGAAATCGTCATAACCATTCCTGACACCTGACATTTCACGGGCAGGCGATGCACACACAACAGAAACACCGAAGGCCTGCTCAAGAGCCTCGATCAACGCGCCGGTTTCCTCCGTCGTTCTCACGCTAACCAGACGGCACTTGCGCAGAAATAATCCCGCAAGCGCTTTCAGCTCACTGAGCAACATCTGATCAGAGTCAACCACCCCTTCCGAGAACACAGAACCGGAGGCGCCAGTCAGCACTCGCCACTTGATAAAACTGTTTCCGCAGTCGAGCTCAAGAATCATCACGCAACCTCAAACTGAGCTCACCACCGCTAAAGACTTTTTCCACACCATCCACCTTCAAGCGCAACGCACCCTGCCTATCAATGCCCTGCACCACACCCTCGATCTGGCTGACACCCGCGATCAATGAAACCGACTGCCCTTGCCATAGATGATTTCTCTCCCACTCCGCCTGGAGCGCCGAAAAACCCTCAGACTCGTGCCTCGCCATATAAGCCCGCAACTGCCGACTCAGCTCAGCCGCCAAAACGTTACGATCACAACTAACGCCCGACTCGAGCCTGACAGACGTCCACTGCTGATCAACCTCGCTGGCCGCCTGCATATTCACGTTAATTCCAATGCCTAGAACCACATGACAGACATCCGCCGGATCACCGACAAGCTCAAGCAAAATACCGGCAATTTTTTTTCGCCCAACCAATACATCATTGGGCCATTTCAGCCCCGCCTCTGAAACACCGAGCTTACGCAAGGCACTCATCACAGCCAAACCAACAACAAGACTCAACCCCTCAAGACGACGCACCCCACCATCGATGCGTAAAACGAGGCTGTAGTAGAGATTATCCGCGAACGGGCTTACCCATTTGCGCCCTCTTCGGCCTCGTCCCGACACCTGACGCTCAGCGATCACCAGAAATGGCGCAGCCTGGCCACGATCAACAGCGCGCAGCGCCTCGGCATTGGTCGAATCAATTGAGTCAAAGACAAAGATTGGCCAATCCAAAGCCCCCGAACTGATCTTTAGAGGGTCGAGCAAGGTCAGCGGATTGGTCAACTGATAGCCTCGCCCGCGAACCTTATGAATGCTCAGCCCGAGTTCAGCCTCCAGGTGCTGCAGCTGTTTCCAAACGGCACTTCGACTGACCCCCAGGGCTTCACCCAAAGCCTGACCGGAGTGAAAACGACCATCTTTCAAAAGATTCAACAACGTCAGCATGCAGGTTTCGCCTCACAATGAGGCCCGAATGATAGCCATGCCCCGGGCCGTTGCATAGAAATCAAGTTGGCGAACTTTCCTGCGGGCAAAACAAAACCCCAACTGCTTTCGCAATTGGGGTTTCGGAATTTAATCTTGACGATGACCTA
>NZ_JAOEJT010000008.1:0-272451 GCF_025447575.1 Pseudomonas sp. B2M1-30 | reverse complement strand
CCGTTTCGACTGCGCCGGAAGTGGGGCGAATTATAGACCTCCTGAATCTGCCGTCAACCGTTAATTTCACTTTTATTTCAACAGGTTGCAGAAAGGCTGAACCCTGGCGCTTCTATATATAGAAGCATGTGCGCGCCCCGCCCAACGCCAACGAGACTCTAACGACACGCCCTATACCCGCTAACCACTTCATCCTGCCAATTGCCGCCGCACCTGTGCAGCACGCCTTGCCTGCGCGTCCAATGTCCAGGCGACACCTCCCAACACCAGCAAAATACCGACCGCCTCATTGGCGCTGGGTAAAGCCCTCGCGATGATGTAGCTATAAAGCAACGCGCATAGCGTTTCGAAGACGATCATCTGCCCGCTGATCGCGATCGGGAGGCGCTGCGCCGCGGAGTTCCACAGACCATTGGCCATCCACGATCCCCCTATGGCCAGGAACAGGATCGTCAGAGCAAACACCGATAGACGTTCACCACTTAAACCGGTGGGTAAAAGTTGCGGCTGGAAAATGCACACCGCCAGCGTAATGAAAAGCGCAACCGCCCCCGTCACCATGCCCTGCAACGTCGACCACTCACTCGGACTGAAGCGCAGCGTTTTCATTTGCCGGGCATTGCGCAACGCGAACCATGACCAGGAAAGCACGCCCAGCAGCGCCAGTAATGCGCCGAACGCTTTATCACCATTGCCCTGACCGTTGACGATTTGCATGATCGCGGGAAGGTTGATCCATGCGATCCCGGCACAGATAAAAGCCATGGAAATGAGCATCGAGCCGGATTGACCATCGCTTGATCGCCGCCCCATGAGCATGATTGCCACAGGGATCAAGCCATTGATCAATGATGCGATGGCGACTCCCGCAAACTGGACCGCCGCGCTCAGAAGGATGAAGTACACGACGTTTCCCGTCAGCGCCAGCTCAAGCAAAAGCAGTACGTCGCGCCGATTCAATCGCGCCAGGAGTTGCCTGGCTCGTGGCAACGCAAGAGCAGCAGCGAACAGTCCGTACAACAAAAACCGCGCACAACTGATGACCACCGGATGAACATCGGGAATCAGCGACGGAATGACGATTACCGCGCCCCATATTGCGCCAGCCATTCCGGCATGGACTATTGCTCTGCGCATCGTGATTCACCTCTGAAGAATTCCCCAATGCTAGTGTCAACAGGCGGACGACTCTAACGAAAACGGCGCATACTGCCATTCCCTTACGGCATACCTCACGAGTATCGAAATGGTTGGACGTTTTCGGCACATGCCGCCGCTCGACACACTTGTCGCCTTCGAGTCCGTGGCTCGTCTGGAGAGTTTCACCCGCGCGGCGGACGAGCTTTGCGTCACGCAAAGCGCGGTCAGCAAGCAGATCCGGACACTTGAACAGACGTTGGAGGTTGAACTGTTCACCCGCCAGGCACGCGGCGTGAAGCTCACCACCTCAGGCCGGCTCTACCACGACGAAGTGCTGCCGGCCCTGCATCGCATCCATGCGGCGGGACAACGGGTCCGCACGACCCGCGCAGCGAATACGGTCACCGTTCTGGCGACACATGCCGTGTCGCAGTTCTGGTTGTTTCCGCGACTGCTCGGGTTCAGCGCGATCCATCCTGAAATCACCGTCAACGTCAACGCCACCAATGACATCCTGCCGTTCATGGTGCCGGACTGCGACGTCGCGATCCTCTACGGAAAGGGTGACTGGCCGAACCTTGCCGCAACCCCGTTCATTCCCGAAGTGGTTTACCCGGTTGCTCGCCCCGGCACCCCGGGAGCCGATGCCTCAACGCTGCAAGCACTGGCGGACCTGCCGCTCATTCAGTTGTCATCGGCATGGGATTGCATGGAGTGGAAGGATTGGTTCGCCCACTTCGATCACGTCTACCAATCGCCCAAGTCTGCCCCGACGTTCAACCAGCTTACGCTGACTTACGCGGCGACGCTCCAGGGGGCCGGTATCAGCCTGGCCTGGGACTTCATGGCCGCGGATGCGGTAAGAAAAGGTGAACTGGTACGGGTTACCGGGTTTGCGGCGGACACCGGGTTCGCCGAGTTCGTCGTTCATGACGCAAGCCGCCCGCTCTCCGAGGCTGCGCAGACATTCAAGGAGTGGCTGCTGCAACAAGGCACAGCACCCGGATAACGATGCGGCCATCCGGGTTGAATCCGGACAGCCGCATTCCTGCCTGACGCTAGCCTTGGCTCAGCGAATGGGCGGCAGGGACGGCGCGCACTCGCTCAACGCTTCAAAACCCAGGCGGCTTGCCGGGCCAGAACCGCCGTAGCGGACTCCCCCACCAACTCGGCATACACCCCCGGAGCCGTTGCGCCTTCGGTGCTGATAATCAGCACCCGCGAGTTCGCGTCGAGACCGACGTCCGCCGCGCGCCCGTCCCTGACCAAACGTACCAGACCCGCCAGGCCGGCCACGCCGGACTCACCGGCAACCAATGGAATATCACGCTCGCTGCCAGCCGCCAGACGACACATGGCGGCCACCGCTTCGCCATCGCTGATCGTCATGAAGAAGTCCACGCACGGTTCAAGAAAGCGCCAGGCCAGCGCAGACGTCTCGCCACAGGCCAGCCCGGCCATCACCGAGTCCACCGAACCGGTCGCGCTCGACGCCTTGCCGGCCAGGGCGCTCTGGAACAGGCAATCGGCCTGCTGCGGCTCAACCATGACAAAGATAGGGCGCTCCTTGCCGTCATGCTCCCAGAAGTAACTGGAAACGCCCGCCGCCAGACCACCGACCCCGCCCTGTAAAAAGACATGAGTGAAAACCGGTGCCGCCGCTTCGATGATTTCCGCCGCCAGGGTGCCGTAACCCTGCATGACATCCCGGGGAATCACTTCGTAGCCCTCATAGGACGTGTCCGAGACAACAATCCAGTCGTTGCGCATCGCCAGCGCAGCCGCCTCGGCTACCGATTCGTCGTAGTTGCCCTCGATCCGGATGATCTGCGCGCCATAGGCGGCAATCGCCTCTTCGCGCTCGACGCTGACATGGGCATGAATCACGATGACACAACGGCAACCGATACTCTGCGCGGCCGCCGCCAACCCTTTGCCGTGATTGCCGTCAGTGGCGCTGATGACCGTGAAGTCCGCCAGCGCAGCAGCATACTTGCCATCCAGCAACCCGCGTGGGTCGAAACACTGTTCAGGGAACGTCCTCAGGATCAAACGCACCAGCGCAACAGGCGCGCCCAACGCCTTGAAGCTGCCGAGTTCGGAACGTACGGATTCATCTTTGACCAGAAACTGCGCAACGCCGAGTTCATGCGCCAGATCGGGCAACGAATGGAGCGGCGTTGCACCGGCATTCAAACGTGCCCAGCGGGACAACCACTGACGGCTCTCCCCTGCCTTTTCGATGTTCATGACCGACTTCAACGAATCCGGGTACGGCTGGCGGGTCGCTTTGGGGTTTGCGATCAACATGGGCAACTCCTTTCAAACAGGCATCAGGACGCCGTTGCCGCTGAATGGCAGCGGGCAGGCATGAAAATTCGGACTCAACGGGCGTTCAGGCGGCGACTGACAACTTCGAGCAATACCTGAGCGCCCTGAATCAATTGATCGTCGTCGGTGTGTTCGCGCGGGTTGTGGCTGATGCCGCCACGGCTGGGCACGAAGATCATCGCGGCGGGCGCAATGCGGGCGATCATCTGCGCATCATGGCCGGCCCCGGAGGTCATCCGCCGACTGGAGAAACCCAGGCGCTTGGCCGAGGCTTCGATTTCATTCGCCAGCCCGGCGTCGAACATCACCGGCTGAAAGCGCACCAGGCGCTCGGTGGTAATGCTCACCCCTTCGCGCTCCGCGATGTCGTCCAGGTATTGGCTCAAGCGACGTTCAGCGTTGACCAACCGGCCTTCATCCGGGTCACGCAGGTCGACCGTGAACGTTGCCTTGCGTGGAATGACGTTGATCACATCCGGCTCGAACTTCATGCAGCCCACGGTGGCGAGCGTCGAACCGGCATCCTCGGCAATCGCCCGCAGTTCAGCGACAATCGAGCAGGCCACGAATCCCGCGTCGTGGCGCAGACGAGTCGGCGTCGTACCGGCGTGGTTGGCATTGCCTTTGACTTCGACTTGCTGCCAGGAAATGCCTTGCAGATTCTCGACCACGCCAATCAAGGTGTTCTCGGCCTCGAGGATCGGCCCCTGCTCGATATGCAGTTCGATGTACTCATGGGGCACGATGGCGCCCGGCTCCAGTGTGCCGGCGTAACCGATGCGCTCCAACTCATCCCCCAGGCGGGTGCCATCGGTGCCAAGGGTGTCCAGCGCTGCGTCCACCGACATACCACCGGCGTACACCAACGAGCCCATCATGTCCGGCTGATAGCGCACGCCCTCTTCATTAGTGAAGGCGCCGACGGTGATCGATCGCTGAGGAACCACACCCGCCTCACGAAATGCACGAATGACCGCCAACCCCGCCAATACGCCATAGCAGCCATCGAGCGCACCAGCATTGGTGACGGTGTCGATGTGCGATCCCATCATGAGCGGGCGTGAAGGGTTCGCCCCACGCAACGTACCGAAGATGTTGCCGATGCGATCAACCTGTACCTCCAGGCCCAACGCGTGCATCCAGTCGACGAGCAGATCGCGGCCCGCCTTTTCGGCGTCGGAAAGCGCGATTCGCGTCCGCCCGCCATGCTCGGCATCCACCCCAAGCTGCCCGAGCGCCCGAATCTGTTCCAGCAGCAGCGGGCCGTTCAACTGCAGTGCATCATTCGCGTCCATCTGAATCTCCTGTGGCAAGCGAAACAGGGTTTCGCCCACCCTCTATTCAACCTGGGGAAATTCTATTAGCTCACAACGCAGGAAAATCTTGATTTACGGCCCGTTTGTGAATTCTTATTGCGCCGAAGCGGCGTTTGACGCCAAACGATTACGGATGAGCAACATGAACCTCGATCACTTTGACCTGGCCCTGCTGGACGCCGTACAGCGCGACGCCAGCACCTCGCAGATCGACCTTGGTGAAAAGGTCAACCTGTCCTCGGCGGCGGTGAACCGGCGACTGAAAAAAATGACCGCCGAAGGCGTCATCCAGGGCACCGTCGCATGCATCAACGCCGAGGCACTCGGCTACACGCTGACGGTGATTACCGAAGTCGAAGTCGAGACCGAACGCCTCGACTTGCTGGATGAGATGAAGCGAACGTTCCTCGCCTGCCCTCAGGTTCAGCAGTGTTACTACGTGGCGGGGGAATGCGATTTCGTGTTGATCATGCTCGTGCAGAACATGGCTCAATACACGCAGATCACCCGCGAGTTGTTTTTCCAGAACAACAACGTCAAGCGCTTCAAAACCCTGGTCTCGATGAGCGACATCAAGACCGGGAATCACGTTCCGGTCCTCGAACCGGCGCCTGCAAAGGCCTGACGGCAAGGAAACCCACAAATAAATACGGTATACCGTACACCTGCTATCGCGAAAGAGAATGATTGTCAGTAAGATGCCGATCCCCCCGCTTTCTCGATAGGATTTTCATCGTGCGTCTCACGCTTGCTTCATTGTGTGTTCTGAATGCCGCTCTGCCATCCGCCTGGGCTGATTCCGTTACCCGCCCGTCACCGGACTCAATCGAACTTCCCTCAATGAGCATCAGTGCCGGCGAAATCGAAAACGCAGACGGCCCAGTTATCGGTTACAAGGCGTCACGATCAAAAAGCGCGACACGTACCGACACCGCCCTGCATGAAACACCGCAATCGGTGAGCGTTGTGCCGAAGGATGTACTTGAGGACACCGGCTCGACCCGCTTACAGGACGCCCTGGATTACGCAGGCGGAATTGGCCGGGCGAACAACTTCGGCGGTCAGGGCCTGACCACATTCACCGTGCGAGGCTTTACCACCGGCGAGTTCTATCGCAACGGTTTCCCCATCAACCGTGGCTATCCGAATGCGCCAGACGCGAACACCGTAGAACGCCTGGAAGTGCTGCGTGGTCCCTCCACCGCCCTTTACGGACGCGGCGATCCCGGTGGCACTTTCAACGTTGTCAGCAAGCAACCGCTGAATGAGCGCAAAGTCACGCTGGGCAGCCAGTTCGATGATCAGGGCATGCATCGCGCAACGCTGGATGCTTCCGGCCCACTCGATGAGGACGGCAAACTCGCTTATCGCTTGAACATTCTGGGCGAAGGCGGCGACAGCTTCCGGGACGATGTCGACAGCGAGCGCTATGACGTGGCACCGGTCTTGAGCTGGCAGCTTTCAGACACCACGAAGATCGTTTTCGAAGGTGACTTCATGCGCAACAATCACCCTCTGGATCGCGGCCTCACCCGCCTGCCCAATCAGGCCGGCAGCGCTTCACGTGATACCAACATCTGGGAAAAAGGCAGCGACAATCTGCTGCACAACGACAACAACATGGCCCAGATCCGTTTCGAGCACCTGCTCAACGACAACTGGACACTGGGTGGGGGCATGCAAGTACTGGATGGCAGCCTCAAAGGCAACGCGGTTGAAGCCAACGGACTGCAGGCCGACGGGCAAACCCTGGGACGAAACTTCAATTACCGCAAGCTGGAATGGACCGACAAGGACTACCAGTTGAACCTGACCGGCCATTTCGATACCGGTGGACTCGCGCATACCCTGCTCACCGGCGTCGAGTACGAAGACTACGACTACAAGTCCATCATCCGGCGCTCGGCCGCAGGTGTCGGCGCCTATCCGATCAATATTTTCAATCCGACACTGGGCCAGGCCCGGCCGGCGTTGACGCGTACCACGACCCACGACAAGGAAAACCTCAAGACGTGGGCAGCATTCGTACAGGATCAGGTGGCGCTGACCGATCGCCTGTCTGCACTGGCCGGGGTGCGTTTCGAACGGTTCGAGCATCAGTACGATAACTACCTGCCGGGCACAAAAGGCTGGGAAGCGGCGGACAACTCAGTCACCCCTCGCTTCGGATTGATCTACGCCCTCACCGATACGCTCTCGGCTTATGCGAACACCGCCCGCTCCTTCAAACCCAACACCGGGGCCAGCCGAGACGGCGCCGGGTTCGATCCGGAAAAGGGCAAATCCTATGAACTGGGCCTCAAATGGGAATCGCTGGATGGTCAGTTGAGCCTGGACACGGCGATCTACCATATCGTCAAGGAAAACGTCCTGACCCGCGATCCGGTTGACCCGAATTACAGTGTCGCCGCCGGACAGGTTCGCAGCCGTGGCCTGGACATCAATGTTGCCGGCAACCTTACTCCTGAATGGCGGGTGATCGGCGGCTACGCCTATGTAGACGCAGAGGTCACCAAGGACAACTCGCTACCGACCGGCACACGTCTGGCCAATATCCCGCGTAACAGTTTCAGCCTGCTGAACACCTATGAGTTCCAGGACGGCATGGCCAAGGGACTGGGCCTGGGAGTAGGCGTCAAATACGTCGATGACCGCGCCGGCCAGACGGCTACGCAGACCTACAACATGGATCAATACAGCGTCGTCGACCTCTTGAGCTTTTATAAAGTGAACGAAAACGTGCGGCTCAATCTGGATTTGAAGAATATCTTCAACAAGGGCTACGACGAGGGTGCCTTCAATACCTACGTCTACCCTGGGGCGCTGAGAACCGTGCAGGCAGGGATCGCTTACACATTCTGATATTCGAGCCGGAACCGTGGCCGCCCTGCCAATGGCAGGACACCACGGATTCGAAATGCTCGTCGCCCGCGTCTGTGTATCCCGCTCAATCGTAAAACGGTTCGACCGACGTCCGACTGCCCACGAAGAAACTGTCGGCCACCAGGCGCAACGGTTGCAGATCCAGATCGCTGGCCTTGTCGGCGATCAGTTGCTGGAAATGCCGATACACCGCCGCGTACTCGCCCTCCTCCGCAACCGCCTGGCGCACACCGTCGATGCTCAACAGTGCGCCGCCGTTGTCCAGTCGCAGGCGGCCTTCGGCACAGCGGATCTCGATGCTCCAGAGTTCGTCATGGCCGTGGTCGAAATCGAACTCCGCGCGAACATCGAGCTGACGCGTGTCCGACATTCTGATGGACGCGGCGATAGGCGACTGACAGTTGCTCGGGACACGCAATTCGGCGGACTCAACGAACAGCGGCAGCGCCAGCAAATGGGTGGTGATCGACAAGGCATTGATGCCCGGATCGAAAACGCCCAGCCCGCCGGGCTGCCAGATCCATGCCTGACCGGGGTGCCATTTGCGCACGTCCTCTTTCCAGTCGATCTGAACACTCTGCAAGGTGCGAGTGGCAAGCCAGTCTCGAGCCGCTTCGATACCCGGCGCGTAGCGTGAGTGCCAGGCAAACAAGCCGCTGACGCCTTGCGCCTCGGCCTGACTGACCAATGCCATCGCCTCACCCAGGGTGGCGCACGGCGGCTTTTCCACCAGTACATGCTTGCCGGCGGCCAACGCCTGCTGCACCAGGGCGAACCGGCCCTGGGGCGGCGTGCAAAACGCAATCGCGTCGACGTGCGGGCCGTTTTCGAGCAGTTCGCTCAAAGACTGAAAATTCTCCACGCCGGCGCAGGGCTTGCCTTGGGTGGCGACCGCCACCAGTTGAAACGCGGGATTGGCGTTGATCGCGGGAACGTGCTGATCCTGGGCGATCTTGCCGTAACCCACCAGACCGAGACGGATCGGTAGCATCGATGACTCCTGTTTTTTGTCGTTATTGGAAACTGGAAACGCGGCACTTGCCGGATCTTACCCATGAATAACCGTCAGGGAAAATGTCACTGCACCGTGACAAAAATAACCCATATGCGCTTGTACTTCGCCTTGACAGGCAAAGCCGCGCGATGAAAACATCCGCTGCGTTATCGAGTCATTCACAACTTCCGATAACCATGGACACTCGTCAGAACAACAATGAAATGGAGTTTCATTATGTCTTGCTCTCGCCCGTTCCATTCCTGCCCCAAAATCTGGCTTTCCTATCTTCCACGCCATACCTGATTCATTGATCGCACGCTTTCACCCTGCGCGATTCCTTGTGTGCTCACGTCTATCGATGTCCGAGAACAACTATGAAAGTAGTGAACAGTTGCGTCCTGAAAGAATGGTATGACAGCGAATACAGCGCCTGCGACAACGGCACACTGTTCGGTGAACTTCGCGGTGAATTCAAACAGTTTCTCGACAGCCTGCCCGACGGTCCGGGCCAGGCTCTGGAGTTGGGTTGCGGCGATGGTCGCAACCTCACCGCCCTGGCGCGCAAGGGCTACAGCCTGAGCGGTGTCGACATGGTCGACAGCACCGTTCAGAGCCGCAAGCATAACCCGTGGCTGCGTGAGCTGAACTTTCAGCAGACCGACATCCTGAACTATGTCCCCGCCCATGAAAGTTATGACGTACTTGTCTGTTCCGAAGTCCTGCATTTCTTTACCCGCGAAGAACTCCTACAGGTCATTCCGAAAATCATCAGTGCGGTGAAACCAGGCGGTTATATATTTCTCGATCTTCTCTCCGACCTGACCCGTTATTTCCAGGAAAGTGGCGAGCCCTTTATCTGGGACAAGGAAGCCGGATTATCCATTCAGGAGAGCGAAGGTTTCTTCGATGCCTGGCTCGGCGACTTCGATATTTATTCGTTCAATAAATTCTTCGACAAACAGAGTTGGCCGCTGAGCAACTCAGACAACTTGCCGATTGATCCTTATACCTGGCAAGGCACTTATGTTTCGGTGTGTGCCAGAAAGCGCCAATAACTCCCCAACTTGTGCTTGAAAGGATCTTGAGCCATGCAACTGTTCCATCAGGTCATCGCCGATAACGCGAGAAAATACCCGACAAAATCGGCCATCGTTCTGGACGGGGTCGCGACCACGTATGAGCAATTGCAGCAACGCGCGGATGATTTCGCCGCCCTGCTGCCGACCCTGGGGGTCGCGCCAGGCGATCGCGTCGGCCTGTATGCGCCCATTTCTGTCGAACTGATCGGCGCCTACCTGGGTGTGCTGCAAGCCGGAGCAATCACCGCCGCCACCCACCACACCCTGAGTCGCGCCAAGCTGATTCATCAACTCAAACATTCCGGCGCACGGGTGTTGATCACCGACCGCACCGATGACCTGCCAGCGCTGATCGAGGCCGCCGGGCTGGAGTTGATCCTGCTCACCGTGCCCGTCCCCACGGCCACACCCCGGGTTATCCAGCTGGCCGACGCCCTTGCCGCGCACCGGGCACAACACGCCCCGGCCATTCCACCTCTCGACGCTGATCCCGAGCGCCCGACATCGATCTTCTATACCTCGGGTTCGACCTTCAATCCCAAGGGGGTGTTGGTCAATCACCGGATCATGCTGGCGGCTTCGAGCCGGGTCACCACCTATCTGCAGAACCGCCCGGACGACCGCATTCTCAGCTACTCGACGCTGGCCTCCGACTATGGTGTCTACAACGTGATGATGCCGCTGTTCGCTGGCGCCACCAGCGTCATCGAGAGCCGGCCCGCCAGCAGCGCGGAGGATGTCCTCGCGGTGGTCGAGCGTGAAGCGGTCACCGCCATGCATGTGTTCCCCCCGGTGTTTTTCCTGCTGGCCGACACCGGCCCGCAATGGCAGGCACGGATTCCCGGCCTGCGCTATATATCCAGCAGCGGTCAGGCCTTGCACACCCGGCATATCCAGCGGATCCGCCAGGCGCTGCCGCAGGTGCAGATTTTCTCCAACTATGGGCTCACCGAATGCAAGCGCGTCAGCTACCTGCCGCCCGAGGAAATCGACCAGCGTCCGACCTCGGTGGGCAAGCCCCTGCCGGGCGTCAGTCTGTACTTGATCGACGAACAGGGCCGGGCCATCGACGAACCGGGTCAGGTCGGCGAACTGCTGGTGACCAGCGACTACCTGATGCTCAAGTACTGGAACATGCCCGAGGCCAATGCCAATGCCTTTATCCACGACGCATTCGGCCATTCCCGGCTGTACCGCACCGGTGACCTGTTCAAGCGTGACGCCGAGGGCTACCTCTACTACGTAGCCCGCAAGGACGACGTGTTCGCGCGCAATATCTGGAACGTCAACCCCCGGGAAATCGAGCAGTGCCTGGCCGCGCACCCGGCGGTCGCGCAGGTGCTGGTGGTGCCGGTGCCCGATGAGTCGGCCGGCCACGTCCCCAAGGCCTGCATCGTGCTCGATACCGAGCATCGCCAGACCAGCGAAGAGGCCTTGCTCGACTACTGCAAGGCCCGCCTGGACTGGCACATGGTGCCGGCCCACTGCGTATTTCTCGAGGCCTTGCCGAAAACCGACTCGGGCAAGTTCACCGCCAAAGGACTGATCTGACAGCAGGAGCTATCTCATGAATACTTGCCCGCCGCCAATGGACGAGGCCAGCCTCGACCGGGACCTGCAACAAAGCGCCATGCTCAAACTGGCCGAGCATTTCCACAGCCTGGCCACGGGCGCCAGCCAGGTGCCCTTGCAGTCATTGCACAGCCACTTGAGATCGCAGATCGACGACCCGCACGTCCTCGACTACCACGATCGCCTGATCGCCGGCGCGGGACCCTTGTTCTCGCATTTCCTGGCCAGTGTGCCGTACATCCTCGAAGAGCTGTCTCGCGTCGGTGTCGCCCTGACCCGCTTGGCCCAGGCCAGCCCACGGGAAGCCGGACAGACCTTCAGCCTGTTCGAAGTGGATGCCTTCGACGGCGCTAACGGCCGTGCGCTGGCCGGTCATTCCCAAGGCCTGATCCGCAGCTTGACCGCGTCGCCCAACCGGGCCAACCAGATACCTTTCGAGCAGCATGCCGACCCGGCCCTGTCGCGGTTTTATCCGCAGTCGTTCTTCAAAGTCAGTCCGGCCCTGCTGCAGACTCCCGAATACCAGAGCTTCAGCCAGGGCTTCGACTTCATCTATGAAATGGCCGCGTTCCAGTTCTACACCCGCGAACGTGATCGGCAAATCGCCCATATCCGGCAGTTTCTCAAGCCCGGCGGACTGGCGTTTTTCCTGGAAAAGCTCAACCACCCCGACCCGCAGGAATACCAGCGCCGCGAACAGATCAAGGACGAGGTGTTCAAGACCCGCTATTTCAGCGAGGAAGAAATCCGCTGGAAGCGTCAGCAGATGCTTGAACAGATGCAAAACGGTCAGGTCACCCTGGAAGAGCTGGTGAGTGCTCTGTCGGCGCGCTTCAAACATGTTCACCTGCTGTGGAGCAGCAGCAACTTCTGCGAGTTCGTTGCCTCGGACGATTCGCAACAGATCGAACGCTTTCTCGGTCTGCTCGGCCCGGTGGTGCAGCCCCCAGCGTTCTGTTTCGAAGGTGCGCGCATTGGCAGGCTGACGGTTTCCCATCCCCGCGTCGAGGAGCCGGGCCATGTCTGATTCCACCGAACCGGCGTTCCACCCTGCCGCCCTGCCCGCGTTCTGCCACCGCGCGATCCAGCATCTGCCGGCCTGGCGTGAACGAGCAGCAGCGGCGGAAAGAAACCGTCGTTTGAGCGCCAGCACGTTCAGCGAACTGTTTGCCGGCGACTGGCTGAACTTGCTGTCGCCACGCGCCCCGGCCACCCAGGGCGGGCATTGGCCAACCCTGGTGGACAGTGCGCGCATCGCCGCCAGAGCCTGTGCTTCCACCGGCTGGATGCTGGCTCTGGTGGGCGGCCACGGCTGCATCGCCCGACGCCTGCCCCCGAGCTGCCAGGATCAGCTCTACACCGCTGGGCCTCGGCAGTTGTTCGCCTCAGCCTCCAGCGGTAGCGACAGCCAGTTGTCGCTGGAGGCCGACGGTATACGGGTGAACGGTCGCTGGCGCTTCAGCTCGGGCATCGAGGACGCCACCTGGCTGATGCTCAACGCGCCGTGCCCCAACCACCCGCAGGCCAAAAACACCCCGCGCTTTCTGGTGCTGGTGGCCACACAGGAGTTGCAGAAGCTCGACAGTTGGGACAGCGTCGGCATGGCCGCCACCGGTTCCCATGACGTGCTCACCCAACAATTGCTGGTGCCCCACGAGCGCGTGTTTGCCCTGCACGAAACATTCGCCCAGCGCACGCCCGAATCCGCCAGCGACTACATCGACCATGTGCCCCTGGTGCCCTACCTCACCACTTCGATCATCGGCCCGCTGCTGGGTTGCGCCGAAGGCGCCCATGCCACGTATGTGGCGGCGCTCGCCGGCTCGGCCCTGCCCCATGATCCACGGATCGCCGAACTGGCCGCCCACTCGGCGGCGCAGTTGTACAGCGCCGGGTTGCTGTATGACTCGCTGGTTTCCCGGCTGCATGAGGCCGGCGTGCAGAACCGCGCCCTGGACGCCCGGCAACTGTTGCAGCTCAAACGCGACCGCGCCTATCTGGCACAGCAATGCGTGCAGGTGGTACGGCGCCTGGTGGAGCGCCTCGGCGCATCGTCACTGGTGGCCGCCAATCCGCTTCAGCGGCACTGGCGCGACCTCCAGGCCATGGCCGCGCACCGTGACGTGGCATGGAACGACGCGATGCTGGCCTGCGGCGAAACCCTCCTGCAATCCGCCCATGCCGGCATCGAACCGACCTGATCTCCCTTTTCACCACCGACTTTCCCAGAGAGGCTCATATGTTCATTCGCAATAAATCCGACGTCGAGAAAACCCCGTACTTTGTCGAATGGGGCGCCGGCACCAGCCATCGCCTGCTCACCGAACGCGACGCCATGGGTTTTACCCTGTGCCATACCGTGGTGCGTGCCGGCACCGAATCGCTGTTGCACTATCGCAATCATCTGGAGGCGTGTTATTGCATCGCCGGGGAAGGCGAAGTCGAAGACATGCAGGGCAATGTCTACCCGATCCGGCCGGGCGACGTGTATGTCCTCGACCAGCACGATCGCCATTACCTGCGCGGCGGCAAGGAGCAGGACCTGATCCTGGTCAGCGTGTTCAACCCGCCCCTGCGCGGCGACGAGCGCCATAATCTCAACGACCGCTCGGGCTCGGCCTATTGAAGTCGCGGCAGACCGCCACGCCGCCCATCACAGGAGTGTCATGATGCGTAAGGATTACCTGGCTTTTTTCATCTCGCTGTTTCTATCGCGGCTGGCGGATCAGATTCTGCTGTTCATCGTGCCACTGGTGGTGTTCCAGACCACCAACAGCGCCTCCTGGGCCGGGCTGGCGTTTTTCGTCGAGTCGCTGCCGCGCTTTCTTGCGTTTCCGGTGTGCGGGGCGCTGTGCGACAAGTTCTCGCCGATCAAGATCCTGCACATCAGTCAGGTCTACCGGGCACTACTCTGCGTGCTGGCGGTGGCGCTTTACGCGATCTTCGGCGGCATCGCCTGGCTGGTGGTGCTGTCAGCGCTGTGCGGGGTGCTGACCACCCAGGGCATCATGGCCCGCGAAGTATTGATGCCGCACATTTTCCAGCACTACAGCTACACCAAGACCCTGTCCTATTCACAGATTGCCGATCAGACCGGGCTGGTCCTCGGGCCGCTGGTGGCGGCGTTGCTGTTGGAGATTTCGGCCTGGCATTGGGTGGTGCTGTGGGTCGCCGGGCTGTTCCTGCTGGCCGACCTGAGCATGCGCGTCTGGCAACGTTTCAGCCGCATCACCCTGGAAGTGTTCGAGCAGCATCAGGACATCTGGCTGCAGCCCCTGCGCATCGCCTTCGGGCATATCCGCGATCTGGCGGAGCTGAAAAAGATCATCACCCTGGCCGTCGGGGTCAACCTGATCGTCGGCGTCACCCTGGCCACTTCGGCGGCCATGGTGCTCGGTCAATACAACGCCGGCAAAGATGACTACGCCGGGTTGCAGGCGGCGGGTGCGGTGACCACCATCGTGATCCTGTTTTTTCTCGCCCGGGTGGTGCTGCCGCTGCGGATACTGGGTGGCGTCGGCTACTCGATGATCGCCGCTGGCGCCTTCATCAGCGCCCTGAGCCCGAACCTGGCCGGTTATGTGCTGGGTTTCCTGCTGATCGTCGGCTTCGACAAGATGTTCAACGTCTACATGCGCAGCATCCGCCAACGGGTGATACCGCCCCGGGACTTCGGCAAGACCGTGGGCGTGATCACCTTGCTCAACAACCTGTCGCAACCTTTGGCCGGCCTGTTGGTGGCGTTGCTCGCCGCGCCGCTGGGCACGCAACAAGTGATCCTGATCCTCGCCGTGCTGACCACGCTGCTGGGCGCGGTGGCACTGTGGTGGTTCGCCAGATCAGGCAGCTCACTCGCGACTTCGGTTCTGGAGGCTGAGCGGGAGGCGGGTAATTGAATCAGCGAATCCGGGCCGTTATCCACTCCCGGCTGTAAGCAAGGACGCGATCTGCCAAGGCAACCGGAAAATGAATCAACCCATGCGCGGCATCCGGCAAGAGGTGTGCTTCGACCTGAGCCGAACGCCCCCACCGTTCAGCCAGTTCGAGCGTGTCGTCTCGTAGCGGGTCCAGCTCACCGGCAAACATCAGCGCTGGCGGAAAGTTCGTAAAGTCACCATAGAGTGGTGACAACGGTGGCTGCCGGCGCTCCTCGTCACTCAAACCCGGTGTCAGCATCCGAAACGCTTCAACCATGCCGAGACCGTCCAGCAACAGCGTGTCAGGCCCTGCTTCGCGGACGCTCGTCGTTCCGGTCAAATCATAAACGCCGTAATACAGCAGCACCCCGTTCACGCGCTTGAGCAAACCGGGCCATTGTTTCAGCGCCAACAGGGTTGCCGCAGCGAGATGCCCACCCGCCGACTCACCGACGACGATCACAGGCAATCCCGCAAATTCGTTGGACTCGTCACCCAATAACCAGCGCGCAGCCGTAAGACAGTCTTGCATCAGCCCTTCAACCGGTGTCGATACCGCAAGCCGGTAATCGACTGACACCACCGCAACATCGCACGTATTCACCATGGCGATATTGAGCGGGTCATTCATCTGCGCATTCCCGATGACCCAGCCGCCATCATGAAAATCGAGCACAACGCCTTTTGCGCTTCCTTTTGGCCTTATGATCCGAACGGACACCGTAGCGCCGTCCACGCCGATTACCTTTTGTTCCGCCTCAAGTCCATGCTCACGCACTTTGCGCGCACCGCCGATTTGGCTGATTTTCAGCAATCCCTGGATCACACGCGGTACGAGTCGATTACGAATACGCAAGCGCGGCAACCGGGAAAGCGTTTTGTTGAAGCGCCGCAGTTGCGCCAACTCATCCTCGCCGACCGGCCATGACGCGGGTTTCTCCCATCCGCAATTCATGTTCGATTACCGCGCAGAATGGAGAAATTCAACGCCGCTGCAACGCACAGCCACACCAGGTAAGGAAACAGGATCAGACCGGTCATCACGTCCAGCCGCAGTGCCAGCACCACCATTGCAGCGACGACCAGCCACAGCAGCGTGATGATGAGCATGCCGGCGAAGATACGGTGTGCGCCGAAAAATACCGGAGTCCACAGGGTATTCAGCGCAATTTGTGCGGCCCATAACGCCAGGACCGTTTCGCTCCCCGGTATCAGGGTCAAGCGATAGCCGGCCCAGGCGAGCAGCAGGTAGATCGTCGTCCAGGCCACCGGAAACGCCCAGTTCGGTGGCGTGAAGCCGGGTTTTGTCAGGGACTCGTACCATGCGCCCGGTTTGAAAAACAGGCCGGTACTCGCTGCGGCGCCGCACGCGACGAGAAAAATAAAGAAGGTCATCGACTGTCCTTGGCTGATGCTGTCAGCTGTCCGGGTGGGTTTCAGGTTGGATGCCCGGAACCGTGGCAAAAGTTCACCTTTAATCCTCGCGAATGCAAGACTCGTCATCCGCTCGGGTTCACCAACCGGCTTGTCGCTGATAGGAATAGGCAAGGTTCAAAGACAATCCGACATAGGTACGCGTTTTCTCGATCGCTACCATGGCGTCACACCCAACCCGTTGGAGTTCGTCATGCACAGCAGCAAAACCCTGTTCATCACCGGCGTCAGCAGTGGCTTCGGTAACGCGCTGGCCAGGGAAGCCCTGGCGGCGGGCCACCGCGTTATCGGCACCGTGCGCAATGAAGCCGACTTGCAGGCCTTCCAGGCGTTGTCCCCGGATAACGCTTACGGGGTGATTCTGGATGTCACTGATTTTGACCGGATCGACAGCGTCGTCGCCTCGGTACAGGCGACTCACGGCCCGGTGGACGTGCTGGTCAACAACGCCGGCTACGGTCACGAAGGGATCTTCGAAGAGTCGTCGCTGGAAGAAATGCGCCGCCAGTTCGACGTCAATGTGTTCGGCGCGGTGGCGGTGATCAAGGCCTTCCTGCCGTGGTTTCGTCAGCGTCGTGCGGGGCATATCCTCAACATCACGTCCATGGGCGGCACGATCACGATGCCGGGAATCGCCTATTACTGCGGGAGCAAATTTGCTCTGGAGGGCATCTCCGATACGCTGAGCAAAGAGCTGCGCCCGTTCAATATCTTCGTGACCGCCGTGGCGCCGGGCTCGTTTCGCACCGACTGGGCCGGTCGTTCGATGCAGCGCACCGCGCGCAGCATTGCCGACTACGACGCCAGCTTCGACCCCGTCCGCAAGGCGCGTGAAGAGAAGAGCGGCAAACAGCTGGGTGATCCACAGAAGGCTGCGCAAGCGATGTTGCAGATCATCGCCAGCCCGACACCACCCGCTCACCTGCTATTGGGTAGCGATGCCCTGCAACTGGTGCGCGACAAGCTGAAACACGCGGCCGACGAGATCGATCAATGGGAAGCGCTGACTCGTTCCACCGATCATTGAGCGGTCCTCCGCAGGGGTATCAATGAACCAGACCGATCTGCTCACCGCGCGCATGGTGCAGCTCATGCACACCCTTGCGCCGGTCGAGGGCTACAACCTCAGCGCGCTGGAGGACGTGCGTTTCCTGCGCTCGAATCAGCCGCTGAGCCGCACGCCGGTGCTCTACGACCCCGGCATCGTGATCCTCTGCCAGGGACGCAAGCGCGGTTACCTGGGCGATGATGTCTATGTCTATGACGCCCAGCACTACCTGGTGGTGTCCGTGCCCATCCCCTTCACCATGGAAACCGACGCCAGTGAAGCCGAACCGATGCTCGCGATCTACATGCGCCTGGACTTTCAGCTCGCCAGCGAGTTGATGTTGCAGGTGGATGAAGTCCACGGCCCCAGCGACGCTCAGCCCAAGGGCATGTACGCCTCGCCGATGGACGATTCGCTGCGTGGCTCGACCTTGCGTTTTCTCGAGGCGATGAGCATTCCCGGCGAGGCGCAGATACTCGGGCGCTCACTGATGCGGGAAATCTACTACCGCATCCTGACCGGCGCGCAAGGTGGCTCCATGCGCGCCGCGCTCAATCGTCAGGGGCATTTCGGCAAGGTGAGCCGGGCCATCCGCAAGATCCACAGCTGCTATCAGCAGCGCCTGGACGTCGAACAGCTGGCCCAGGAAGCCAGCATGAGCGTACCGAATTTTCACCTGCACTTTCGCAGCGTGACGGATTCGTCACCCATGCAATATCTGAAATCGACGCGCCTGCATCAGGCGCGGCTGCTGATGCTGCGCCACACCATGAGCGCGTCGGCGGCGGCCTTCAGCGTGGGCTACGAAAGCGCTTCGCAATTCAGTCGCGAGTTCAAACGCTTCTTCGGCCGGACACCGCAGGCAGAAATCGAGTGGATGAAGGCGACCTATGCCTTGCCTGCGCCGAGCACGCCCTCGATCTATGTGTCTTCACACTGATCGCGGGCGGATCGGCCTCAGACATGCAGCAACGCCAACGCCCCGATCAATGCGGGCGGCATGACAAGCACACCCACCCGCAGAAAATCGAGGGCGCCGACGTGTTCGCCTTCGCGGCGGATCGCGACCAGCCAAAGCAGAGTCGCCAGCGAACCGGTAATCGACAGGTTCGGCCCCAGATCCACGCCAATCAGCAACGCCGCCGTGGTTGGCGCCGGCAGTTCGACGATGTGGCCGATGGAACCGGCAATCAGGCCGGTCGGCAAGTTGTTCATCAGATTGCCGGCGAGGGCTGAAATCAGTCCGGCACTCCAGCTCGCCTGCACCTCGGAGTGACGCGCCAGCTCAGCGAGTCCATGGGCGAGGCGGTCGATCAAACCGGTCTGCGCCACCGCTTCCACCAACACGAACAGCCCCGCCACCAACGGCAGCACACCCCAGGCCACACCCTTGAGCAACGGCAGCGGATTGCGCCGTTCAAACAAATGAATCAGCGCCGCCGTGGCGAGACCGGCGCAGAACGTCGGCAGACCCAGTTGCCAATCCAGCGCTGAAGCCGTCAACAACACGGCGCCCGTCAACGCGATACCCAGCGCACTCAGGCGTGCGGCGCTGGACAGCGGGCGCACGTCGATGACGGTCGCCAACGGCTGGCGAATCTGTTTGCGCTGGACCAGACGCAGCATCAGATAGGTCAGGCCGATGGCGGCCAGCGACGGCAAGGTGAATTGGCGCAGCCAGTCCAGCAGCGGCGGCATCTGGCTGCCGAACACCACCAGGTTGGCCGGGTTGGAAATCGGCAGCACGAAGCTCGCGGCATTGGCGATGAAGGCGCAGACAAACAGATAAGGCAGCGGCTCGGCCCGGGCCGCCTTGCACGCGGCGTACACCGCCGGCGTCAGCACCACCGCCGTGGCATCGTTGGAGAGGAACACCGTCACCAGCGTACCGACCAGAAACACCAGATCGAACATCCGCTGCCCGGAGCCTTTGGCATGCTGCACCGCGTACATCGCCAGCCAGTCGAACAGCCCTTCCCGGCGCGCCAGTTCCGCCAGCACCATCATGCCGATCAGAAACAGGTAAACGTCCGTTCCCTCGGCGACGGCCCCCAGCGCGGTGTGCGGCGAAATCAATCCGGACACCGTCAACAGCACGGCAGCGCTGACGGCCCAGACATACTCCGGCACCCGCCACGGGCGCAGGATCACCCCGCAGGTGGCGACGGCGGCCACGATCCAGATGAGCGAGGAAGGATCAAATACAGGCATGCGGGTTACTCAAATGAAGACGGGGCGGATTCTGCTCAACTGAAGAGCGTTGGCGGTATGCCGGGGGCCGGCGCGTTACGGGCGGCGTCTGAGTCGTTGCGGGTTTCCGGCATCGTCAGCCAGAGCAGAATGAACGCCGTCCCGGCAATCGAGGCGAGGGTGAGAAACGCGGCATCGTAACCCGCCGCCTGCACCACCAGTCCCCCCAGCCCTGGGCTGAGTGCCGCGCCAAGACCAAACACGGTAGACAACGCCCCCAGACTGACATTGAAGCGCCCGGTGCCCTGGGTCAGATCCTTGACCACCACAGGGAACAGCGCGCCGAAGATACCGGCACCGATGCCGTCGAGCAACTGCACGGCCACCAGCCAAAAAGGGTCGTCGGACACCACATACAACACCCCGCGCAACGGTAGAATGAAGAAGCCGGCCAACAGCAGCGGCTTGCGCCCCCAGCGGTCAGCCTTGATGCCAACCAGCAGAGCCATCGGCACCATGACCAATTGCGCCGCAACGATGCAGGCGGAGGTCAAGGGTGTCGCCATCTGCAAATTGACCTGGGCCAGCTTCTGGCTGACCAGCGGCAACATGGCCGCATTCGCCAGATGAAACAGGCCACAGCAAACCGCGAAAAGCAGCAGCGGCCGATTGGCCAGCAGCACCCTCACACCGGACGGATGTGCATGTGCCCCCACCGGCCCGGGTATGAAGCCGCGAGCCACGTCATGATCGATCGCCCTGGCGTCGACCATGCTCGCGGTGACGACACTGGCCAGCGTCATCATCGCCATCAGGTAGAACACCACGATCGGCCCCCACACGTAAGCAAAACCACCAGCCAGCAGCGCGGCGCAAGCGTTACCGGCATGGTTGAAAGTCTCGTTGCGCCCGGTACGCCGGGTGAATGCCTTGGGGCCGGTGATACCAAGGGAAATCGCGGCAATGGCCGGCGCAAATACGGAACCGGCAATCGCGCTGACGGTTTGCGTCAATGCCACCCCACCGAACGACGTCACCCACGGCAGCAGCAAACAGCTGCAAGTCACCATTAACGCGGCGGCGACCACCACCGACCGTTTTGCCGATGTGCGATCAATCAATGCGCCGGCCGGCGTCTGCGCAAGCAGCGCAGCGACCCCGGCCAGGGTCATCACCAACCCGATGCTGGCCGGTTCCCATTTGTGAACAGCCAGCAGATAGATAGCCAGATATGGCCCCAGCCCATCGCGCACGTCGGCGAGAAAGAAGTTGAGCCAGTCCAGCGACCATTCGTTGCGACGATCTGTGTGGTGAGTGTTCAAGCGCGCAATCTCGATGGACCAGCCTAAAGGGAAACCACTCTCAAGCGCTGACCCTGGCGCATTGCATTAGTTCGCCGCACCTCTCAGTCAATGGCAAACCGGTTCCGCCCGGCCGATTTGGCGCTGTACAACGCCCGGTCCGCCGCCTTGATCAACCGCTGATAAGGCTCTTGCTCAGCGCCCACGGCCGAAGCAATGCCGACACTTACACTGACACGCCCAAAAGGGCTGGCGCCATGGGGAATGTTCAATTGCTCCAGGCGCGTCAGGATCAGTTGCGCGACGGCACCGGCGCCTTCGGCGTCAGTGTTGGGCAAGATGACGGCTATTTCTTCGCCCCCATAACGCGCGACCAGATCCGATGGACGTCGCACGCACGCCTCCAGCACCCGACCGACCGATTGCAGACAGGCATCGCCGGCAACGTGCCCAAGGGAATCGTTGTACAGCTTGAAATAATCGAGATCGATCATCAGCAAGGCCAGTGTGGTGCCTTCGCGCTGCGCCCGCCGTGCCTCGATGGCGAGGGTTTCGTCGAAGCAACGGCGATTCGCCAGGCCGGTCAGCGAATCCTTCATCGCCAACAACTCCAGTTGCTGATTGGAGCAGAGCAACTGCTGCTGGGTGACCCGCAACTCCCCTTCCACCTGAATCCGCCGGCGAATGTCACGGATCAATAACCAGCCGATGATGCCGGTTAGCCCAAGCAGGCTGGTCACCACCCCGATCGACAACATTGCCTCGAGCCGCCACGCCGCCAAAACTTCGCGCTTGCCCAGCGCCACCGTGGTGATCAGTGGCAGTGTGTCGCTCTTGCGGAACGCGTAGAGCCGTTCCACACCGTCCAGGCTGGAGGTGTACGAAGTGGTGCCGACCGATTTGTCGACGAGAAACTTTTTATAGATTGGCGACTGGGAAAAATTGCGGCCCATGTCCTGCTCGCGGAAGGGATAGCGCACCAGCAGCGTACCGTCGGTATAGGACAAGCCAATGGCGCCCTCCTGACCGATGTCGATCTTGCCGAACAGCCGCAGGAAGTTTTCCACCCCCAGCGTCACCGCCACCACCCCGGCGAATTCTCCGTGTGCATCATTGAACCGCCGACTGACGGTCATCACCCATTCCTGGTTTGACCGGCTGCGGATCGGCGGGCCGATGAAGGGATCCCGTGAGGGATCGTCACGATGATGAATGAAATAGGCACGGTCACTGCTGTTGGCCCCGACCGGGATCGGCCGGTTGGAGGACATCAGCCAATGGCCGTGCTTATCGTAGATGGTGACCCCGCTCAACTGCGGCATCAGGGGTTCCTGACGGTCGACCAGCGCGGTCAGGCGCTGGATCTGCGCAGGCTCGCTGCCCTCGGTTTCGAGGCGCTCGACAAGACCGAGCAACAGCAGCGAGCTTTGCCTGACGATGCCTTCGGAGTAAGTCGCGAGCGCTTGAGTGAGGTTCAACCCATGAATATCCGCCTCCTCCAGCACGCGATCACGCGAGGCGACGACCTTCCAGAGAGTCAATGAGGCCAGGGAACTGCCGACAATCAACAGCAAAAGCATTACGAGGTGGATATCACGCTTCACTTCAGTACCTGATGGAAAGTCCGGGTTCCAGTTGTGGCAGTGGCTGCTCTGTGGCATCGACTGCAGGCGTTTCCTCGCCCGACGCAAGGATACAAGCAGCGCGGCGAGAACACTGCAACAGAGTTTGGCACCATAGTTCAAGGTATGGCGAGTCCATAGAGTGACGCGCAGCGGCGCGGCTGTCGGTTTAACACCCCGGCACAGGCAAGCGCCCTGCCGGAAATCAAGAATCAGAGAATCGGGCAAGCATTCCACTGGAATGAACTACAGCGCCTGCGACAAGACCGAGAGAATGTCCATCCGAGAAACTCATCGAGGATGTTCCCATGCTTGTACAAGCCTACGGTGCCCACGCGGGCGACAAACCCCTTGAGCCGATGCAAATCAATCGCCGCGCGCCGGCCGCCCATGATGTACAGATCGATATCGCCTTCTGTGGCATCTGCCATTCGGATCTGCACCAGGTCCGCGCCGAGTGGGCCGGTACGCAGTTTCCTTGCGTGCCGGGCCATGAAATCGTGGGTCGCGTTTCGGCGGTGGGCGCCCATGTCGCGGATTTCCGGGTCGGCGATCTGGTCGGCGTCGGTTGCATCGTCGACAGCTGCAAACACTGCGATGACTGTGAAACCGGCCTGGAAAACTATTGCGACGGCATGATCGGCACCTACAACTTCCCGACCCCGGACGCACCCGGCTGGACCCTCGGTGGCTATTCGCAAAACATCGTGGTGCATGAGCGCTACGTCCTGCGCATCCGCCATCCCGAGGCACAACTGGCCGCTGTCGCACCGTTGCTGTGCGCCGGGATCACCACCTACTCGCCGCTGCGTCACTGGAACGCCGGGCCGGGCAAGAAGATCGGCGTAGTCGGCATCGGTGGCCTGGGCCACATGGGCATCAAACTGGCTCACGCGATGGGTGCCCATGTCGTCGCGTTCACCACCTCCGAATCCAAACGTGAAGCGGCCAGGGAACTGGGCGCCGATGAAGTCGTGGTGTCGCGCAACGCCGAAGAAATGGCCGCGCATGCCAAGAGCTTCGACTTCATCCTCAACACGGTTGCCGCACCGCACGATCTCGACGCATTCCTGGTGCTGCTCAAGCGCGACGGGGCATTGACCCTGGTCGGCGCGCCGGCCTCGCCGCATCCGTCACCCAACGTGTTCAACCTGATCATGAAGCGCCGCACGCTGGCCGGCTCGATGATCGGCGGTATTCCCGAAACCCAGGAGATGCTCGATTTCTGCGCCGAACACGGCATCGTCTCGGACATCGAACTGATTCGTGCCGACCAGATCAACGAATCCTACGAGCGCATGCTCAAGGGTGACGTGAAGTACCGCTTCGTGATCGACAACGCAACGCTGGCTGGCTGAGCACGCCCGTTCGGTGCCCGCGACGGGCACCTCTTCCCTCTCGCGGCTTCGCTCCCGAAGCCGCGACGCTTCACGCAATACAGGATTCAGACAATGACTCATCACTCCCTTCCCGACGCCCGTGAAGTCCAGCACTCATGGGGCGCGGTCCTGGCCATGTCGCTGGCCGCGTTCGTGCTGGTGGCTTCGGAATTCATGCCGGTCAGCCTGCTGACGCCGATTGCCGCCGATTTGCAGGTCACCGAGGGACAGGCCGGCCAGGGCATCTCCGTATCGGGGCTGTTCGCCCTGTTCACCAGCCTGCTGATCCCGATGCTCGCCGCGCGCGTCGACCGCAAGCCGCTGCTGCTTTCCCTGACCCTGCTGATGATCCTGTCCGGCGCGGTGGTCGCCTTTGCCCCGAGCTACTGGATGTTCATGGTCGGCCGCGCACTGATCGGCGTGGCGATTGGCGGCTTCTGGTCGCTCTCGGCTGCGACCGCCATGCGCCTGGTTCCGGAAGACCAGATCACCCGGGCCATGGCCATCGTCAACGGCGGCAATGCACTGGCAACCGTGGTGGCCGCGCCCCTTGGCGCCTATCTGGGTGCGCTGATCGGCTGGCGCGGCGCGTTCTTCTGCGTGGTGCCGGTGGCGTTGATCACGACGGTCTGGCTGTTGGTCAGCCTGCCGACCATGAAGGCGCAGACCCGTTCCGGCACCGGCAATGTCTTCAGCCTGATGAAACTCATGCCGGTGGCGCTGGGCATGCTGGCGGTCAGCGTATTTTTCATGGGCCAGTTCATGTTGTTCACCTACCTGCGCCCGTTTCTGGAAACGGTTACGCACGTCAGCGTTTCCATGCTCTCGCTGATGTTGCTGGTTCTGGGGCTGGCGGGGCTCGCCGGCACTTTCCTGATTGAGGCCTTCCTGAAAAAAGGCCTGCACCGCACGCTGATTGTCATCCCGGTTCTGATGGCCGTCATCGCGCTGGGGCTGGTGTCATTCGGCAGCTCGGCGATCACCACGACCGTGCTGCTGGGGTTCTGGGGACTGGTCGCAACGGCCGCGCCAGTGGGCTGGTGGACATGGCTGGCGAGAACGCTTCCGAATGATGCCGAGGCCGGAGGCGGGTTGATGGTGGCAATCGTTCAATTGGCGATTGCGTCCGGTGCGACCGTGGGTGGGTTGGTGTTTGACTTGAACGGTTATCGGGCGACGTTCGAGTTGAGCGCGTTGCTACTTGGCGTGGCGGCGGTTCTTGCCTTGCTTGCCGCACGTTCGGCTCGCAAGGCCCACCACCGCCATAACGCCGAGAGCGGACTGGCTCGCGAAGGCGTCGTACCCGCCAGCGTTTGATGCCGGGATACAGCGCAACTCGCGAGCAAGCCCGCGACCCTGAACGTTACCGCGCGCTGTCGATGATCTGTCCGCCGTCAGGCGTCAGGCTGTAACCGGTGAGGAATTGCCCGTCCTTGCTGGCGAGGAACAGCACCACCGGGGCAATGTCTTCCTCCGGCGAGCCATAACGGCCCAGCACGTTGGTGGGCGCCGGTACATTGGCCGCCGCCCCCCAGGTGTCGGCGACCGGCATGACGTTATTCACCGTGATGTTGTCGGCGCCCCACTCCCTGGCCGCCGAACGGGTCAGCGCGCGCACCGCTTCCTTGGCCATGTTGTACGGGGCGTATCCCGGCATGCCGATGACGCCGGCCAGCGAGCCGAAGTTGATGACCCGGCCCGCGCCGCTGGCCTTGAGGTGCGGATAGCAGGCTTGCATGGTTCTCAGATAGGCAATCGGCCCCATCTCAAAGTTGCGTTGCAGCTGATCGGTCGACAGGTCGAGCACCGATGAAAACACCACCGACGGATCGAACGCGTTGTTCACCAGAATGTCGATCCGGCCAAAGGTTTGCGCCACGTTGGCGACCGCTGCGGTGATCTGGTCGGGATCGCCCAGATCGCAGACCACACCCAGCGCAACGCCACCGGCCGCGCGGATCTCCGCCACCACTTGGTCGACATTTTCAGCCGTGCGCGAAACCACTGCGACCTTCGCGCCTTGCGCCGCGAAGAGCCTGGCCGTCGCGCGGCCGATACCACGGCCGGCGCCGGTGACGAAGGCTACTTTTTCATTGAGTCGGGACATGTGAATCTCCAGTCAGTCAGGGTGTTGAGGGATGGCTTGCCCCTACGATGTCGCCTAACATGAAAGTCCACAAGCAGGATGAAAAACTGGAACTTAGTATGGAAAACCAGACTAATGACGCCGAAAACGTCAACATGCACGAAGAGATGCGCCGGGCTTTCGCGCTGCTTTCGGGCAAGTGGAAACTGGAAATCATGTGGCTGCTGAACCAGCGGATCTACCGCTTCGGCGAGCTGCGCAAGGCGATCGATGGCATCACCCAGCACATGCTGACGGCGCAACTTCGCGAGCTGGAAAACGACGGGCTGATCACCCGGACAGTCTTTGCCGAAGTTCCTCCGCGCGTCGAATACGAGATGACCGCCAAGGCTCGGGCACTTGGCCCGACCATGGAGGCGCTCACCCAATGGTGGAGCGAGTACGGCAAAAGCGTGCCGGTCAAACCGTCCGCGCGCGGTCGCAAACCCAAGGCTCAGTGAGCCGACGCACTCCCGTGCAGATTGCGCGAGGCCCCTTCGAGGGTCTTCCACAGGCTGCGCATGGTCGGGTTTTCGTTGGTGATCGAGCAGTAGGTGCGAATTTCCAGCCGCGTGCTCCACTCATCACCGCCGGCCCTGACCAACTGCCCTCGTTGCAGCTCGTCGACCACCGCACTTTGCGGCAGCCAGGCCACGCCATAACCTTCGATCGCCATGCGCATCAGCAGCATCGCCATGTCAGCCTCGTAGCACCGTTCCAGAACACTGGCACCGGGACCGTTCCGGATGACGATATCGGCAACGCGAGCGAGGAAAGTGGTGGCGGTGTAGGCCAGGTGCGGCACGGGTTTGGCGGTGGTGCCCGGCAGGCGGTAGAGCGGCTGACCCTGTGGGTCAGGCGCACATAACGGGATGAAGGCGTCGTGCCCCAGGGTCAGGCTGCCGAATTTTTCCGGGTCCAGAAGAATCGGCGCCAGGGGGTGGTGATAGACGATCATCAAATCGCAGCCGCCCTCTTCCAGCGCGATCACCGCGTCATGGATGTTGGCCGCAACCACCCGGGCATTGAACTGCTCGTTGTGCTGCTGAAACTGCGTCAGCCACTTCGGCAGGAAAGTCATTGAAAGGCTGTGGCCGGCAGTAACCTGAATCGATCGTCCGGGCATCCGCTCGCCCTCGCGCAAAGCCGAACGCAGCCTCAACAACCCCGCCAGCGCCTCACGCCCTTCCGTGCAGAACGTACGCCCCGCCGGGGTGAGCTGAACCGGATAGGTGCCGCGATCCACCAGCTCGGCGCCGACCCACTCTTCCAGCGAACGTATGCGCCGTGACAAGGCCGATTGCGTCACACAGCGAACCTCCGCCGCACGGGAGAAGTTTTTCCACTCGGAAATCGCTAGAAGATCGTCCAGCCATTTGATTTGCATATCGGCGCCTCACGCGGTGAAACCACAGTGTACGTCGCGTTTTCCGGTGCCAGACACGCCTTTGCAAAACTATTCCAAAACCGCATAGGGCCATCGGGATTACTCATCAACGGGGTGCCAACACGCCCCTAGAATCGAAAACATCGAGGCGCCAGCCCATCGCTGCGTCCCGATGCACTGGCGTCCTGCCAAGTAGAAAAAGCACAAAAACCACTTGAGGAAAGCTCCGTGAAGAACAACAAACTTCCGCGTCGAATCGCCATTGGCATTGCCCTGGGCGTGCTGGTCGGTTGGACCTGCCACCATTTCGCAGGGAGCGAACAAAGCGCCAAAGAGATCGCCGCCTACTTCTCGATGGTCACCGATATTTTCCTGCGCATGATCAAGATGATTATTGCGCCGCTGGTCTTCGCCACCCTGGTCGGCGGCATCGCCAGCATGGGCAACTCCCGAGCGGTCGGGCGCATTGGCCTGCGGGCGATGCTCTGGTTTGTCAGCGCCTCGGCGGTGTCCCTGGCCATTGGCATGGGCCTGGTCAACCTGTTCCAGCCGGGCGCCGGACTGAACATGGAGGTAGTTCAGCACGCGGCGAGCCCGGTGGTGGTCAACACCGGCGATTTCAGCCTCAAGGTGTTCATCAGCCACGTATTCCCGCGCAGCATCGCCGAGGCCATGGCCAACAACGAGATTCTGCAGATCGTGGTGTTTTCGCTGTTCTTCGGCTTTGCCCTGGCCGGCGTGAAACGCGCGGGCTACACCCGGGTGGTCGACAGCATCGAGGAGTTGGCGAAGGTGATGTTCAAGATCACCGACTACGTCATGGCCTTCGCCCCGATTGGCGTGTTCGCGGCGATTGCCTCGGCCATCACCACCCAGGGCATCGGTCTGCTGGTGGATTACGGCAAGCTGATCGCCGAGTTCTACTTCGGCATTCTGATCCTGTGGGCCGTGCTGTTTGGCGCCGGTTACCTGTTTCTCGGGCGTTCGGTGTTCAGCCTCGGCAAGCTCATTCGCGAACCGATCCTCTTAGCGTTCTCCACCGCCAGCAGCGAGTCGGCGTACCCGAAAACCATGGAAGCCCTTGAGAAATTCGGCGCGCCGAAACGGGTGTCGAGCTTCGTCCTGCCACTGGGCTACTCGTTCAATCTCGACGGCTCGATGATGTACCAGGCGTTCGCCATCATGTTCATCGCCCAAGCCTACAACATCGACCTGAGCTTCACCCAGCAACTGCTGATCCTGCTGACGCTGATGATTACCAGCAAAGGCATGGCCGGCGTGGCACGCGCCTCGATTGTGGTGGTCGCCGCCACGCTGCCGATGTTCAACCTTCCCGAAGCCGGGCTGTTGCTGATCATTGGCATCGACCAGTTCCTCGATATGGCACGTACCGCCACCAACGTCGTGGGCAACAGTATCGCCACCGCCGTGGTGGCGAAATCCGAACCCCATGAAGAACCCGGCGAGGCGCCTCAGGGTGAAGGCTCGCGAGAGACGGCTGCGCTGTCCAAACGTTCGGCCACCGTGGCCTGAGGATGACGATCATGCAAAGCACATCAGCCCCTGGCCGCGTACGCAAACTGGGCATCGTCGGTGGCCTCGGGTCCCTGGCCGGCGGTGACCTGTTTTACAAACTGGTCAAATCCAGAGCGGTGCTTGAGGATCAGGGCCGCTATCACTTCCTCTTCGAGCAACACCCGTTCAAGGATGTGCTGCTGCCGCTGGACCGCAAAGCCAACATGACCTCGAGGAAGTTCTACGTTTTCCAGGTCTGCAAATCCTTCGAGGACAACGGCGTGGATGCGGTGATGCTGCCGTGCTTCGCCAGCCACACGTTCCGCGATGAAATCCAGCAAGAACTGAATATCCCGGTGCTCGACATGCTGACGGCGCTGCGTCGGCACGTCGAACACCTGGCCGAACCCGGCGCAGTCCTGGGTATTGTCGCCTCGGACTACGTTCGCCATTCAGGCCTGTTCGAACGTTACTTTGGGGACTTCAAACTGGTTTATCCGGGCAGCGACGAACAGGCCGCGCTGATGCACGCGATGTACGGCCTCAACGGGGTCAAGGATGGCAACCTGCAAGGCGTGCCATTGGAGACGGTGTATCAAGCCTGCCTGTCGCTGCAGGATCAGGGGGCGTCGATTGTCCTGCCGGGCATGACCGAGCTCTCGCTGGTCTGCGGCGACCTGCAACGGCGCGGCATCCGCGTGCTGGACATCAACGAGGTGTACGCCGGTTTCGCAACACAGGAAGAGGGAGGCTCGATCCGCCCGCCCTTCAAACTCGGCATCGTCGGAGGCGTCGGCCCGGCGGCAACCGTGGACTTCATGGGCAAGGTGGTTGCCAACACGCCTGCGGATCGCGATCAGGAACACCTCAAAATGGTGGTGGAACAGAACCCGCAGATTCCCGATCGCACGGCCAACCTGCTGTATGAGGAAACAGATCCGACGATGGCGATGTACGCCACTTGCAAGCGTCTGGAAAGTGCCGGTGCCCATGCGATCGCGATCCCGTGCAACACCGCTCACGCGTTTGTCGAGCGCATCCAGACACACTTGCGCGTGCCCATCGTGAACATGCTGACCGAAACCGTAGAAGCGATCGTGCAGCAGTACGGCGCTGGCAAAACCGTGGGGCTGCTGGCGACTTCCGGGACGATCAAAAGCCAGGTCTACCACGAGGCCGCGCGGCGGGCCGGGCTGCACATCGTCACCCCTGGCGTCGACTATCAGGCGTTGGTCATGGACTCGATCTATGGCGAGCGCGGCATCAAGGCAGGGTTTACCGAGGGCATCTGCAAAGACCAACTGCTGATCGCCGCCGAGCATTTGTGTGAGCTGGGGGCCGACGTGCTGATCCTCGGCTGCACGGAGTTGCCGCTGGTGCTCAGGCACAGCGAAGCGTTCGAGATCAACGGCCATTGCGTCGCGCTGGTCGACCCGACAACCCAGCTGGCGAAGGTGTGCGTGCAACTGGCTTATCGAACGTAGCGTCGCGCCTTGACGGGCACGGGAAACCGTCAGCGATCCGCCTGCCCTCACCCCAGCCTGACAATATCCACCGAGATCTCCCGCGCCGGGACCGCTCCTCTGTTCTCGAGCCAGTGCGTGGTGTTGTGGTCCTCGGGCCAGCCCACGCCTGGCCCGTAGTCCGTGGCGACGCCGTTTCGATGGTCGGTGATGGTTCCTTGCAATATGTACACAACGCCGGGCCTGTCGATGTGGTCATGCACCGGCCCGAATACCCCGCCACTTTCGATGGTCACCAGTCGCATTCGAAGTTGCCGCCCGGCCATGCCCTCGATCTCGGTGCCAAGATCGATCGTTGCCAATAGCTGCACGGTGACACCTTGGGTTTCGGGGGCGGGACGTTCGTTGCTCATCGGATTCACCTCTGCGTGCGTACAGGGCCTGAATAGAAGTAAACACCCTGTCGAAGGCAAGCGTTCAATTAACGACGAAGGGACTTGCGTCTCTGGGCATCCATGCCAGGGACGCGCGTTGCTTTCATCGATTCGTGACTTGCGGTCAAAGGACTTTGGTGCATCGGCGGCTTAATCCCGCGACATCAGGTGGACATACTGGGCGCCATCCAACCGATCGCCTGGGGCGTGTCGCAAGCGTGTCGTCGACGACCATTATCCGGTTTGCTTCATCGCCAGCGACATGAACCTCTACGGCATCCAACTCGTCTCAGAGGAGCAACCCCAATGAAATCCGGACGCGTCCTGTTCGCGCTGGCCATCGGTGCCTTCGGCATCGGCACCACCGAATTCACCCCCATGGGCCTGCTGCCGGTGATCGCCGAAGGCGTGGGCGCGAGCATTCCCAGCGCGGGCATGCTGGTCACCGCCTACGCCATCGGCGTGATGGTCGGCGCGCCGATCATGACCCTGCTGTTCAGCCGTTTCGGCAAGCGCGCCGCCCTGATGATGCTGATGGGCATCTTCACCCTCGGCAACCTGCTGTCGGCCCTGGCGCCGGACTACTACACCCTGCTCGCTTCGCGTCTGGTCACCAGCCTCAACCACGGTGCGTTCTTCGGCCTCGGTGCGGTGGTCGCCGCCAGCGTGGTGCCGAAAGACAAACAGGCCAGCGCCGTAGCCACCATGTTCATGGGCCTGACCATCGCCAACATCGGTGGCGTACCCGCCGCCACCTGGCTCGGCCAACAGGTCGGCTGGCGCATGGCGTTCGCCGGCACTGCGGTGCTCGGATTACTCGCCATCGCGGCCCTGTGGTACGCGCTGCCCAAAGGTGAACGCGGCGCCGTGCCGAATGTGCGCCGTGAGCTGGCGGTCATCGCCCGCCCCAACGTGCTGCTGGCCATGGCGACGACTGTGCTTGGCGCAGGCGGCATGTTCACCCTCTACACCTACGTGGCCCCGGTGCTGTCCGAACTGACCGGCGCATCCGACAGTTTCATCACCCTCGGTCTGGTGCTGATTGGCGTCGGCTTCACCATTGGCAACAGCCTGGGCGGTCGTCTGGCGGACTGGTCGCTGGACGGTTCGGCGCGCATCTTCCTCGGCGCCCTGGCAGCCATCATGGTGCTGATGCCACTGGTACTCGGCAGTCACGTCGGTGCGGCGCTGGCCTTGCTGGTGTGGGGCGTGTTCACCTTCGCCGTGGTTCCGCCACTGCAGATGCGCGTGATGATTGCCGCAGCGGAAGCCCCGGGCCTGGCCTCGTCGATCAACGTCGGCGCCTTCAACCTCGGCAACGCGGTCGGTGCCGCACTCGGTGGCGCAGTCATCAGCCAGGGGCTGGGCTATGCCGCCGTTCCGGTCGCCGGTGGCTTGCTGGCGGCGGCGGGACTGCTGCTGGTCTGGCTTGGCGGACGAAGCAAGGCCAGCGATAACGCCTTGAGCGATGCGGCCTAAAAAACCGCTCCCATGAGGTAACGAAAAAGGCCCGGACATCTATCGTCCGGGCCTTTTTCATATGGCGATCTCAGGCAAACGCCGCCTCGATGGCCGCCTCCAGCGATTTCTCTTCCAGAATCTCGATCGAGAAGTGCCCGAAACGCTTGGGCAACCAGATGATCCGCGCTCCGGCCGGCGATTGCAGATCTTCGCGGGTCAGCGGGTTGCCGTTCTCGTCTTCTGGCTGGACACCGCTGCCGAGCAATTCGTCATAGGCCTGTTCGATATCGGGCGTCGTATAGCAATGGCGATAGATCATGCCCTCGCCCGCTTGATCCAGAAGCGCCCTGAGATTGCCCGCCAGCGGCTGTACCAGCATGAAGCGCTCTTGCCCGATCAGCGCAATCGCATAGCGCACATGCAGACCGCCGCGCTCCCAGACCAGCGTGCGGGAAATCCTCGCCTGGAGAATCTGCGCGTAATACGCACAGGCTTCTTCAAGATTCTCGACCAGAACATCTACGTGACTGAACTTCAGATCCATTGCCTGCCTCCTGTTGAACCGGCGTCCATGGTAATCGCATGGGTGCGGTGAGCCCCATCCCCCGACAACCCGAAAAAAAGAAAAACGCGACGAGTGCTGAATTTTTTCGTGTCCGCTTGTATCTGAGCTGAAAGAAGCCATGCCATCAAATAGATGGCGTGGCCCCAGGCAAGCGCTTCGGCGGCTTGCATGAAAACAGATCGGATACCGAGTGACACGCATGGAATCAGTAAAGGAAAACGTCAATCCCATCGGGTTGAAGGACATCACCATCGTCGACGACGCCAAGATGCGCAAGGCGATCACCGCTGCGGCGCTGGGCAACGCCATGGAGTGGTTCGACTTCGGCGTCTACGGCTTCGTCGCCTACGTTCTGGGCAAGGTATTTTTCCCTGGCGCCAATCCCGGCGTGCAGATGATCGCCGCGCTGGCGACGTTCTCGGTGCCGTTCCTGATCCGGCCGCTTGGCGGCCTGTTCTTCGGGGCACTGGGCGACAAGTACGGGCGGCAGAAGGTCCTCGCCGCGACCATCGTGATCATGTCCCTCAGCACCTTCGCCATCGGGCTGATCCCGTCTTACGCATCGATTGGCATCTGGGCGCCAATCCTGCTGTTGCTGGCCAAAATGGCCCAGGGCTTTTCGGTCGGCGGCGAATACACCGGCGCCTCGATCTTCGTCGCCGAGTACGCACCGGATCGCAAGCGCGGCTTTCTGGGCAGTTGGCTGGATTTCGGCTCGATCGCCGGTTTCGTTTTCGGCGCGGGCGTGGTGGTGCTTATTTCGACGATCCTCGGTGAACAGCAATTCGAGGCATGGGGCTGGCGTCTGCCGTTCTTCCTCGCCCTGCCACTGGGCATGATCGGCCTCTATCTGCGTCACGCCCTCGAAGAGACACCGGCCTTCCAGCAGCACGTCGAAAAACTCGAACAAGGCGACCGCGAAGGCCTGGCCGGTGGCCCGAAAGTTTCGTTCAAGGAGGTTGCGACCAAGCACTGGCGCAGTCTGATCACCTGCATCGGCGTGGTGGCGGCGACCAACGTCACCTACTACATGCTGCTCACCTACATGCCGAGTTACCTCACTCACAACCTGCACTACAGCGAAAACCATGGCGTGCTGATCATCATCGCGATCATGGTCGGCATGCTGTTCGTGCAGCCGCTGATCGGCTTCATCAGCGACAAGGTCGGCCGTCGCCCGTTCATCATTGTCGGCAGCGTCGGGCTGTTCATCTTCGCCATTCCGGCGTTCATGCTGATCAACAGCGGCAAGATCGGCCTGATCTTCTCCGGATTGCTGGTGCTGGCGGTGCTGCTCAATTTCTTCATCGGCGTGATGGCCTCGACCCTGCCGGCGATGTTTCCCACCCACATCCGCTACAGCGCCCTGGCCAGTGCCTTCAACGTTTCGGTGCTGATCGCGGGGCTGACCCCGACCGCCGTGGCCTGGCTGGTGGAAAGCACGCAGAACCTGTACATGCCGGCCTACTACCTGATGGTGATTGCCGTGGTCGGTCTGATCACCGGCGTGACCATGAAGGAAACCGCGAACAAACCGCTGCGCGGCGCGGCACCGGCCGCTTCCGACATCGAGGAGGCGCGCGAGCTGCTACAGGAGCATCACGACAACATCGAGCAGAAGATCGAAGACATCGACGCACAGATCGCCGAACTGCAAGCCAAACGCGAACATTTGGCGCAGCAGCACCCGCGAATCGAATAGCAGGCTAATGTTCAGTACGAACGGTTCACTGTGCAGCATGGAACCAGACCTCTAACAACACACGGAGGGTCGTCACCGAACATGAACATTCTTTACGACGAACAGGTCGACGGTGTGCTGCCGGACGTCGACCGCGCCGCGTTGTTGCAGGCCTTGCACAGCCAGTGGCCGAGCCTGGAAGTGCTGCATCAGCAGGAAGAGCTGAAACCCTACGAGTGTGACGGGCTCTCCGCCTACCGCACCACGCCGTTGCTGGTGGTACTGCCCCGGCATATCGATGAGGTTCAGGGCGTGTTGCGGCTCTGCCACGAGCGCCGCGTACCCGTGGTGGCCCGTGGCGCGGGCACCGGACTCTCCGGTGGCGCCTTGCCGCTGGAGAAAGGCGTGCTGCTGGTGATGGCACGCTTCAACCAGATCCTGCACATCGACCCCGCCGCCCGCACCGCACGGGTTCAGCCCGGCGTGCGCAACCTGGCGATCTCCCAGGCCGCCGCACCGTTCGGTCTGTACTACGCACCCGATCCGTCCTCGCAAATCGCCTGCTCCATCGGCGGCAACGTGGCGGAAAACGCCGGCGGCGTGCATTGCCTCAAGTACGGTCTGACCGTCCACAACCTGCTCAAGGTCGAGATCCTGACCGTCGATGGCGAACGCCTGACCCTCGGTTCCAGCGCCCTCGATGCTCCCGGCTTCGATCTGCTCGCGCTGTTCACCGGTTCCGAGGGCATGCTCGGGGTCATTACAGAAGTCACCGTCAAACTGCTGCCCAGACCGCAGACCGCGAAAGTCCTGCTGGCCGCGTTCGACTCCGTGGCGAAGGCCGGCCGCGCGGTCGGCGACATCATCGCCGCCGGGATCATTCCGGGAGGCCTGGAAATGATGGACAACCTGGCGATCCGCGCCGCCGAAGATTTCATCCACGCCGGCTACCCGGTCGACGCCGAGGCCATTCTGCTGTGCGAACTCGATGGTGTCGAAGCCGACGTCCACGATGACTGCAATCGGGTTCGCCAGGTGCTGGAACAGGCCGGGGCCACGGAGCTGCGTCAGGCGCGGGACGAAGCCGAGCGGGTGCGTTTCTGGGCCGGGCGCAAGAATGCCTTTCCGGCGGTCGGCCGATTGTCGCCCGACTATTACTGCATGGACGGCACGATCCCTCGCCGTGAGTTGCCGGAGGTGCTGCAAGCCATCGCGCAGTTGTCCTCCGACTATGGGCTGCGCGTCGCCAACGTGTTTCATGCCGGTGACGGCAACATGCATCCGTTGATTCTGTTCGACGCCAATCAGCCGGGTGAACTGGCGCGCGCCGAAGCCCTGGGCGGCAAGATCCTCGAACTGTGCGTGAAGGTCGGTGGCAGCATCACCGGCGAACATGGCGTGGGCCGCGAGAAAATCAATCAGATGTGCGTGCAGTTCAACAGCGATGAGCTGACGGTTTTTCATGCGGTCAAGGCTGCGTTCGATCCCGGTGGGCTGCTCAACCCGGGCAAGAACATTCCGACCCTGCACCGCTGCGCCGAATTTGGCGCCATGCATGTCCACGGCGGGCAATTGCCCTTCCCCGAACTGGAGCGTTTCTGATGGGGCACCCACAGGATTTCGACGACAGCGCCGCGCTGCTCGAACAGGTCAGCCAGGCGCTGGAGGACGCCACGCCACTGCGCATTCAGGGGGCCAACAGTAAAGCGTTTCTCGGACGCATCGTTGCCGGTGAGATTCTCGACACCCGCACCCATCGCGGCATCGTCAGCTACGACCCGACCGAACTGGTGGTGACCGCGCGCTGCGGCACGCCCCTGGCCGAACTGCTCGAGGTGCTGGACGCCGCCCGGCAAATGCTGCCTTGCGAACCGCCAGCCTTCGCCGACGACGCCACGCTGGGCGGCATGATCGCCAGCGGGTTGTCGGGGCCACGACGTCCGTGGGCAGGTTCGGTGCGCGACTTTGTTCTGGGTACGCGGGTCATCACCGGTCACGGCAAACATTTGCGGTTCGGGGGCGAAGTGATGAAAAACGTCGCCGGTTACGACCTGTCGCGCCTGATGGTCGGCAGTTACGGTGCGCTGGGAGTGCTGACCGAGGTTTCACTCAAGGTGTTGCCCAAGCCGCGCCAGAGCCTGAGCATCAGCCTGGAGATGGGCAGCGAGCGGGCCTTGCAGCGTCTGGCCGAGTGGGGGCAGCAACCGTTGCCGATCAGCGCGGCATGCCACGATGGCGAACGCTTGCATCTGCGCCTCGAGGGCGGCGAAGGCTCGGTGGCGGCGGCCCACGAGCGCCTCGGCGGCGAGCGGCTGGAGGCCTCGTATTGGGCCGATCTGAATGAGCAACGCCTGAGTTTCTTTGATCAGGATCAGCCCCTCTGGCGCCTGTCCGTTGCACCCAATACGCCGCCGCTGGCCCTGCCCGGCCGGCAGTTGATCGACTGGGGCGGCGCCCAGCGCTGGCTCAAGTCCGCTGCCGAGGCGGCGTTCATTCGCAAGGTGGTCGAAGAGGTCGGCGGACATGCGACCTGCTACAGCCACGGCTTGAGCGACGAGCCATTCCATCCTTTGTCACCGGCCCTGTTGTTCTACCACCAGAACCTCAAGCGCCAGCTCGATCCTCGGGGCATCTTCAACCCCGGTCGCCTGTATGCGGAGCTCTGAATCATGCAAACCACCCTCAGCCCACAGGCCCGTCAACTGCCCCGCGCCGCCGAAGCCGAAAGCATTCTGCGCACCTGCGTGCATTGCGGATTCTGCAACGCGACCTGCCCGACCTATCAGTTACTCGGCGATGAACTCGATGGCCCGCGAGGACGCATCTATCTGATCAAACAGGTGCTGGAGGGCAATCAGGTCACGCAGAAAACCCAGCAGCATCTGGATCGCTGCCTGTCCTGCCGCAATTGCGAGACCTCCTGCCCTTCGGGGGTGGATTATCACAACCTGCTGGATATCGGTCGGGCCGTGGTCGACGCCGCCGTGCCGCGCCCGCTCGGCCAGCGCCTGTTGCGTGAAGGGTTGCGCAGCGTGGTGCCCAATCCCGGACTGTTCAAAAGGCTGGTCAGCAGCGGACAGGTATTGCGCGCGTTGCTCCCCGGCGCCTTGCAAACCAAGCTGCCGCGCCAGCCAGCCATGTCGGTTTGGCGACCGACGCCCCGCCACACCCGGCAGGTATTGATGCTCGAAGGCTGCGTGCAACCGGGACTGTCACCCAATACCAACGCCGCAGCGGCACGGGTGCTGGATCGGCTGGGCCTCTCTGTCACCCCCGCCCGCGAGGCCGGTTGCTGCGGAGCGGTGGACTATCACCTCGACGGCCAATCCACCGGCCTTGATCGCGCCCGCCATAATATCGATGCCTGGTGGCCGGCCATCGAACAAGGTGTCGAGGCGATCGTGCAGACCGCCAGCGGCTGCGGCGCTTTCATCAAGGATTACGGTCACCTGCTCTGCACCGATCCTGCCTATGCGCGAAAGGCCCGGCGAGTCAGCGCCATGACCAAAGACCTGGTGGAAGTGCTGCGCGATGAGCCGCTGGAAAAGCTGCGAGTCCAGAGCGATCAACGCCTGGCGTTTCATTGCCCCTGTACGCTGCAACATGCGCAGAAGCTCGGCGGCGCGGTTGAACAGGTCCTGCTCCGACTGGGCTTCAACCTGACGGCCGTTCCGGATGGACACCTGTGCTGCGGTTCGGCGGGCACCTATTCGATCACCCAGCCGGACCTGGCGCGAAGACTGCGTGACGACAGGCTCAATGCCCTGGAAAGCGGTCGTCCCGAGGTGATTGTCACGGCGAATATCGGTTGTCAGTCGCACCTTGATAGCGCGGGACGTACACCGGTCAGGCATTGGATCGAGGTGGTGGATGCCGCGATGACCAGGCTATGACAGACACCCGAATCACAGGCGAAAAAAAACCGCCTTTGCGGGGCGGTTTTTCTGTAAGGCTCAGTTTGCGGCTGGGCCTTTTTTGTATCTCACCGGAAATACTGACGTGGCGTGATGTTATTGATCTTTACTGGCCCATGCAACGAAATTTTGGCTATCACCATCAGCAGCCATCGAAAAACGTTAATGGCTCATTAAAATCATGTACCGCCCCATCAACTGACAGAAATAACAAATTACAAAAACCAAACCTCCTTCTCAAAAACGTTTAATAATCACACCCTTTTTTACCAGTTATTCGGGTTAACATGCCCACGCTCACATTTCAGTACGACGGTAAGGCCAAGCCGGTGACTTAACGGTTTCAAGCCCTCTGACACGGATTTGCACCCGTGCCGGAATGATCGCTCGGGGGGAAATCAACCGGCCACCTCACCGGAAATACTGACGTGTTTTCCGAAGGCCCACGTGATCCGGTAAGTGCGCTGGAGGTTTGGCCCCCAGCCCTGGAGGCCAAAACGTATGAAGCACTTGCTGCGTACGCTGAGCCTCGTCTGGAAATCGCTTCAAGCGTTTCGCTTTTACGAGTTCCTGCGAGACCGTTTTGACGATCTGAAGTAAAAATTGTCGATACGGAAAAAGCCCGTTTCAGCCTCGGTTGAAATGGGCTTTTTAATGGCACAAACACTGTCAAAAATAATATTTATATATTTCATGGCGAAATGAACTGTAAGACGTTTCCTTATCACTTGTAAGTAAGTTGCAACCGGAAAATATTCCTACATTCAATCTTCATTTTTCTTGAATAAACGTGAACAGTTTCAAACCTGAAAAAAGCAAATCCCTGACAGGTTAACTATGCTTCAGGCCATTGAGTTCAGCAGTCGCGGGAAGAAACAATCTGAACATCGCAGCACAACCATTGTTCTAGATGCAGAAGACACCGGATCAAGGACGAGCACATGGACCTTTCCACTTCCGCTGGCCCCCTTCCCAATCCTCAAAGTGCCGTCACCCGACGCCTTGCCGTCGCAGTCGGCGCATTGTTCGTTGCCGGTGTCATCGCCGCGACCGGCGCCTTGCTCGGTATCGCCACCCAGCTCGATAACGACGACGTCAATGACAACCGGTTCTACTCGGCCCGAGCTCTGGAAAACCGGATCACCGCGTCAAAAAACTACATCACCAGCTACGCCTACTGGACGTCGGCCTACGAGCATTTGAGCGGTGTGGTAGATACGAACTGGGCCTACACCGAGCAGAACATGGGCAAGACCTTGTTCACCAGTGACGGCTATGACGGTGTGTTCGTGCTGGATCGGGACAAAACCAAATACGCGGTGATACGCGGGCAACTGCTGGAAACCGACATTGCCGGATACCTGCAGGCCTCCGCCCCGGCTCTGGTGGCGCAAGTACAGAACCAGACCGACCTGACCAAACCCGTCAATGCCTATTCACTCTTCGAAGGCTGGCCGGCGCTCGTGACCGCCGCCGCGATCATTCCCAACGACGAACGTCCTATGGATGAACCGGGGAAGATCTCGGTGCTGGTGTTCGTCGACAAGCTGACGCCCACCAAACTACGCAAGATCGGCAGCGGTTATGGCCTGAACAACCTGACCCTGGCCCCCGACGACACGATCGAGCCGGGACAGCCACGGGTGCCGCTGGACAGCACCGGATACAGCCTGATCGCTGATCTAGACCGACCCGGGCAGCACTTGTTGTGGTCCTTGATGCCGACGCTCGGCACCACGCTGGTGGTGCTGATGCTGCTGACCGCCTATTTTTTCCGCCACGCCATGCGTTCGTCGCGTTATGTCGATAACAGCTTCAGCGCGATGCAGGCTTCGAACCAGGCGCTGGAGACGGCCAACCGTGCGCTGGAAGCCAGTGAAGAACGCTTTCGCGCCGTGGCCGAGGCGGCGTCGGACTGGATCTGGGAAATCGACCGCGATCTGGACCTCACCTACCTCTCGGCCCGCTTCGGCGAGGTGACCGGTTACCCTCAAGCGCAGTGGCTGGGACAGGACATCGGCCAGTTGCTGTCCTGCGACACGACCCCGCTGGCCTTGTGGCTGCGCACACTGTCGGAGGAGTCCAGCGCCGGTGACCTGCGGTGTACCTATCGCGACCAGTCAGGGCAGCCCCGTCACTGCCGTCTCTCCGCGCGGCCGATTTTCGACGGGCAAGAGGTGGTCGGCTATCGCGGTACGGCCAGTGACATCACTGACGAGGTCGCCGCCCATGCGCAGATCCAGCACCTGTCGATGCACGATGCCCTGACCGGCCTGCCCAATCGCAACAAACTCGCGCGCTATCTGGATGACGCGCTGCTGCTCAAGGAACACGCGCCGCCCCTGTCGGTGCTGATGATCGATCTGGACAACTTCAAGCCGATCAACGACTCACTCGGGCATCCGGCCGGCGATGCGGTGCTGCAGGAGGTCGCCGCAAGATTGCGCGAATGCACCCGCGACCAGGACATCGTCGCCCGACTCGGCGGCGACGAATTCGTGGTGGTGCTCCACGGCATGGACACCCACCACGAAATCGACAAGTTCTGCACGCGCCTGATCGGCAGCCTGCATCAGCCGGTGACCTTCGAGCATCAACCCCTGCATATCGGCGCCAGCGTCGGCATCGCCCTGAGCCGGCGTCACGGCTTCGTGCCCGCCGAGCTGATCCGCTGCGCGGACATCGCGCTCTATCAGGCCAAGTCCGAGGGCAAGAACACCTGGTGCTATTTCGAAGCGCACATGAGCGACCAGATCCAGACCCGCCGGCAAATGGAGGACGATCTGCGCCGCGCGCTGAAGAACGACGAGTTCGTGCTGCACTATCAACCGCGCTACAAGGTCGACGGCAAGCAGATCGTGTCGGTCGAAGCGCTGGTGCGCTGGCTGCACCCGACTCAGGGCATGATCGGCCCCGACGTGTTCATACCACTGGCCGAACAGACCGACCTGATCGTGCCGCTGGGCCGCTGGGTATTGCGCGAGGCCTGTGAAACGGCGCTGGCCTGGCCGGAAGACATTCTGCTCTCGGTGAACCTTTCCCCTGCGCAATTCGCCCTCAGCGACGTGGTCGAAGACGTGCGTGAAGTGCTGGTGCAAACCCGCTTTCCGGCCAGTCGCCTGGAGCTGGAAATCACCGAAAACGTCATGCTCAACGACACCGACGGCGCACTCACCACCATGAATGCGCTCAAGCAACTGGGCGTGCGGTTGAACATGGATGACTTCGGCACCGGTTATTCCTCGCTGGGTTACCTGCGTGCCTATCCGTTCGACGGCATCAAGATCGACAAACGCTTCATCGCCTCCATCAGCAGCGGCGCCAATGACCGTGCGGTGGTGCAGGCGATCATCGGCCTGGGCAAAGCCATGGGCCTGACCGTCACGGCTGAAGGCGTGGAAACCGAGGAACAACTGGAAATTCTCGGCAAGGATCAGTGCAACGAGGTGCAGGGTTACTTCATGAGCCGGCCTGTGGACAAGACGGCCTTCGCGCAATTGTTGAAGGTTTCCAAGACCGTGCAGCCCAACCACTCCCGGCAAAGGAAAGGCCGGGTAGCCTAGCGACGGTTGACGCACTGTAATCTGCAATGCCCGCCCTGTGCTCTTCAGGCAGGCTGCACGACAGCGTTATGCCTTCACCGCCACAACCCATTGATCCGGATGAATATTTTCCTGGTCACTGCCTGGCACAACAAATGCGATGGTCTCAGGGAATTCACAGCGCCGTGAGACAACGGACTGTGTCCACTCCGTGACAGCAGAGGCAACCACCATGAATGCCATTGACCTTCTCAAAGCCGACCACGAAAAAGTCAAAACCATCCTGACCCAACTGAGCGAATCGACGGATCGGGCGCTGAAAAAACGTACCGAACTGCTGGGCAAACTGGAGATGGAAATCTCCATCCATACCCGCCTCGAAGAAGAAATCCTCTACCCGGCGTTCAAGGCTGCCGGCAGCAAGGAAGAGGACGTCATGTATTACGAAGCCAAGGAAGAACACCGCACCGTGGACTCGCTGGTGCTGCCCGATCTGAAGTTGACCGATCCGGGCACACCCGAGTTTTCCGGCCGCGTGAAAGTAGTGAAGGAGTTGCTGGAACACCACATCGAAGAGGAAGAAACGGAAATGTTTCCTCAGGCGAAAAAGCTGCTGGGCAAAGCCAAACTCGATGAGCTGGGGGCGCAGATGGAAGCGATGAAAGCCACGTACAAGAAGGAAATGGCCGCCGGCAATATGGCGGCGTGAAGCCTGGAACGACCAAGGCCCGGCAGTTGCCGGGCCTTTTTTCATCAATGGGTTTTATGCTCTTGCGATCCGGTGAACACACTGCCCGCGTCGCGCACCAGCTGGCGCCATTCACTGCTGGTGATCAGGCCCTTCTCTTCCATTTCATCCGCAGCCTTGAGCAGCTCGTCGTACTGTTGCTCCGGGTCCATCCACTGTTGTGCCTGCGTCGCCAGTTTGTGCCATGCCGCCAGTGAATCCTGCTTGCGCTGATCGAACATCATAGTGATTACCTCGTCAGGAAGTTATCCGGTAGAGAGCTGCAAAATGATCGGTGTTCAGCAGGATCGACGGACGGCCATCCCGCTCAAGCCATGGCCAGCGACAGCAGGTAATCAGCGAATCCTTCACGGCAGCGACTGTGTTTGCGCGCACTGGTGATCACGCTGTTTGTCGCCGTCCAGACGATACGCGCCCCGGCCCGCTCCAGATCGCGCACCAGATGCACATCCTCGTGCGCCGGCAAGGGCCGGAAACCACCCGCCCGCTGGTAGGCGATCGAACACACTCCAAGGTTGGCACCGTGGATGTGCCGGTGCCCCTCGACCGCTTGATAGAGGTGTTCGTAACGGGCCTGCACCTGCGGCGAATGCTCCTGCCAACTGTCGACACTGACCGTGCCACACACGGCATCGACCTGAAACGCCAACTGCCGAATCAACCATTGCGGGGACACCACCGTGTCGGCATCGGTGAACGCCAGCCAGCGCGCACCCGCCGCAATCAACGCCGCCGCACCTGCGCACCGCGCCTCGCCGACATTGCGCCCTTCGGTCGCCAGGGTCTGAATGCCCATCTGCCGGGCGACCTGCGCCGAGCCGTCGGTGCAGCTGTCGAGCACCAGCAGGATCTGCACCGGTTCAGTCAGTTGCGGATGCCGCGCGGCGGCGATGACCGAGGCGAGGCAGTATGGGAGCAAGGTTTCTTCATTGTGTGCGGGGATGACGACGCCGATCATTTGCATGCTCCTGCCTGCCCGATGAGCCACCCGTTTTACGGTGGCCGTTACGAGACAGACCGGTGCCGATTTCCATTGGTTCGAGTTTTTTGCGCACCTGCCGGCCGTCGAAGAGATTGCCGTACTCCGGTTATTAGCTAATAACCCCTTCATTAAACGGTCGCTGAAACGTTGTACTAGGATAGGATCCAATTCCTGATGCATTTGCGCCGGCCAGGGAGCTTCATACCGGCACGTCAGGATCGCGAGACACCCCTTGCAACTCATGGATGAACCACATGAACTCACATCTGTTTCCGCACATCGGCAAGGTCATTGCCAGCACCGGCAGCCGCCATTTTCCGCGCATGCTGCACGATCTGATCAGCGCCCAACTGGCAGTGGACGCCACGCACATCCGCCAGATGCGGGTCGAACCGGTCGCTCATGCGCAACCGCGCAACGAGAACGAACACCCGAAGGAGTCGGCACTGCTCGCCGAAACCGTGTTCTCGGAACTCAGCAGCGCACCCGCCTCCAGCGATTCGCCCGGTCATGAAACCGCGAGGGTCGCCGACGCCTCGCAATTGCACCTGACCCGGCGCAAGGACGGATACCGCTATGTGATCTCGGTCTACCGCAACGGTGAGTCGCAACGTTTCTCCGCCCATGAGCGAAGTTTGTTGCAAGACATTTCCCCGGTGCTGCTACCGATGGTGGAAAAACACATCAGTGCCCTGCAACCCGCCCGTAACGACGCCGAAGGGCAACCACTGTCGGCCCGGGATTCGGCCCGGCAAGGCCTGGAAACCCTGCGCCTGCGCTTTGCCGACCGCGTGCAGCAACTGGGCCTGCGCCTGTCGACCCGTGAAACGGAAGTCTGCGTCGGCCTGCTCGCCGGTCGTACCGCCCCGGAACTGGCCGAACAGCTGCAACTGAAGGTCAACACCGTGGAGAGCTACCTCAAGCGCGCCGCAATCAAACTGGGCATCAGCGGTCGCCACTCGCTCATGCGCTGGATGTACTCGCCGCAGGACGACAGCGATCCCTCCACCGCTGCCTGACCTGCGCTCTCCCGGCTAATCCCGCGCCAGCGCCTCGATCGGGTCGAGGCGCGACGCATTGCGCGCCGGGACGAAGCCGAAAACGATGCCGATCAGCGTTGAACAGATCACCGCCGTCATGACCGAACCCATCGAGAAAATCATTTCCCACTCTTTGATGAACACCGAAAACAGATAGCCGATGGCGTAGGACAACGAAATACCGATCGCCCCGCCCAACAGACAGACCATCACCGCCTCGACCAGAAACTGCTGGCGAATGTCCGATTGGCGCGCGCCGACGGCCATGCGGATGCCGATCTCGCGGGTGCGCTCGGTGACTGACACCAGCATGATGTTCATCACGCCGATCCCGCCGACCATCAGGGAAATCACCGCGATCAATGACAGCAGCAACGCCAGCGAGCGGCTGGTCTTCTGCACGGTCTGCATCACGCTGTCGAGGTTGTTGGTGAAGAAATCCTTGGTTCCGTGTCGTTGCAGCATCAACTTGTTGACGTTGTCTTCCACGACCTTGCTCGGCTGGCCGTCCTTGATCCGCACGCTGATGCTGTCCAGATAACGCTGGCCCAGCAGGCGCCCGGCGGCGGTTTCGTAGGGCACCCAGACGTTGAGCGATTTGCTTGAGGCGAACAGGTTCTTGTTCTCCGCCGCCACGCCAATCACCGTACACGGCAAGTTGCCGACCAGGATCACCTGCCCCAACGGATCGACCTGCTCGCCGAACAGCCGATTGCGGGTCTTGTGATCGATCACCACCACCTGCGCCTGGCGGCGGGCATCGCTTTCGCTGAACGGTATCCCGGCCTGCATCTTGATCCCGCGCACCTGGAAATACAGGTCGCTCACGCCGTTGACCTGCGCATCCAGATCGATGTTGCGATAACGCAGCAGCAGGTTGCGCCCGACCACCGGGGTGGCGCTGTCGACGTAATACAACTGATTGAGCGCGGCGACATCGGCGGGCACCAGGGTTTCGATGGCGGTCGAGCGACTGTCACCGAAACTGGTGCCGGAATAGATATCGATGGTGTTACTGCCGATCGCCTCGATGTCCTTGAGCACATAGCGCTTGGCGCCCTCGCCGATGGCCGAAATCGACACCACCGAGGTGATGCCGATGACGATCCCGAGCATGGTCAGCAAGGTGCGCATGCGGTGCGAGATCAGCGCCACCCACGCCATGTTGAAGGCTTCCTTGAACAACCCGAGACTGGCCACCAGGCGTCGCGCCGCCGTGCTTTTCGCTACCGGTGGTTCATCGCCCGACAATTGTTCGGTGTCGCGTTCATTGCGCCGGTCGCTGAGGATTTCACCGTCGCTGACCTCGATGATGCGCTCGGCGTTGGCCGCGACTTTCGGGTCGTGGGTCACCAGAATGACCGTGTGCCCGGCGGCGTGCAGCTCCAGCAGGATGCGCATCACCTCCTTGCCGCTGGCGGTGTCGAGGGCGCCGGTCGGTTCATCCGCGAGGATCACTTCGCCGCCGTTCATCAAGGCCCGGGCAATACTCACCCGCTGCTGCTGGCCGCCGGAGAGCTGGCTCGGCCGATGAGTCAGGTGCCCGTCCAGCCCCAGCCGCGCCAACAGCTCCCGGGCACGGGCATGGCGTTGCGGCTCCGGCGTCCCCGAGTAGATCGCCGGCATCTCGACGTTGTGCATCGCACTCAGGTGCGGCAGCAGGTGGTAGCGCTGGAAGATGAAGCCAAAGTAGTCACGACGCAATTCGGCCAGGGCCTCGTTGTCGAGATCACGGGTTTCCCGGCCGTTGATTTTGTAGCTGCCGGCGGTGGCGTAATCGAGGCAACCGAGGAGGTTCATCAGGGTCGACTTGCCGGAGCCGGAGGCGCCAATGATCGCCACCATTTCCCCGGCTTCGATCGTCAGGTTGATGTTTTTCAGCGCCAGGAACTCGCGGTCGCCAGCGATGAAACTGCGGCTGATGCCGGTCAATTGCAGCAGAGGTTCAGTCATGTTCAGGACCCCGCCACGGGCGTTACCGGATCACCGATCACCACCCGGTCGCCTTCGGCCAGGCCTTCGTTGATCTGCACCTTGACGTTGTTGTTGATGCCGGTCTGTACGTTACGCGCCTGGGCCTGGCCCTTGGCGTCCAGCACGCGCACCGGGAAGCTGCCGTCGCTGTTGCGCGGCCCCAGCGCCGCCACCGGAATGGTCAGTACCGATTGCGCGGTGTCGAGCACCACCCGCACCTGGGCGGTCATGGAAATACGCAGGCGATGATCGGGGTTCGGCACGTCGAACAACGCGTTGTAGAACACCGCTGTGGTCTGCTTCGGCGTGCCGGCGGGCGGCGTTTCGAGGAAGTTCTGTGGCGCCGGTTCAGTGCCGCGCAGCTTGCCGTAGTAGCGCCGGTCCTCGCCGAGGATAGTGAAATACACCGCCTGTCCCGGTTCGATGTGAATCACGTCGGCCTCCGACACTTGAGCCTTGACGGTCATGGTGTCGAGATCTGCCAGTTTCAGCAGGATCGGCGCCAACTGATTGGCGATCACGGTCTGGCCTTCCTGGGTGACGATGCCCACCACATCGCCGTCGATGGGCGCGACGATCCGCGTGTAGGCCAGGTTGACCTTGGCCGTGTCGATCTGGATGTGCGCGCTCTTGATCTGCGCATCGAGGGACAACAGATTCGCCGCCTGCACTTCGTAGTTCGATTGCGCGGTTTCGAAGTCCTGACGGGAGATCGAAGCATCCTGCTGCAGATCCTGATAGCGCTCGTAGATCGCCTTGGTCTGCTTGAGCTGCGCCTGAGTCGCGCGGCGCTGGGCCTGGAGGTTTTCCTCGTCGACCTGGGCCTGGCGCAGGGTGTTCTGCAACACCAGCGGATCGATTTCCGCCAGCCACTGGCCCTTTTTCACTTTGTCGCCGACCTTGACCTTGAGCGACTTCAACTGCCCCGAGACCTGCGCACCGACATCCACCTGCTTGATGCCTTCGAGCAGTCCGGTAGCCAGCACCGCGCTTTCAATATCACTGCGTTCGACCGTGGCGGTCAGGTACTGCGGCGCTTCGGCCGGCGCCTGCACCGTGTAGAAAACCAGACCGGCCACTACCGCCAACGCCAACCCCATGCCGACTTTGCGCAACTTCGTCCGTTCCATAAATGACCACAATTCCGTTCAGGGTTGAACCCGGCCAGTGGCCGGGCTCCAGGAGAAAAACATCGTTCAGGACAACACTTCGCCGGCCGGCACCGTCAGCCCGTCATGCCACCACGCCGCGAGGCTGAAGACATTGGGTGCCTTGAGGATCGTGAAGTGATTGCCCGGCCCGTACCACACCGCCAGATCCGTGACCTGCCGCCGCCAGCCCTCGACCATCGCCGCCTGCTCGCGCTGATTGCCCGCCGCGTCCAGCACCGGGTCATCCACCAGCGCCAGACGCACCGGACCGCTGTAGGCCTGAGTCGGCCGATACACCGTGCGCAACGCGGTGGCGAAGGTGCGTACCGGGCCGGACATCGCATTCGGCGCCGCCCGTTCGGTCAGCACCCCGGCGCGCACCATCCCTTCGTGCAGCAGGCGCATTTGCGTGGCGTCATCGACTTCGGCGAACGTCGCCGGGTCGATCCCCAGCGACTTGCCGACGGACAGTTGCAACGTCTCGATCAAGCGTTGCAACGCGGCGGTGGGGGTATACGGCTTGCCGACCACGCCATTGCCACCGGGGGACTCGCTGTCGATCAGCGTCAGTGACGCTACTTCGCGTCCGGCGGCCTGCAACTGCGTCGCCATGGCATGCGCCACCCACCCGCCGAACGAGTGCCCGATCAGATGCACCGGCCCTTGCGGGTAGAGTTTTTCGATGGCTTGCAGATAAAACCCCGCGGCGCTTTCCACCTGGCTATGGGGCACGCTGATGCCGTCGAGGCCACGCGGTTGCAGACCATGAATCGGCCACTCCGGCCCCAGCGCCTCGGTGAGGTGGATGAACCCGGTCACGCTGTCGCCGGCCCCCGGCAAGCAGAAAATCGGCGCGTGCCCGGGATGGCCGGTCTGAATCGTCAGCAGCGGTTGATACGCCGCGCATTCGGTGGCGACCGCCGTCTCCAGCGCCTCACCCAGCGCACGCCCCAACGCCTGAATGTGCGGCGCCTTCATCATGCTCTGGTGATCGCCGGGCACCTCGATGCAATGCAGTTCGCTGCCTGGCAGTTCCTCGGCCCAGCCCCGGGTGAGGCTCAGCTGCGACATTTGCGCCGAGCGCTCTTCGGCGCGCAACAGATGCAGCGGCACGGGGATCGGACTGATCCGGTAATGCGCGAGCGCATGCCCGTGGGCCACTTCGCGATCCAGGTAATGCCAGGCGTCTGCCGCCGCAACCACCGCCAACTCGGGCCGCAGCAGTTTTTGCTGCCGGCAACGCTTGAACAGCTCGGCAAACTCCAGGTGTTCGAGTTCGGCCTGGAGCAGCGCCAGACGAGCCAAAGCCTCCTGCCCCTGCGCTTCATGCCCGGCCCAATGCGCCGTGCAATGCAGGAGCAATTGGCGCTTGTGTACGTGCGCATCGTTCCAGCGTGCCTTGTCAGGGTCGGCCAGGCGCGGCACATAGGTATCGATCAGCCCGACGAAAGCCACCGCCTCATCCATGCCGAGCAGTTGCTGGGCGATCTCATAGGCCAGGACGCCACCGAACGACCAACCCGCCAGGCGGTACGGCCCGTGGGGCTGGCGGGCGCGGATGATCCCGACCAGTCGCCTCGCCAGGCACTCCATGGTGCGCAGTTGCGGCTGACCGAGGTCGATGCCCGGCAAGCCGTAGATCGGGAAGCCGCCGCCGATGTGCATGCCCAGCGCCGGGAAGTACAGCTCCCGGCCGCTGAATTCGTGAACCAGGAACAACGGCGTGCCCTGCTCAGCGGCGCGCACCACAATCAATCCGTCCTGCTGATCGAGCGCGCCATTGCGCTGGCTAAGCAGCGTGGCGGCGGATTCGACACTCGGCGCCTGGAACAACTCGGCCAGCGACATCGCCATGCCGGCCTGTTGCATCAGGCCGACCAGACGCACCGCCAGCAGCGAATGCCCGCCCAGTTCGAAGAAGTTGTCGTGACGACCGATCTGCTCCACCTGCAGGACCTCGGCCCAACATTGCGCCAGAGACTCTTCCAGCGGGCCGGCCGGCGCCTCATAGACGCGGCTGAGCAACGCTTGCTGCGTTGGCGCTGGCAACGCCTTGCGGTCGACCTTGCCGTTGTTGTTCAGCGGCAGACTCGCCAGCGCCACCCACGCGGTCGGCACCATGTACTCCGGCAGTCGCGCTTGCAGCAACGCGCGCAGGGTCGCGCTTTCCAGTGCGGGATCGTGCGCCGTGTAATACGCCACCAGCCGGGTCGGTTCCTGGCCTTCTTGCCGGGCCAGTACCACCGCTTCCTTGACGCCCGGGCAGCCGAGCAGACGGTTTTCGATTTCCCCGAGTTCGATGCGGAAACCACGGATTTTCACTTGATCGTCGTTGCGGCCGATGCACTCCAGTTGTCCCGGAGCCAGCCAGCGCACCAGATCGCCGGTGCGGTACATCAACGCCTCGGGTTCGTCACTGAACGGATCGTCGAGGAATTTTTCCGCGCTCAGTTGCGGCCGGTTCAGGTAGCCCAAGGCAACCCCCTGGCCGCCGATGTACAACTCGCCGGTGACGCCAAGCGGCACCGGCTGCTGCCGCGCGTCGAGCACATACACCCGGGTGTTGGCGATCGGGCCGCCAATCGACACGCTGTCGGCGTCCGCCGCCACGTCCCGCACCTCGAAAGTGGTGGCATAGGTGGTGGTTTCGGTCGGGCCGTAGCAATGCACCAGGCGCAGCTCCGGCGCGTCGACCAACAGTTTGCGGAACGCTGCCGGATCCCCGCGCTCACCACCGCACAGCAGAATGCGCAGGCCCTTGAGGGCTTGCGGAATCAACTGCACGTACTGATTGAACAGCGCGGTGGTGACGAACAGTATCGTCGCTCCGCATCGGCTCAGCTCGCGACCGAAGGCCTGTGGATCGAGCAGGGTCGCGTGATCGATCACCGCCACCTGCCCGCCATTGAGCAGCGCCCCCCAGACGTCCATAGTGCTGGCGTCGAACGCCGGGTTGGAGGCGAATGCCACGCGGTCATCCTGATTGAAATCGGCGTAGCCGTTGTTGATCACCAGTCGGGTGATGCCCCGATGCGGCACCATCACGCCTTTCGGTGTGCCGGTGGAGCCGGAGGTGTACATGATGTACGCCAGCGATTCGGAGGACTGCACCAGTGCCGGATCGTGGGTAGCCGACCCGACGAGGTCCAGGGTGTCCAGATCCATTCGGCGCACCGGGTAATCCACTGTCTCGCCACTGCCGGTGAGCAGCGCGACCGCCTGACAGTCCTGGACCATGAACGCCTGGCGCTCGGCGGGCGCGTTGATGTCCAGCGGCACATATGCCGCCGCGCACTTGCCCACGGCCAATTGCGCGATCAACAGCTCCAGCGAGCGTGGCAGCAGGATCGCCAGATGATCGCCGGGCTGTACGCCTTGGGCGATCAGGTGATGAGCGAGCTGGTTGGCGCTGCGGTTCAGTTCGGCGTAAGTCATCGAGCGCGCGCCGTGAACCGCCGCGACAGCCTGCGGTTGCTGCGCCGCGTACTGCTCGAACACCCGATGCACCGTCAGCGCTTGCGGAAACGCCCGCGCGGTGGCGTTGAAATCGCTTAGCAGCCGTTGCCGCTCCTGATCGTCAAGCATTGGCACATGCTCAAGGATCGTCTGATCGTTGGCGACCATCGCCTCCAGCAGCCGCGTGAAGTAACCGACATATCGCTGCGCCGTGCTTTCATCGAACAGTGCCGTGGCGTACTCCAGCCAGCCACCGATCCGCTCTTGCGTCTCGCCCAGTGTCAGGGTCAGGTCGAACTTGGCGAAATGACTTGGCTCGGCCACCGCCTCCAGGGTCAGATCCCCCAAAGCCAGCGCCGGACCGTCGCCGTTGCGCCAGTTGAGCATGGTCTGGAACAACGGGCTGTGGGCCAGGCTGCGGGCCGGCCTGGCGATTTCCACCACTTGCTCGAACGGCAGATCCTGATGCGCCTGGGCCTCCAGGGTCAGGGCCTTGACCCGCGCCAGCAGCGCTTCGCCACTCAACTCGCCCGACGTATCGACGCGCAGCGCCAGGGTGTTGACGAACAGCCCGATCAGGCCTTCGATTTCGGCCCGCGTGCGGTTGGCCACCGGTGAGCCGATCACCACATCGGCCTGCCCGGACAGACGACTGAGCAACATCGCCCACGCGCTCAGCATGGTCATGTACAGCGTCACCCCATGCCGTTGGCTCAGGGCCTTGAGGCCGGCGCTCAAGCGTTCGTCCAGCGCTATCTCGAGGCTGCTGCCGGCGTAGTCCTGCTGCAATGGCCGGGGGCGGTCGGTGGGCAGTGTCAGCAAGGCCGGAGCCTCGGCCAAGGTGTTTTTCCAGTACTCGCTCTGGCGCTGCAACACTTCGCCGCTCAGCCAGCGACGCTGCCACACCGCGTAGTCGGTGTATTGCAAGGTCAGTGGCGGCAACGGATCTGGCGCGCCATGGCTGAACGCCTGGTACAGCGCCATCAGTTCGCGGGTCAACACGTCCATCGACCAACCGTCAGAAATGATGTGATGCAGGGTGATCAACAGCACATGGTGATCATCCGCCAGCCGCACCAGTCGGCCCCGGATCAACGGATCGTTCTGCAAGTCGAACGGCCCCGAGGCTTCACCCTGCACCAGGGCCTGCAACATTTCGTCGGCCTGCGGATGCCGGCGCAAATCCTCGACGCGCAGCAGCACGCCACTGTCCGCCGGGGCAATCAATACCTGCGCCTCGCCGTCGAGCGGCGCGAAGCGGCTGCGCAGGCTTTCGTGCCGGGCGACGATCCGGGCCAGCGCCCGTTGCAGCGCGTCGGTATCGAGCGCACCACGCAGACGCAGGCCGATCGGAATGTTGTAGGCGGTGTTGGCGCCTTCCATCTGCGCCAGAAACCAGAAGCGTTGCTGGGAGAACGACAGCGGCAGCACGCCCTCGCGCGAAACCGGCAGGATCGCCGGTTGCGTGCAGCGCCCGGCCTGGGTCAGCACCTGGGCTACTGCCGCCAGTTCGGCACTGGCGAACAACTCGCCGAGCGCCAGTTCGATGCCCAGCCGCTGACGCACCTGAGCGACCATGCGCATGGCCAGCAACGAATGCCCGCCCAACTCGAAGAAATGGTCCTGGCGCCCGACCCGTTCAACCTGCAACACCTCGGCCCAGATCTGCGCCAGCGTGGTTTCCACCTCGCCCTGGGGCGCCTCGTATTCGCGGGTGAACAGCGCCGCCCGTTCCGGTTTCGGCAAGGCCTTGCGGTCCAGTTTGCCGTTGGTGGTCAACGGCATCACGTCGAGCCTGACGAACGCGGCCGGGACCATGTAGTCCGGTAACTGGCTCGCCAGATGGGCGCGCAATTGTGCGACCGCCAACGCCTCGACCTGCGGCTGTTCAGTGAAATAGGCCACCAGTCGCGACTGTCCGGGCTGGTCTTCGCGCGCCAGCAACACCGCTTCCTGAATACCGGGGAGCTGGTTGAGGCGGGTTTCGATTTCCCCCAGCTCGATGCGCACGCCACGGATCTTCACCTGATCGTCGTTGCGCCCCAGGTATTCGAGGGTCCCGTCGGCGCGCCAGCGCGCCAGGTCGCCGGTGCGATACAGGCGGGCATTCGGTGCACGGCTGAAAGGGTCGAGCAGGAACCGCTCGGCGGTCAGTTGCGCCCGGTTCAAGTAACCACGGGCAACGCCGCTGCCGCCGATATACAGTTCCCCGGCCACGCCAATCGGCACCGGCCGCTGTTGCTCGTCGAGCAGGTAAATCGTGGTATTGCTCACCGGTTTGCCGATGTGCAACGCATCCCCCGCCTCGATCCGCCCGGACGTGGCGACCACCGTGGCCTCGGTCGGGCCGTAGTTGTTGATCACATCGAAAGTCCGGTTGCGCGAGAACTGGCGCAGGCGATCACCGCCGATCAACAGCGTGCGCAAGGTTGGGTGTTCGAGATTCTGGCTGAAGGCGTATTCAGCGACCGGGGTCGGCAGAAAACTCACATCCAGCGGTTGCGCACGCCACCAGGCGAGCAACCCGTCGACATCTTCGCTGCCCTCCTGCACGGGAGCCAGATGCAGGGTCGCGCCGGCACACAGCGCCGGCCAGACTTCCCAGGCCATGGCGTCGAAACCGAAGCCGGCCAGACTCGAGGTGTGGCGGCCGGCGTACAGGTCGAAGGCGTCACAATGCCAGTCGACCAGATTGGCCAGCGTGCGGTGTTCGACCATCACGCCCTTGGGCAACCCGGTGGAGCCGGAGGTGTAGATCACATACGCCAGGTGTGCATCGGACAGTCCCGGCACGTCGGGATTGGCGCCATGGCCGGACGGCCAGTCGCGCGGATCGAGGTCGAGGATCGGCAACTCCAGCGCCGGCAAGCGTGCCAGCAGATCGCGGGTGGTCAGGATCGCCACTGGCGCGCAGTCGCCGAGCAGATAGCTCAAGCGTTCGGCCGGATGCGCCGGGTCGACCGGTACATACCCGGCCCCGGCCTTGAGCACCGCGAGCAATCCGGCCAGGGTGTCCAGGCCTCGCCGGGCGACCACCGCCACCCGGTCATCGGGCCGCACGCCCAGCCCGATCAACTGATGAGCCAGGGCGTTGGCCTGCTGGTTCAGCGCGGCGAACGTCAATTGCGCCCCCAGATGCACCGCCGCCAGTGCGTCCGGTCGGGCCACGACCTGCGCTTCGAAACGCTGATGAATCGTCTGCCCCCGTGGGTACTCGACCTGGCTGGCATTGAAGTGCGTCAGCACCTGCTCGCGTTCAGTGGAGGACATCACCGACAACTGATTCACCGGGCTATCCGGCGCCTGTTCCAGTGCCAGCAGCAGTTGCTCCACCGCGCAGAGCATGTAGGTGCAGATCCGTTGCGCCTCGACGGCCCGGGTCGCCAGCAGGGTCAGGCTGAAGCGATCACCGAAGTCGTCAATGCTCAAGGTCAGCGGATAGTTGGTCCGTTCCTCCGAACGCAGGACGCTGATGCCTTCCCACGCCGACAGCGCTGCGGCGTCGGCATTGGCGCTCGAAGCGCTGTGTCGGTAATTGAGCAGCGAGCTGAACAACGGCGCGGACCCGACCACGCCGCTGCAGCGCTGGGCCAGTGCCAGTGGCGCGTGTTCGTGGCGCATCAGGGTGCTCAGGCGTGCGTGGGTCGCCTTCACCGCGTCGCTTGCAGACTGCGCGCCCACCTCGACCCGCAACGGCAGGGTATTGATGAAAATCCCCAGCGCCCGGTCGGTGGACTCGGCGCCCTGCATGCGCCCCATCAACACGGTGCCGAACACCACAGGGGACTTGCCGGTCAGCGCATTGAGCACTTGCCCCCAACCGAGATGGAACAGACTGGCGACACTCACCCCGAGCAATCGCGCCCGGCTGCGCAGGCGCTGGCCCAACAGCGGCTCAAGCGGCACGCTGAGTTCTTCGATGTCGCTGCCGTCGCCATGCACGCCTTGCAGGCCGAACGGCAGCGTCGGTTCGTCGATATCGCCGAGCATTTCGCGGAAGAACGCCTCGTGCCCCGCCTCGCTGATGCCCAGGCGTGCCTGGGCCACATAGTTGCGAAACGGCACGGGCGGCCCCAGTTTCGCGCCCTGCCCGGACAGACAGGCCTGCATTTCATGACTGACCACCGCGAGCGCCGAGTGGTCCATCGCCATGTGATGAAACAGCAGCATCGCAACGATGCGCTCAGCCTTCGCGTCCCAGGCATGCACCAGCCGCAGCAACGGCGCCCGGGTAACGTCGAGGCGGAAATGCCGGGCGTCGAAGCGCTCATGCAACTGCATCAGCACGTCACCCTCGGCGGCATCGAGTTGCACCTCTTCCAGCGGCAGTTCGGCGCTTCTCAGCACCACTTGCAGCGGCGTATCCAGGCCTTCCCAGACGATGGCGGTGCGCAAAATGTCATGGCGCTCGATCACAGCCTGCAACGCCTGGACGAACGCTTGCAGCCGCTCCCGCGTGCTGAACGCAAAATGCGCCTGCATCACATACGGATCGCCCTGCACGGCACTGGCGTGGTGGTAGAGGATGCCTTCCTGCAACGGCGTCAGCGGGTAGATGTCCTGGACATTGGCGGCGCCGCCGGGAATCGCCTCGACCAACTGATCGAGGGTGTCCTGGCTGACGTCGGCCAGCGTCAGCATCGCCGGAGTGATCCGCGTGGTTCCGGCGACGATGCCATTGGCCGGCACCTCGACCTGGCCCGTGCGGGTCGCGGCATACGCGCCAGCCTCGATCATCTCGATCAGCGCCGGCTTGTGCTCGCGCAACGCCGCCAGCAATGCCGGCTCGCTCAAGGCCTGCTTGTTGCCGTTGACCCGCAACTGCCCCTGCGCGACCGCCAGCTGGATGTCCTTTGCCTTCAATGTCGCCAACAGTTCATTCACATTCACAGGACGATCTCCATTCTTTCCGTGAGGGCCGCGTAACCGGCCAGGGTCGGTTGCTCGAACAGCGCCCGGACATCGGCTTCCACACCTTCCTGTTGCAGCCGGCCGATCAGACTGACCGCCAGCAATGAATGCCCGCCCAGCTCGAAGAAATGATCGTGCCGCCCGACCCGTTCGACGTTGAGCAACTCGCACCACAGCCGCGCCAGGAGGATTTCCATTTCGCCGACCGGGGCTTCGTATTCACGACTCGTGAGCGACGCCAGGTCCGGCGCCGGCAAGGCCTTGCGCTCAAGCTTGCCGTTGGGGCTGAGCGGCAAGGCATCGAGGTGGATGAACACGGCGGGCACCATGTAATCCGGCAGCTGCTCCAGCAAATGCCCGCGCAAGATGTCGATCTCCAGCCGCGCCCCGGTGTAATAGGCCACCAGACGTTTGTCTCCCGGTACGTCCTCACGGGCCAGCACCGCTGCTTCCTGGACGCCGGCAATCTGCGTCAGCCGGGCCTGGATTTCGCCCAGTTCAATGCGCAGGCCACGGATTTTCACCTGATCGTCGTTGCGTCCCAGGTACTCGATGTTGCCGTCCGCGCGGTAACGGGCGACGTCGCCGGTGCGGTACATCCGCGCGTGCGCCGATGCACTGAACGGGTCCTTGAGGAAGCGCTCGGCGCTCAGTTCCGGCCGATTCAGATAGCCGCGCGCCACCTGCACCCCGCCGATGTACAACTCGCCGGCCACACCTTGCGGCACCGGTTGCTGCAAGGCGTCGAGGATGTACATCCGGGTGTTGGCGATCGGTTTGCCGATCGGCGTGTTGTCCGGCGTGTCCGCCAGCGGCCCGGCGCAATCCCACGCGGTGACATCCACTGCCGCTTCGGTCGGGCCGTACAGGTTGTGCAACCGACTGACCGGCAATTGCTGCTTGAAGCGCCGCACCAGGCCGCCGGGCAACGCCTCGCCGCTGCACATCACCTGACGCAGTCCGGCGCAGCGAGCGGTCTGCCCATGGGCAAGAAACACATCGAGCATCGACGGCACGAAATGCAGCGTGGTGATCCGCTCCGCAGCGATCACTTCACTCAGGTAGGTCGGTTCCTTGTGCCCGCCGGGGCGGGCCACGACCAGCCGCGCCCCGGTCATCAGCGGCCAGAAGAACTCCCAGACCGAAACGTCGAAACTGAACGGGGTCTTTTGCAGCACCGCATCTTCGGCCGTCAGCGGGTAAGCGTCCTGCATCCACAACAAGCGGTTGATCACCGCCCCATGCTCGTTGGCCACGCCTTTGGGCTGGCCGGTGGAACCCGAGGTGTAGATCACGTAGGCCAGGTGCGCCGCCGTCAAACCCGGCACTTGCGGATTGTCCGCCGGCAGCTCGTGCCAGTCGGCCCGATCCAGATCGACCACCGGCACCGCCAGCGCCCCCGGCACCTCGCGGGTCGCGGCGTGAACCAGCACGGCCACCGGCGCGCTGTCCGCCAGCATGTAGGCGATCCGCTCCGGCGGGTAATCCGGGTCCACCGGTACATAACCGCCGCCCGCCTTGAGGATCGCCAGCAGGCCGATGACCATGTGCGCGCTGCGTTCGACGCAGATCGCCACCCGCGAATCCGGCCCCACGCCGAGGCTGCGCAGATGATGGGCCAGACGGTTGGCGCGGTCATTCAACTGTTTGAAGCTCAATCGCGACCCGTCGCTCTGCAACGCCAGCGCTTGTGGCGTGCGCGCCACCTGCGCCTCGAACAGCCCATGCAGGGTCTGCTCCAGGTTGTAATCGACGGCCGTGGCATTGAGGTCGAACAACAACCTTTGCCGCTCCGCGTCCGGCAGGATCGACAGACGATCGAGGGGTTGTTGCGGCGCCTGCTCCAGCGCCTCGACCAGATTGCTCAATGCGGTTTGCAGGTAATCGCAGATCCGCTGCGCGCCAATCTGTGCCGAGGTGATCGCGGTGAGCCGGAACCCGGCTCCCAGATCATCGACGTTAAGGCTCAACGGGTAGTTGGTGCGTTCCTCGGCGGTCAGGGTCTCGATGCCTTGCCAGGCGTCATGGGCCTGCGAATGCAGGGGTTCAGCGGCGCTGTGTCGATAGTTGAGCATTGCGCTGAACAGCGGCGCCGGCGCGGCAACCCCACTGCAACGCTGGGCCAGCGCCAGCGAGGCGTGCTCATGGCCGAGCAGTGCGGTGAGTTGCGCGTGGGTGGCCTTGACCCCGTCGCGCACCGTTTGCCCGCCGATGTCGACCCGCAGCGGCAAGGTGTTGATGAACATCCCCAGCCCCCGGTCGGCACCCGCCCCGCCCTGCATGCGGCCCATCAGCACGGTGCCGAACACCACGCTCCGTTGCCCGGAGGTCACCGCCAGCACCTGCGCCCACGCCAGATGAAACAGGCTGGCGACGCTGATGCCCATACTCCGTGCCTGACTGCGCAGGCGCTGGGCAAGGGCCTCGGACAATGGCAGGCAGACTTCCTCGACATCACTGGCGGTGCCGCTGACGTTGCGCAAGCCGAATGGCAGCGTCGGCTCCTCGATGTCGCCAAGCATCTGCCGGAAGAACGTTTCGTGCTCTTCCTCGCTGATGCCCCAGCGCGCCTGAGCCACGTAGTTGCGGTACGGCACAGCGGCCGGCAACGCTTCGGCATGGCCCAGCAGACAGGCCTGCATTTCCTCGCGCACCACCTCCAGCGCGGTGTGATCCAGGGCGATGTGATGGAACACCAGCGTGCCCAGCACCCGGCCATTGGCCGGATCACGGGCATACAGCAGGCGAATCAGCGGCGCCTGACTCAGGTCCAGACGCTGCTCGGACAACTGCCCCGGCGCGACCTCCCGAACCGGCAGTTCGGCATGGCGCCAGACCACTTGAACCGGCGCGGCCAGCCCCTGCCAGACCACCGAAGTGCGCAGAATGTCGTGACGAGCCATCACGCGCCGCAGCGCCGAGGCAAAGCCCTGCACACGCTCGACGCTGTCGAACACCAGCTGCGATTGCAGCAGATAGGGATCGGCCTCGGTGGCGGTGATGTGGTGGTAGAGAATGCCTTCCTGCAATGGCGCCAGCGGGTAGATGTCCTGCACATTGGCCGCGCCGCCCGGCACCGTGGCGACGATGCGTTCGATGCTGGCCTGATCCAGTTCAGTCAGCGGCAGCATGTCCGGGGTGATCTGGGTGCAATCGGCCGGGATGCGATTGGCCGGGACGTCGACTTCGCGTCCGTTGCCCACCGCCGCAGCCAGCGCCGCCAGAGTCGGTTGGTTGAACAGCACCCGCACGTCAGTGCTGAGACCGATCTGGCGCATGCGCTCGATCAGGCTCACCGCCAGCAGCGAATGTCCGCCCAGTTCAAAGAAGTTGTCGTGACGCCCGACCTGCTCGACCTTGAGCACGTCGGCCCAGATCTGCGCCAGGGCGCTTTCCACCGGGCCTTGCGGCGCCTGGTATTCACGGCTCAGCCACGCCTCCTGATCCGGTTCCGGCAAGGCCTTGCGGTCAAGTTTGCCGTTGGCCGTCAGCGGCAAAGCGTCGATACACACGTAAGCCGCCGGCACCAGCGCTTGCGGCAATCGGCTTTGCAGGTGATTGCGCAGCGCTTCGATGTCCACCGGCGCTCGTTCGGTGAACCACGCCAGCAGTTGCCCGTCGCGCACCAGCGCCACCGCCTCCTGCACCGCCGGATGACTGACCAGCGCCGCTTCGATTTCCCCAAGTTCGACGCGCACGCCGCGCAGTTTGACCTGATCGTCATTGCGCCCCAGGTATTCGAGCGTGCCGTCCGCCAGCCAGCGTGCAAGGTCGCCGGTGCGGTACATGCGCGCGCCCGTTTCATGGCTGAAGGGGTCATCGAGGAACCGTTCGGCGGTCAGGTCCGGGCGATTGAAATAACCCCGCGCCACCCCGGCGCCACCGACGTACAACTCACCCGCCACGCCCACCGGCACCGGCTGTTTCCGGGCATCGAGCAGATAGGTTTTGGCGTTGGCGATCGGTCGACCGATGTGCAACACCTGGCCGAATTCAATGCGCCCGGAGGTCGCAACCACCGTGGCCTCGGTCGGCCCGTAGTTGTTGATCACCTCGAAGGTCTGGTCGCACGGCAACTGCCGCAACTTGTCGCCGCCGATCAGCAGCGTGCGCAAGGTCGGATGCCCGAGGTGACGGCTGAAGGCGTACTCGGCCACCGGAGTCGGCAGGAAGCTGACCTGCAACGGTTGCGCCCGCCACCAGTCGAGCAGTTCGTCGAGGTGTTCGTTACCAATCGATTCCGGCGGCAGGTGCAGGGTCGCGCCCATGCACAGCGCCGGCCAGACTTCCCAGGCCATCGCATCGAAACCGAACCCGGCGACGCTCGCGGTGTGGCTGCCGGCGCGCAGCTCGAAAGCATCGGCGTGCCAATGCACGAGGTTTTCCAGGGTGCGGTGCTCGACCATCACGCCTTTCGGCTGGCCGGTGGAGCCCGAGGTGTAGATCACGTAGGCCAGATTGTCCGGCGTCAGCCCGGCGACCTGCGGGTTATCGGCCGGCCGGTCGTGCCAGCCGCCACGGCCCAGATCGATCACCGGCACTGCAACCGCCACCGGCAGTACAAGGTCACAGACCAGCACCGCCGCCGGCACACTGTCGGCCAGCATGTAGGCGATGCGCTCGGCGGGATAGGCCGGGTCGACCGGCACATACGCAGCGCCAGCCTTGAGAATCGCCAGCAGCCCGACCAGCATCTGCGGGCCGCGTTTGAGACAGATCGCCACCCGGCTGTCCGGGCCGACACCCAGTCCACTCAGGTGATGAGCCAGACGATTGGCCTGCTCGTTCAATTGGCTGAACGTCAGCCGCTGCGCGCCGGCCTGTACCGCCAGTGCCTGCGGTGTGCGCAACACCTGCCTCTCGAACAATCGATGCACGCCTTGGGCGGCCGGGTACACGGCGGCGCTGGCGTTGAAGTGTTCGAGTACGCGCTTGCGTTCGGTTGCCGGCAGGACCTCCAGGCGATTGAAGGCCTGTCCGGGGTTTTCCGCCAGAGCGGTCGCCAGTCCTTCCAGCGCGGTGAGCATCAGTTCGCAGACACGGCGTGCGCCCACCTGTTCCAGGGTCAACGCCGACAGGCTGAAGCCGTCGCCCAGGTCATTGACGCTGAGGGTCAGCGGATAGTTGGTGCGCCCGTCCTGGGCCAGGAACTCGATGCCTTGCCAGGCCTGGTCGAATGCCGGGTGATCACCGCCGTGAACGCTGTGTCGATAGTTGAGCACCGCGCTGAACAGTGGTGTCGGCGCGGCCACCCCGCTGCAACGCTGGGCAAGGGCCAGCGACGCATGCTCGTGGCCGAGCAACGCAGCCAGGCGCTGGTGCAGCGTACGCAGCGCTTGGCTGACGCTGCCGCCATCGACCGCCATGCGCAACGGCAAAGTATTGATGAACATGCCCAGCGCCCGGTCGGCGCCCTCGCCGCTCTGCATCCGCCCCAGCAGCACGGTGCCGAACACCACCTCTTGCCGGCCGGACGTGGCCGCCAGCACCTGCGCCCAGGCCAGATGGAACAGACTCGCGACACTCACCCCGGACAGTCGCGCCTGCGCTCGCAAGCGCTGGCTCAAGTGGGTCGGCAGCGTCAGCGATTGTTCCTCGATGTCGCTTCCGTTGCCCTGCACGTCCTGCAAGCCGAATGGCAGGGTCGGCTCATCGATGTCGCCCAGCATTTCGCGGAAGAACGTTTCGTGTTCCGCCTCGCTGACGCCCTGACGGGCCTGGGCCACGTAATTGCGATACGGCGCGGCTGGCGGCAACGGTTCGAGCTGCCCCAGCAAACCGGCCTGCATTTCACGCCGGACCACGTCCAGCGCGGTGTGATCCAGGGCGATGTGGTGGAACAACAGCACACCCACCACCCGGTCATGGGCGGGATCGTCGGCATACATCAGGCGAATCAGCGGGGCCTGACCGAGGTCGAGGCGATAACCCCGGGCATCGAAACGGGCCTGCAACTGCTCGAGAATGTCGCCGTTCGCCGAATCCAGAGCAACCGCCTGCACCAGCAGCGGCGCATCACGCCACACCACTTGTTGCGGGCTCTGCAAACCTTCCCAGACCACACCGGTGCGCAGGATGTCGTGGCGCGCGACCACCGTTTGCAAGGCGTCGGCAAACGCTTGCAGGCGCTGGATATCGGCGAAGGCGACATGGGACTGCAGCAGGTAAGGGTCGCCCTCCGATGCACTCAAGTGATGGTAAAGAATGCCTTCCTGCAACGGCGCCAGCGGGTAGATGTCCTGCACATTGGCCGCGCCACCCGGCACCGTGGCGACGATGCGTTCGATACTGGCCTGATCCAGTTCAGTCAGCGGCAGCATGTCCGGGGTGATGTGGGTGCAGTCGGCCGGGATGCGATTGGCCGGGACTTCCACTTCACGCCCGTTGCCCACCGCCGCAGCCAGCGCCGCCAGAGTCGGCTGGTTGAACAGCACGCGCACGTCAGTGCTGAGACCGATCTGGCGCATGCGCTCGATCAGGCTTACCGCCAGCAGCGAATGCCCGCCCAGTTCAAAGAAGTTGTCGTGACGCCCGACCTGCTCGACCTTGAGCACGTCGGCCCAGATCTGCGCCAGCGCGCTTTCCACCGGGCCTTGCGGCGCCTGGTATTCACGACTCAGCCACGCCTCCTGATCCGGCTCGGGCAAGGCCTTGCGGTCGAGTTTGCCGTTGGCCGTCAGCGGCAAAGCGTCGATACGCACGTAAGCAGCCGGCACCAGCGCTTGCGGCAATCGGCTTTGCAGGTGATTGCGCAGCGCTTCGATGTCCACCGGCGCTCGTTCGGTGAACCACGCCAGCAGTTGCCCGTCGCGCACCAGCGCCACCGCCTCCTGCACCGCCGGATGACTGACCAGCGCCGCTTCGATTTCCCCAAGTTCGACGCGCACGCCGCGCAGTTTGACCTGATCGTCATTGCGCCCCAGGTATTCGAGCGTGCCGTCCGCCAGCCAGCGTGCAAGGTCGCCGGTGCGGTACATGCGCGCGCCCGTTTCATGGCTGAAGGGGTCATCGAGGAACCGTTCGGCGGTCAGGTCCGGGCGATTGAAATAACCCCGCGCCACCCCGGCGCCACCGACGTACAACTCACCCGCCACGCCCACCGGCACCGGCTGTTTCCGGGCATCGAGCAGATAGGTTTTGGCGTTGGCGATCGGTCGACCGATGTGCAACACCTGGCCGAATTCAATGCGCCCGGAGGTCGCAACCACCGTGGCCTCGGTCGGCCCGTAGTTGTTGATCACCTCGAAGGTCTGGTCGCACGGCAACTGCCGCAACTTGTCGCCGCCGATCAGCAGCGTGCGCAAGGTCGGATGCCCGAGGTGACGGCTGAAGGCGTACTCGGCCACCGGAGTCGGCAGGAAGCTGACCTGCAACGGTTGCGCCCGCCACCAGTCGAGCAGTTCGTCGAGGTGTTCGTTGCCAATCGATTCCGGCGGCAAGTGCAGGGTCGCGCCCACGCACAGCGCCGGCCAGACTTCCCAGGCCATCGCATCGAAACCGAACCCGGCGACGCTCGCGGTGTGGCTGCCGGCATGCAAATCAAAGGCATCGGCGTGCCAATGCACGAGGTTTTCCAGGGTGCGGTGCTCGACCATCACGCCTTTCGGCTGGCCAGTGGAGCCGGAGGTGTAGATGACATAGGCCAGGTTCACCGAGGTCAGGTTCGGCAAAGACGGATTAGTGTCCGGTTGATGCTGCCAATTGCCGTTGTCCAGATCGATCACCGGCATCATCCCGAGCAAATGGCGGGTCGAGGCTTGCGCCAGCACCGCCACCGGATCGCTGTCCTGCAACAGGTAGGCGATGCGCTCCGGCGGATAGGCCGGGTCCACCGGCACGTAACCGGCGCCCGACTTGAGGATGGCCAGCAACGCCACCAGCATCTCCGGGCCACGGCGCATGCACAGGGCGATGCGGTCATCCGGTTGCACGCCGAGGCCGATCAGGTGATGCGCCAGGCGGTTGGCGCGCCGGTTCAGTTCGTCATAGCTCAGACGCTGCGTCCCCTGCATCGCCGCCACGGCGTCGGGATGCGCCAGCACCTGCGCTTCGAACAAGCGCTGCACGGCCTGCTCGTGCGGGTACTGGCGGCCGGTCACGTTGAAGCCGACCAGCACCCGCTGACGCTCTGCCGCCGAAAGGATCGACACCTCGCGCAACGGCGCCGTGCGATCCTGCTCCAGTGCCGTCACCAGATTGTGCAGTGTCGTTTGCAGGTAGTCGCAGACCCGCGTGCCGTCCACCTGCGGCACCGCCTGGACCGAGAGCCGGAAACCCTGGCCGAGGTCGTCGACGCTGACCACCAGCGGGTAGTTGCTGCGCTCCCGGGAGCTGAGTATCTGTATGCCGTCCCACCCCAGCGTCGCCGGCTGCGCGGCACTGTGGCGATAGTTGAGCAACGTGCTGAACAGCGGCAGGGACGCCGCCACGCCGCTGCAACGCTGGGCCAGCGCCAATGACGCCTGTTCATGGACCAACAGTTGCGCCAGCCGCTGGTGAGTCGCACGCACGCCCTCTTCCACCGCCGTCACCCCGACACTGACCCGCAGCGGCAAGGTGTTGATGAACATCCCCAACGCCCGGTCGGCACCCTCGCCGCCCTGCATCCGCCCCAGCAGGACGGTGCCGAACACCACCTCTTCGGTTCCGGAAACCTGCGCCAGCACCTGCGCCCAGGCCTGATGCACCAGACTGGCGACGCTGATGCCCAGGCGCCGCGCCTGTTCGCGCAGACGTTCGGCCAGATCGGCATCCAGCGCCTGCTCGCTGTCGATGATGCGCCTGCCGTCACCCAGCACGTCCTGCACACCGAACGCCAGAGTGGGTTCCTCGATGTCGCCGAGCATCTCGCGGAAGAACGTCTCGTGGCTCGCGGCACTCGCGCCGAGTCGGGCCTGGGCGACGTAATTGCGGTATTGCACCGGCGCCGGGAGTTCGGTGAGCGGCCCGTGCAGCGCATCGCTGATCTCGGCCACCAGCACTTCCAGCGCGGTGTGGTCGAGGACGATGTGGTGCAGCAGCAGAATGCCGACCCAGCGCTGGTGCTGCGGATCTTCGGTGTAGGCCAGGCGCATCAGCGGTGCGCGTTGCAGGTCGAGGCGATAGTGACGCGGATCGAAGCGTGCCTGCATCTGCTGCAACACGTCGCCGTCCAGCGTCTCGACATCGACCCGCTCCAGCGCCAGCGGCGCTTCGCGCCAGACCACTTGCACCGGCTCTTCCACGCCTTCGCGCACGATGCTGGTACGCAGAATGTCGTGGCGAGCGATGACGCTGTTCAACGCTCGGACGAACGCCTTGATCTGCGCCAGACCGTCAAAGGCGAACTGCGCCTGCAAGACATAAGGGTCACCCTCGGCGGTCGCCAGGTGGTGATAGAGAATCCCCGCCTGCAACGGCGCCAGACCATAGATGTCCTGCACGTTATCGATGCCGCCGGGCACGGTTTCCAGCACACGCTCGATGCCGGCCTGATCCAGGCTCGCCAGCGGCAGCATCTGCGGGGTGATGCAGGTGCAACCGGGTTCGATTTGATTGGCCGGAACGCTGACCGTTGATGCGCCGCCAAGGGTCGCCGCCAGAGCCGCCACGCTCGGCTGGCCGAACAGCACGCGCACGTCGCAATGCATGTCCTGCTGCCGCATGCGCTCGATCAGCTTCACCGCCAGCAGCGAATGGCCGCCCAGCTCGAAGAAGTTGTCGTGGCGACCGATGCGTTCGACCTGCAACAAGCTCTGCCAGATCGCCGCGATGCGGGTTTCAATCTCACCCTGCGGCGCCTCGAAACCACGGCGGGCGAAGGCCTCGCTCTCCGGTCGTGGCAAGGCCTTGCGATCGAGCTTGCCGTTGGCGGTCAGTGGCAAGGCATCGAGACGCACGAAGGCGCTGGGCACCATGTACTCGGCCAGGGACTCAAGCAGTTGCTCGCGCAGTTGCCCGGCACTCGGCTCAACCCCGTCAGCCGCCAGCCAGTAGGCCACCAGACGTTGATCACCGGGGCTGTCTTCACGGGCGATCACCACCGCTTCACGCACCCCGGCGCAGGCCGAGAGGCGTGACTCGATCTCGCCGAGTTCGATACGGAAACCACGGATCTTCACTTGATCGTCGTTGCGCCCGAGATAGTCGAGGCTGCCATCCGCCGCCCAGCGCGCGAGGTCGCCGGTCTTGTACAAACGGCTGTCCGCCGCAGTGTTGAACGGATCACGGATAAAGCGTTCGGCCGTCAATTGCTCACGGTTCAGGTAACCCCGGGCAACGCCGGCACCGCCGACGTACAACTCGCCGACCACGCCCATCGGCACTGGCTCGCGCTGCTCGTCGAGCACGTACAGTTGCAGGTCCGGGATTCGCACACCGATCGGGCTGGCGCCCACCCGCTGGGCGTCCGCCGCCTCCAGCGGGCGATAGGTCACGTGAACGGTGGTTTCGGTGATGCCGTACATGTTGACCAGTCGCGTGCCGGCGTTGCCGACCTCGGCGTACCACGGCTTGAGCATCCCGGTTTCCAGCGCCTCGCCGCCAAAGATCACTTCGCGCAACGAATGCTGCAACGTGCTGCGTTGCTGGGCCGCGATCATCTGGCGGAAGGCGCTCGGCGTCTGGTTGAGCACGGTGACGCCGCTGCGGCACAGCAACTCATAGCACTCGTCCGGCGAACGGCTGGTTCGCTGCGGGACCAGCAACAATTGCCCGCCGAAACTCAGCGCGCCCCAGATTTCCCAGACCGAGAAGTCGAAGGCGAAGGAGTGAAACAGCGCCCAGACATCCTTCGCGTTGAAGCGGAACCAGTCGCGAGTCGCCGAGAACAGCCGCGCGACATGGCGATGCTCGACCATTACCCCTTTGGGCAGCCCGGTGGAGCCGGAGGTGTAGATCACGTAGGCAAGGTGCGCCGGGGTCAGCCCGGAAATCTGCGGAGTGCTGTCCGGTTCGGCTTGCAGGGTGCGGTCATCGAGATCGATCTGCGGCACATCCAGACCGGCGATCCGCTCCACAGTGGCCGCCTGCATCAGCACCGCCACGGGCGCGCTGTCACGCAGGGTGAAGGCGATCCGTTCCAAGGGATACGCCGGGTCGATCGGCACATACCCGGCACCGGCCTTGAGCACGCCCAGCAGGCCGACAATCATTTGCGGGCCGCGCTCGACGCAGATTGCCACCCGGTCATCCGGGCGAATACCCAGCGCCAGTAAACGCTGCGCTACCCGGTTGGCGCGGCGGTTCAGTTCGCCGTAGCTCAGCGTCTGCCCTTCGAAAATCAGCGCGGTGGCGTCAGGGCTGGCCTGCGCATGGGCCTCGAATTGCTGGTGGATCAACGGTGTTTCGGCAAACCGTGACAGCGGTGCATTGACGCCGTACAGCAGGTGTTCGCGTTCGGCGGCCGGCAGAATATTCAGGCTGTGCAGCGCGGTTTGCGGCGCGGATTGCAGGGCCTCGACCAGACTTTCCAGCGCGACATGCAGATAACCGGCGATGCGTTCGGCGCCAAGCGCGGCATCCGCCAGCGCGGTGATGCGCAGGTCCTGCCCCAGGTCGTCGATGTTGACGGTCAGCGGATAGTTGGTGCGCTCCCGGGCGCCCAGCACCTGAATGCCGGCAGCCAGATCGCTGACCTCGGCGACTTCCTCGACGGCGCTGTGGCGATAATTGAGGATCGCGCTGAACAACGGCGTCGGCACCGCCACCGCGCTGCAACGCTGGGCCAGTGCCAGTGATGCCTGTTCGTGGGCCAGCAATGCGCTGAGGCGACGATGGGTCGCCAGCACCTCGGCGCGTACCGGATTGGCGCCGACATCCACCCGCAACGGCAAGGTGTTGATGAACATCCCCAACGCCTGTTCGACGCCCTCGCCCGCGTCCATCCGTCCCAGCAGCACGGTGCCGAACACCACTGCCGTGCGCCCGGACAGTTGCCCCAGCACCCGCGCCAGTGCGAGGTGCATCAGGCTCGCGACGCTCACGCCGAGCTGACGCGCCTGACTTCGCAGGCGCTGACTCAGAGCGCTGTCGAGCATCCGCCAGGACTCTTCGATGTTCTGCCCGTCGCCCTGCACATCCTGCAAGCCGAGGGGCAATGTCGGCTCATCGATATCGCCGAGCAGGTCGCGGAAGAAGGCTTCGTGGGCCTGTTCGTTGCTGCGAAGACGCGACTGCGCCAGGTAGTTGCGAAACGGCACCGCCGCGCCAACCTCCGCGCTCCGCCCCGCCAGGTACGCCTGAATCTCCTTGCGCACCACGTCGAGCGCGATGTGATCCATGATCATGTGATGGAACAGCAGCAAGGCAACCACCCGGCCATGGGCGGCGTCCTCGGCGTACACCAGACGCAGGGTCGGCGCCTGGCGCAGGTCGAGACGGAAACTGCGCGGGTCATGCCGCGCGAGCAGTTGGCTCAGCGTGTCAGCGTTACTGTCGAGGTCGATTTCTTCACAGATCAGCGGCGCCTTGCGCAGGACCACTTGCAGCGGTTCGTCCAGACGTTCCCAGAGGAAAGCCGTACGCAAAATGTCGTGACGCTCGATCACCCAGCGCAGCGCCTCGGCGAACGCTTCCAGGCGTTCGCGGCTGGCGAAGGTGAAGCGCGCCTGGGACACGTAGGGATCGCCCTCGGGCGCGGAGAGATGGTGATAAAGCATGCCCTCCTGCAAGGGCGCCAGCGGGTAGATGTCCTGCACGTTCGCCGCACCGCCGGGCACGCTCGCGACAAGGCGGTCGAGGGTGTCCTGATCCAGCGTCACCAGCGGCAGCATGTCCGGGGTGATGCGCAGTGCCGGGCTCAGCCAGTCGCCGCCATGGCTGGCGACGAACGCCAGCAGTTGCCCCTTGTGTTCGGCAAGGCTGTCCCACAGCGCATCATCCAGCGCCTCGTCGTTGCCCAGAATGACCAGGTCTTCATCGTCCTGTTGAAGGCGGATCGCATGGGTGGAAAGGACAGCCATCAATTCGCTGAAATGCATGGAGGTAACCTGCTGTAAATTCTGGAAAAAAAGCACGCAGCGGCGAGTCCCTGCCGGTGGCGCGCAGCTCTGGAAAACTAAAACATCGAGGCTTGGGGGGCTGACATGGGAAGCGGGGACAATCCGCCGCCGCCCTTTCTCAGATTCCCGTCAGGTGTTGTGGGTCAGATCCGCCGTTTACGGTTGAGCAGCGGAATCGTGGTCTGCGGGATGTCCAGTTGCCTGGCCTGCCCCGTGGTATGCGTTGCCAGCGCCGCCAGCGTCGGCTGGCTGAACAGCGTCCGCGCATCGACATGCAGGTCGGCCTGACGCATACGCGCCACCAGGCTCACCGCCAGCAACGAATGCCCGCCGAGTTCGAAGAAGTTGTCGTTGCGGCCGATCCGCTCCAGGTCGAGGACCTCGGCCCAGATCTGCGCCAGCCGGATTTCCACGTCGCCTTCGGGCGCCTCGTAGTGGCGGCTGAGCACCGCTTCCGGCCCCGGCGCGGGCAAGGCCTTGCGATCGACCTTGTCGTTGGGGGTCAGGGGCAGCGCATCGAGCTTCACGTAGGCACCCGGCGCCATGAACTCCGGCAAGCGTTCCAGCACATGGGCGCGCAAGGCTTCGATGCCCGGCGTGTCGCTGCCGGCGCGCACGGTGAAATACGCCACCAGGCGCTCATCGCGCACCAGCACCACCGCCTGGCGCACGGCAGGATGTTCAATCAGCCGCGCCTCGATTTCTCCCGGCTCCAGGCGCAGGCCTCGCAGCTTGACCTGGAAGTCGTTGCGGCCGAGGAATTCGAGATTGCCATCCGGGCGGTAGCGCACCAGATCACCGGTGCGGTACAGCCGATCACCCGCCACGAACGGGCTGTCGATAAAACGTTCGGCCTGCAGCTTCGGCAGCCCGAAATAGCCCCGCGCGACGCCGACGCCGCCGATCAGCAACTCGCCGCTGACACCCTGCGGCACCGGTTGGTCGTGGGCATCGACGACATACAAACGGGTATTGCTCAACGCTGTGCCGATCGGCACCGCATTGTTCGGCACCGGCATGTGCGGTTCGAGCGTCCAGCCGGTGCTGTCGACCGTAGTCTCCGTCGGCCCGTAGACGTTGTGCAAACGCACCCAGGGCAGGCGCTGGCGCACACTGCGCGCCAGGGCGGCGGTGAGTTCGCCGCCACCGTTAAGCACATCGGTCAGGCTGGTGCACTGGCTGACATCCTCCTGCTCGATGAACTGCTGCAACAACGCCGGGACGAACTTGACCACGGTGATCTGCTGCTCGCGAATCACTTGGGTCACGTAGGCCGAATCGCGGTTGCCATCGGGTCGCGCCAGCACCAGTCGCAGGCCGGAACACAGCGGCCAGAAGATCTCCCACACCGAACTGTCGAAGCTGAACGGCGCTTTTTGCAGCAGCGCGCCATGCTCCGTCGGCGGACTGATCTGTGAGCCCCAATGCACCATGTTGCAGACGCTGCGATGCTCGATCATCACGCCCTTCGGCGTGCCGGTGGAGCCGGAGGTGTAGATCATGTAGGCGAGGTTCGCCGCTCCGAGGCCCGGCACTTGCAGGTTGTCGCCCGGCGCGTCGTGCCAGGTGCTGCGATCCAGATCAATGACCGGCACACCGGACTCGGCAAGCAGATTGCGCGTCGCCGAATGCACCAGCAACGCCACCGGAGCGCTGTCCTGCAACATGTAGTTCAAACGCTCCAGCGGGTAGTCGGGATCGAGCGGTACATAGGCGCCGCCCGCCTTGAGAATACCGAGCAGGCCAATCACCAGATCGAGGCTGCGCTCAACGCAGATCGCCACCCGCGTATCCGGTTGCACGCCCCGCTGGCGCAGGTGATGGGCGAGGCGGTTGGCCTGCTCGTTGAGCTGGCGCCAGGTCAGGCGTTGCTCGCCGAACTGCACCGCAATGGCACCCGGTTTGCGCCGCACCTGCTCCTCGAACAACGTCTGCACCGGTTGCCCGGGCGCACACTCGACCTCGGTGGCGTTGAACCCGACCAGCAGTCGCTCGCGCTCGCCAGGCGACAGGATCGACAGACGATTCAGCGGTTGCTGCGGTTCCTGCTCCAGCGCCTCGACCAATCCCTTCAACGCCGCATGCATGTAACCGCCAACCCGCTCGGCGCCGATGCTGGTCAGCGCCCGCGCGGTCAGCTGCAAGGCGCTGCCCAGGTCGTCGACACTCATGGTCATCGGGTAGTTGGTACGCTCTTCGTTGGCCAGGGTTTCGATGCCGTGCCAGGCCTGACGTGACGCTTCGTGCTGCGCCTGATCGTCGGTGTGTCGATAGTTGAGCAGCGAGCTGAACAGCGGCGACGGCGATGCAACGCCGCTGCATCGCTGGGCCAGCGCCAGCGACGCGTGTTCATGCCCGAGCAGCCCGGTCAGGCGTGCGTGGGTGGCCTGCACCCCGGCCCGTGCCCCGGCGCCGACATCCACCCGCAACGGCAACGTATTGATGAACACCCCCAGCGCGCGGTCGGCGCCCTCACCGCCCTGCATGCGCCCCATCAGCACAGTGCCGAACACCACCTGCTCCTGCCCGGATGTCGCCGCCAGCACCTGTGCCCAGGCGAGGTGAATCAGGCTCGCGACACTCACGCCCAGAAGCCGCGCCTGACTGCGCAGACGTTGCTCCAGATCGGCATCGAGCCTCTGTTGCGACTCGTCGATGCCCCGGCCGTCGCCCTGCACGTTGTGCAAGCCGAATGGCAGGGTCGGCTCGTCGATATCCCCGAGCATCTCGCGGAAAAATGTTTCGTGCTCCTGCTCACTGACGCCCAGGCGGGTCTGGGCCACGTAGTTGCGATACGGCACCGCCGGGGCCAGTGGTTCAGCCTGTCCCAGCAGACTGGCCTGCATTTCGTGGCGCATGACTTCCAGCGCGATGTGATCCAGCGCCAGGTGATGGAACAGCAGAATCGCGACGATTCGTCCCAAGGCCGGATCGCGGGCGTAAACCAGACGAATCAACGGCGCCTGGCTGATATCCAGACGATAACGGCGAGCATCGAAGCGTTCATGCAATTGCTCCAGAACATCGCCGGCGGCCGGATCCAGCACGATCTCCTGCACCGGCAATTCAGCCTGACGCCACACCACTTGCACCGCCGAACTCACGCCCTCCCAGACCACCGCCGTACGCAGGATGTCGTGCCGCGCCATGACCTGACGCAGCGCCGCCGCAAACGCTTCGACCCGCTCAAGGCCGGTGAACGCCAGACGCGATTGCAGCAGGTACGGGTCGCCCTGTGCGGCGGTGATGTGGTGATACAGAATGCCTTCCTGCAGGGGCGCCAGCGGATAGATGTCCTGCACGTTGGCCGCGCAGCCCGGCACCGTGGCGACGATGCGGTCGATGGAGGTCTGATCCAGTTGCACCAGCGGCAGCAGGTCCGGGGTGATGCGCGGGCAGTCCGGCGGAATGCGATTGGCCGGGACTTCGACCTCGCGGCCACTGCCGACTGACGCTGCCAATGCCGCCAGCGTCGGCTGGCCGAACAGCACCCGCACGTCACTGCTCATGCCGGCCTGGCGCATGCGCTCGATCAGGTTCACCGCCAGCAATGAATGCCCGCCCAGCTCAAAGAAATGATCGTGACGCCCGACCCGCTCGACTTGCAGCAACTCGGCCCAGAGCTGCGCCAACAGCATCTCGACATCACCTTCGGGCGCTTCGTACTCGCGCCGGATCAAGGCCTCCGGCCCCGGCGCCGGCAGCGCCTTGCGATCGAGCTTGCCGTTGGCGGTCAGCGGCATGCTTGCCAGACGCACATAGGCACCGGGCAGCAGCGAACTCGGCAGACGGGTTTTCAGGTGCCCATGCAACCGGGCGATGTCCAGCGGCTGGCGTTCGGTGAACCAGGCCAGCAACTGACCGTCGCGCACCATGACCACCGCCTCCTGCACGGCCTCGTGACTGCTCAGTGCCGCCTCGATCTCACCGGGTTCGATGCGCACACCACGGATTTTCACTTGATCGTCGTTGCGCCCCAGGTATTCGAGCGTGCCGTCGCCGCGCCAGCGCGCAAGGTCGCCGGTGCGATACATGCGCGCGCCCGGGCGGGCGCTGAACGGATCGGCGAGGAAGCGTTCCTCGGTCAACTGCGGACGATTCAGATAGCCCCGGGCGACGCCCTCGCCCCCCACGTACAGTTCACCCGCGATACCGAGCGGCACCGGTCGCTGTCGATCATCGAGCAGATACACCGACGTATTGCTCACCGGTTTGCCGATGTGCAGCACACCGCCCGGATGAATCGGCCCCGAGGTGGCGACCACCGTGGCTTCGGTCGGGCCATAGTTGTTGATCACCGCGAACGTCTGCGCCTGTTTGAACTGACGCAGGCGATCACCGCCGATGAGCAGCGTGCGCAGGGTCGGGTGTTCGAGCTGACGGCTGAAGGCGTATTCGGCGATCGGGGTCGGCAGGAAGCTCACGTCCAGCGGCTGCGCGCGCCACCATTCCAGCAGCGCGCCGATGTCTTCGCTGCCGTCGTGAGTCGGCGCCAGGTGCAGCGTCGCCCCTGCACACAAGGCCGGCCAGACTTCCCAGGCCATGGCGTCGAAACCGAAGCCGGCCAGGCTCGAGGTGTGTTGCCCGGCGCGCAGCCCGAACGCCGCACAGTGCCAATCCACCAGGTTGCTCAGGGTGCGATGCTCGACCATCACCCCTTTGGGCTGCCCGGTGGAACCGGAGGTGTAGATCACGTAGGCCAGGTGGGTCGCGCTCAGTTGTGGCAGCGTCGGGTTGGCCGTTTTGTCCGGCCAGGTGCGGCGGTCGAGCTCGATCACCGGCACCGCCAGCATCGGCAAGCGTTCACGCAGAACGCTTTGGGTCAGTACCGCGACCGGCGCGCTGTCATCGAGCAAATAGTTCAAGCGCTCGGCCGGGTGCGCGGGGTCCAGCGGCACGTAGGCAGCACCGGCCTTGAGGATCGCCAGCAAGCCGACCAGCGTGTCCAGCCCCCGACGGGCCACGATCGCCACCCGGTCATCCGGCTGCACGCCGAGCCCGAGCAGATGATGGGCCAGTGCATTGGCCTGATGGTTCAGTGCGCCGAAGCTCAGGTGTTGTCCCTGGAAACTCGCCGCCACGGCATCGGGCCGCTGCTGTGCCTGGGTTTCGCAGCGCTGGTGGATCGTCATTCCTTGCGGGTAAGCCACCTGCGTGGCGTTCCACTGCTGCAACAGGATTGATTCGGCTGGCGTGCTCAGACAGAAATCGCCAGCCGGCAGATCGGCATTCTCAAGGCCCTGCTCCAGCACCAGCAGCAAGCGCTCGGTCAGCGCCCGGACTTCATCGGCGTCAAAGTAGGCCTCGTTGTACACCAGGTACAGACTGTCCTCGTGACTACTGCGGTTGCTGAGCAAATGCACCGCCAACGGTGTGCCTTCGTCGTGATTGGAGACTTTGATCACCCGCGCCTGCGCCTCGCCGTAGCGATACTCGTGCGCGTCGTGCTCGTAGGACACGGTGACTTCAAACAATTGCGAGCGATCCTCGCGCAGCAGGCCCAGGGCGCGGTTCATCTCGCTGAGGGGAAAACGCTGATGGCGAAAATCCTTTTTCAGTTCGTCGCGGATCGCCACGATCAGTTCGCGGAACGTCAGGTCACGGCCGAACCCCATGCGTACCGCGCTGACCTGGGTGAACAGACCCAATGTGGATTTGAAACGGGCGCCGGAGCGATTGAGCAGCGGCACCCCCACCACCCATTCGTCGCACTGGGCGGTTCGGCTGAAATACACATGCAACGCCGCCAGCAACACATGGAATGCCGACGCACCGGACTCCCGGGCCACGTGCTTCATGCGTTCATGCAGTTGCGCGGAAAATGCCGTGGAAAAGATCCGCGTCGGCGCTGCTTCCCTGGCAAACCGCTCCTGATAACGCGGCAACAGCAACGGCTCGGGCAGGCTGCGGTACTTGTCAAGCCAGTAGTCACGGTCATGCGCATAACGCGCGGACTGGTAATAGCGCGCATCGTCATGAATGAAATCGACATAGGACGGCGCGGAGTCCGGTGATGGCTGGCCGTCGGCCAGGGCGTTGTAGATCTCGTCCAGCGACTTGAGCATCTCGCCGAAGCCCCAGCCGTCGGTGATCAGGTGATGGGCGAGGATGGACAGCCAATGGTGCTGGCTGTCCAGCCGTACCAGCGTGAGACGAAACAGAGGCCCGCCATCAAGGATGAATGGCTGCTCGATGCGCGCCTGAATCAGTTGTCGTGCCGCCGACTGCGGATCGGGCTGCGCGGAAACATCATGCACCTGCATCGGCGCCGGCAATGCCGGGGCAAAGCGCTGCAACGGCAAGCCGTGCTCGCCGGCCCCCGGCAACAGGATCGTGCGCATGGCGTCATGCCGGGCCACGAGGCCTTCAAGTGCCCTTTGCATCAGCGCCGGGTCCAGCGGGCCGGTCAAGTCGACATATCCGCCGATGTTGTACAGCGGCGAGTCACCCTGGCGCAGTTGATCGAGCCAGATGTCCCGTTGGGCGGTGGTCAGCGGAAAGGTTTCGCAAGTGGCGGACAGTCCGTGCGCCGCGTCGACAGCAAAATGATTCATAAGATCCGTCTCATGGCTATATCCCGGTATTCAAGCATCGGCCCTCTAGCCCGCATGACACTTGAAACCCGGACACTTCCGCCCTGCCCACGGCGCGCCTGCCGACCTTGCAGTGCGGGAAAATGTGGTGATCCGTCCAAAAGCTCACCGAGGAATGACTGAAAATCTTGTAGGACAATCGCCAGTCACACCCGTAGGGGACTGCCTCAGCCCATCAGGTCAACGCCGCAGTGCCCATGGTTTGCTGGGCCATCAGCCGACCGCTCTGACAGACCGGGCCATCGGGGCATCCCTTAGCACGCCAGAAACGTCGAAGTTCTTTTTCGGAAACAGTGGCAATTTGTGTCCCCGATTTCCCTTACAGACGTAGGACAAATCATTGGGCTTAAATCCCGCACCTATCCATTTCAGGGAGAAAGGATTGCGTGGGAACTCGCAGGTGGATGCACGGCAGACGATTCGGTGATGGCTTTAAATCAGGGATGACAAGGATATGAATCTGACCGGCAGTCTTCGCAACATGGAAAATCCGCACTTTTATCGGCAACTCGGCGATCTGATCGCCAGCACCGGCGACGAGCTGTTCGCCACCCGCATGTACCAGTTGGTGGACACGCTGGTGCCGGTGAGCCGGGTCGATCTCAGTGAATGGATTCTGGATGAGCGTCAGTCCAGTGTGGTCGAGATCAAGGCGCTGGGCAGCGCCGGGCTGCCGCAATCGCTGGCACCGCCGGACCCGCTGGCGAGTCCGGACGACCACCCGCTGCTGCAACAAATGATTGAAATGAACGACTCGCTGTTGATCCAGTTGAAGGCTTCGCTCCAGCATCGACATCCGCACCACAGCGTCCATCAGTGCAATCTGGTGTCGCGCACTTCGAACCGCCGCTGCGTCATCGCGTTCTGCCGCCTCCATACAGACCGGGTGTTTTCCCTGCCGGAGCTGTCGTTCTTGAAGAGCCTGTCCGACACCCTGCTGCCACTGATCGAGCACCACGCGCAGATCAGCCGCAAAACCAGCGCCAGGCTGGCCCGGGTGCCGCTGTCCGACCCGGAACAGACGTCATTGCCGCAAGTGTTCGACGAGCGTCTGGCCCTCAATGACATCAGCCTCTCGGCACGGGAGAAGGAAGTCTGCCTGGGCCTGCTGACCGGCGGCACCGTGCCGCAACTGGCCGAACGGTTGCGGGTCAAGAACAGCTCGATCGAAACCTACCTCAAGCGCTCGGCCGCCAAACTTGGCGTCAGCGGCCGGCATGGCCTGGCGAAATGGATGGCCGGTGCCTGATCTGAATCCGGGTGCGGCCCCTGCGCTGCCCCGCCTCCTCCGTGTACGAGATGATGTGATGCCTGATTTATCCGTTTCCCTGCTGAGCGCGTCCCTGACCGTGGCCCTGCTGCTCGGCGGCTGCACGTTGATTCCTGAATATCAGCAGCCCTCCTCGCCCAACCCGGCGCACTACCCGCAAGGCCCGGCCTACGCCACACAACCGCCGCCGACTCTCACCAACGACGACTGGCGCAGCGTGTTCAACGACCCGGCGCTGCAACAGTTGATCGAAAGCGCGCTGATCAATAACCGCGACCTGCGCGTGGCGGCGCTCAACGTCGAGGCGTTCCAGGCGCAGTACCGGATCCAGCGCGCCGACCTGCTGCCGGCGGTGTCGGCCAATGCCACCGAATCACGTCAGCGCGTGCCGCCCAGCGTGACCCGCACCGGCCAATCGACCATCACCTCGACCTACGGCGTGAACCTGGGCATCAGCGCCTATGAACTGGATTTCTTCGGCAGGGTGCGCAGCCTCAGCGAACAGGCGCTGATGACGTTTCTGGCCAGCGAAGAGGCGCGGCGCAGCGCGCAATTGAGCCTGGTGGCCAACGTTGCCAACGCCTATCTGACCTGGCGCGCCGATCAGGAACTGCTCGAGCTGACGCGCCAGACCCTAGCCGCCGACGAACAGAGCCTGCGCCTGACCACCCGCAACCGCGAGGCGGGCAAGTCGTCGGCGCTGGATCAGATCCAGGCACAGACCAGCGTCGACAGCACCCGCGCCAGTCTCGCCCGCTATCAGCGTCAGGTGGCCCAGGACTTGAACAGCCTGACCCTGCTGGTCGGCGCAGCCGTGCCCGAAACGCTACCGGCGCGTCCACTGGCCAGCGATCTGGTGGCGCAAATGCCCGCCGGCCTGCCGTCGGAACTGCTGCAACGCCGGCCGGACATTCTCCAGGCCGAGTACAAGCTCAAGGCTGCCAACGCCAATATCGGCGCGGCCCGGGCGGCGTTCTTTCCCAGCGTCAGCCTCACCGCCAGCGCCGGCACCTCCAGCCGCGAAATGTCCGACCTGTTCAAGGCCGGCTCCGGCGCCTGGACGTTCCAGCCGCAAATCAACCTGCCGATTTTCAATGCTGGCAGCCTGCGGGCCAGCCTGGATTATTCGAAATTGCAGAAAGACATCACGGTCGCCGAGTACGAGAAGTCGATTCAGACAGCCTTTCAGGAAGTGTCCGACGGACTGGCGGCGCGCAAAACCTACCAGGAACAACTCCAGGCCCAGCGCGATCTGGTGCAGTCCACCCAGGATTACTACGACATGGCACAGCACCGCTATCGCAGCGGCGTCGACAGCAGCCTGACGTTCCTCGATGCGCAACGCTCGCTGTTCAGCGCCCAGCAAACCCTGATCACTGATCGCCTGGGACAATTGGTCGCACAGGTGAATCTGTACACCGCGCTGGGGGGCGGCTGGAGCGCTGCGGAGCCCGTTCGCCGCTGATTACCGGGTCATTTTTTCTTACACCTTTTATCGCCAGATCCGCCAATGCCCGGCCTTCGAAGGCCGGCGCGGCGGATCATTTTGGTATGATGCGCCGCTTTTACGGTTAACCGCCCGCCAGTCTTGCCGACCGGAGGGCTTCAAAAGGCGGTATGAAATGACGGCTTTGTTGACTCGCCGCAAGGTGCTTGCGGGAATGGGCGTACTCGGCCTTGGCCTGCTCGCCGGCTGCGACACCCGTGGCCAACTGTCGTACAAGTACGGCAAGGATCTGAGCGACAAGATCCTCGGACGCACCTTCAAGCTCAAGGACACCGACGGCAACACCGTGTCCCTGTCGAGCTATCGCGGCCTGATGCCGATGATCTTCTTCGGCTTTACCCAGTGCCCGGCGGTCTGCCCGACCACGCTGGCCCGCGCGGCGAAAATCAAGAAACTGATGGGCAAGGACGGCGACCGCCTGCAGGTGATCTTCATCACGCTGGATCCGGAGCGCGACACGCCTGAAATCCTCGACGCCTACGTCAAGGCTTTCGACCCGAGCTTCGTCGCGCTGTACGGCACGCTCGAGGAAACCAAGGCCACGGCCAAGGAATTCGACGTGTTCTTCGAGAAAGTCCCGGCCGGCGACACCTACACCATCTCGCACACCGCCACCAGTTACGTCTACGACTCCCGGGGCGAGCTGCGCCTGGGCCTGTCTACCTCGCTTTCGGCACAAGAGTGCACGGAAGATCTGCTCACTGTTATGGAAGTCTGCTGATGAACGCTGCCCTGAACACCCTCAAACGTGCTGTATTCGGTCTGTCCCTGCTGGGCCTGGCGTTCCAGGTTTCGGCACAGACCCAGGTCGACGACGCCTGGGTACGTGGCACCGTTGCCAACCAGTCGGCCAGCGGCGCCTTCATGACCCTCACCGCCGACAGCGACAGCAAACTGCTCAGCGTCGCCTCGCCTGTGGCCAGGGATGTGCAGATTCACGAAATGACCATGAAGAACGACGTGATGAGCATGGGGCCGGTGAAATCGGTCGATCTGCCTGCCGGCAAAGCCGTCAAGTTCGATCCGAACGGCTACCACGTCATGCTGATGGGCCTGACCGGCCCGCTCAAGGAAGGCGACAGCGTGCCGTTGACCCTGACCGTGGAAAACGCCAAGGGCGAAAAAGAAGTGCTTGAAGTGAAGGCGCCGGTTCGCGCGCTGACCAACATGGAAGGTCACGATCACAGCAAGATGCACTGATCGCTGACTGGAATGAACAACGGGGCGGCATGATCGACGATCATGCCGCCCCGTTTTGCATTGCACCTCAGGCCAGTTTCACTTCGACCTGAATATTGTTGCGCGTGGCCTTGGAATACGGGCACACCTGATGCGCCGCCTCCACCAGTTTCTGCGCCGCCTCACGCTCCATGCCCGGCAGGCTCACATTGAGCCGCGCCTGCAACAGATACCCACCGGCATTGGTGCCCAGATCCACCTCGGCATCCACCGCCAGATCCTTGGGCAGACTGATTTTCTCCTGCCCCGCCACCGCTTTCATCGCACCGATGAAGCACGCCGACCAGCCGGCCGCAAACAGTTGTTCCGGGTTGGTGCCGCCGCCATTGGAACCCGGAGACGACAGCTTGATGTCGAGAATCCCGTCGGAACTGCGTGAAGCACCGTCACGCCCGCCGGTGGTGTGGGTTTTCGCGGTGTAGAGCACTTTTTCGATCTGGCTCATCGTCATCTCCTGATTGGTAATCTGACTTTTCGACGCGTGTTGCTTGCGCCGCCCGTTTCGCACAGCCCACTGACTATAGACGCGGGTTCATGACGCACCGGTGAAGCGGACGTGTGGACTGTCGGCCGCACTTCTATGGAAAGCGTGCTTTACATCGAGAAAGCCATCGAAGACTATGTAAAGCGTCTTTTACACAGGAGGTAGAGAATGAAGCACTTCAACCGCGAAATGGTTGCTGCGATGGCGTTGTACGTCGCGGTATTGCTGACATCGCAATTCGCCTTGCTGTACCTGGCTGACGCGAGTCTATGGCTGCGTACCCTCATTGTGCTGATGCCGATGATTCCGGTTTGCCTGTTCTGCTGGGCCATCGTGCGCGACATGCGCCGCCTGGACGAAATGTACTTGCGCATCCAGTTCGAAGCCCTCGGCTTCGCCTTCGCCGCATCGGCACTGTTGACGTTCAGCTACGGTTTTCTGGAGAACGTCGGCGCACCGCACATCCCGTGGCTGTGGGTCTGGCCGGTGATGGGTCTGACGTGGATGATCGGCCTGCGCATCGCCAAGCGGCGCTACCAATGAAAAACCGCCTCAAGGATCTGCGCGCCGAGCGCAAATGGTCGCAAGTCGATCTGGCCGAACGCTTGAACGTGTCGCGCCAGACGATCAACGCCATCGAGAACGAACGCTACGACCCGAGCCTGCCGCTGGCGTTTCAGATCGCCCGGGCATTCGAGATGCCGATTGAAAGCATCTTTGATGACGGCATCGACCCGCGCAGCGAAGACTGAGAGCGGTCAAATGCAAACGGCGAAGGCAGGCTGCCTTCGCCGTTTCGGATGTCGTCAGTGAGTACGCGCCAACAACCGGCTGATATTGCTTCGCGAAGCCTCACGCACATAACGCTTGCTCAGCTTCGTCATATGCAAATTCAGGCCATTAATCAGCAACAGGTTGCGCTTGGCCGCCTCGGCTTTGAGAAGGTAATAGATCACCATCCCCGCCGGCGCGCCCCACCAGCCGAAGAACCCGGCCGCCACGGCCGAAGTCGCGATGCAGGCAAGCAATGGAAGGACACTGGAACGGCGCGGGAGGATTTCCGCGTGAAGCACTTTCCCGTCCGACAGTGACGTAAGCCGGGAATCGGTGTGATTGAACACGCAGACTGCGCTTCTCAGTTCACCATTCGGCACACAGCCGTACAGCACCGAAACCTCGTCCCCTTGGTTGACCTCCAGGTGCTTGTTGTAGAGGTCCAGCGGCAGATGCCCCTCATCGGTCTTGACCCAAAAGCGATCATGGCGCCCGCCAGCAGGCGTCGCCTCCCACTCATGGCGGACCATTTCACCCCGAAAATCACCAAACTCCACAACGACCCGTCCACGGGTGAACGCTTGCATGCCTATTCCTTGAGAGATCCACGCCGGACGACGTGCAAGAGCAGATTCGTAAGGCGCGAATGCTACTGAGTGGCCATCATCGTGTCCAGAAACCGGCGCTGACGCCGCCGTTCACAGCACGCGGGTTTTGCGCTTTACCGGCGCGGGCAGAAAGCGCCGCGCGGTTTCCACGAATGGCAGGACGATCAGGCCATACAGCGTCAGGTAACGCTCGCGATCCTGTTCCCCGGTTCCGAAGCGCAACGCCTCGGGGGTTGAGGTGGTGACGTACAGCGTGCCGAACATCCAGTCCCACAGCGACAGGTTGATGGCGAAGTTCTTGTTGAAATGACGGGGCGCGTCGCTGTGATGGATCTGGTGCTGGGCCGGGCTGTTGAGCACATGCTCGACCTTCGGCCCGAACGACAGCCAGACATGTGTGTGGCGCAGATTGGCCCCCAGGCTGTTGACGATCAGCGCCAGCCAGGTCACGCCGAACAGAGTGTAGCGGCTGATCTCACCGCCACAGGCGTACCAGACCACCCCGGCGAAGGCGCCGAGGCCGGCGGTGATGGTGATGCGTTCGATGATCGACTCGACGATGTGAATCCGGCTGGCGGTCGCCGGAACCAGCACCGGGGCCGAATGGTGGACCTTGTGGAATTCCCACAGGTAACGGGAATGAAAAGCCCGGTGAATCCAGTAATGCAGAAAGTCCCTGAACAGAAACACGCCCAGCCCGTAAGACACCGCGAGCCACGGGTGATCCGGCAACTGTTCGCGGGCACCCCAGAGTCGGGTGAAGAACTGCACATAATCGCCCGAGCGCAGAATATGCGGGTCGACGAGGCCAACCACGGGCAACACCAGGGCGACTCGGAGAATGCCCTTGATGAAGTAATAGCGATAATCCAGCCATGCCGAACGGTGCCCATGAACCCGGCCGCCGCCAATGAACTGCCAGAACGAGCGCGCCTCGGTCAGGCCCCGGGATTTTCGCTGGCGAAAAAGAACGTAGGCCAGGCCGTAAGACATGAGGATAAACACCACCCCGAGGCGACCATTGAGGTCGAACAGGCTGACGAATTGTTCGGTGACCGGCGCGATCACCCATTGATGGAACTGGACCAGGAACGGCGCTGAAGCATCCACAGCGGTCAATCTCTTTCAGAGGTCGCGCATTGTAAATCGCAGTTGTTCGCAATTGCAGTGTCAAACGGATCAAAGGCGCATTTAAACAGCTTGAAACATAAAATCCGCCGCTCCACCGCATCCGCCACACACCGGCATGACCCCTGTCATGGGCGCCGATCAAGGCCTTGAGCGATCCCGCCGTAGGAAACACGCTGCCGACAGCGGCGCTGGCGCGCCGTTTAAAAGGGCGATCCGAACGCCCGCCCTTGTTATCATCGCGCACACTTTTATGACGATTTCATGGCTGGAAGGTCTTTTTTGTGAGCGCTCTTTATCAATGGCTGCGGCACCCTCAGGCCCGCCTCTTCTCTCTGATCCTTCTGGTGCTGATGGTGCCCGTGGGCCTGCGTGCGGCACTCGGCTGGTCGAGCCCGTTCGGCTATCTGTCGGACCTGGCGATCGGCAGTCTGCTGGTGGTCGCGCTGCATCGCCGGCCGTGGTGGCTGGCGTTGCCGGTGCTGTTGTTCTGCGTCCTGCTGAGCGTGGCGACGGCAGAACTGGTCAGCGCGGTGGGACGCCTGCCGAACCCGGCGGATCTGCACTACCTGATCGATCCGCAATTCGTCGAGAACTCCACCGGCGGCGGTTTTGCTCATCCTGAAGTGGCTGTCGCGCTGGTGCTGGCGCTGCTGCTGTGGCTGCTGACCCATTGGGCGAGCCGCGCCACACCGGCCCCGGTCCTGCCTCGCGCGCTGTGGGCGGCACCGGTGCTGTTGTTCGGGGCGCACTGGGGCGCGCAGAACCTCTCCCCCAGTGACGACGACCCGTGGCGCCTGTACAACCTGCCGCACCAATTGCTGGCGACCCAGGTTGCCGAAGGACAGATGCAGGCCGAGGACTGGCTGGCCGGCGACGTCGAAGAAGCCGCACCGCCGATGACCGGCCTCACTGATCTGGACCTCAACGGCCACAAATTGCTGAGCGCGCCGGGTCAGGCGCGCAACGTCCTGATCATCGCCCTGGAAGGCATCCCCGGCGCCTACATCGGCGCCAACCGCGAGGCGATCGGCAGCCATTACCAGGAAGACCTGATGCCCAACCTCAGCCGCTGGGCCGAGCGCGGCATGAACACCCCGGATTACGTGCTGCACACGCACCAGACCATTCGTGGCCTGTACGCCATGTTGTGCGGCGACTATGACAAGCTCAACAACGGCACACCCAAGGGTGTGGAAATGCTCACCCAGCACGAGCGCAATCAGGCCTGCCTGCCCGCGCAGCTGCGCCAGAACGGTTTTGCCACCCACTACCTGCAAGGCGCCGGCCTGCGTTTCATGGCCAAAGACAAGATCATGCCGCACATCGGTTTCGATGCGACCCATGGCCTGGAATGGTTCAGCAACGCCAATTACCTGGAATTCCCGTGGGGCAAGGATGACAAGGCGTTCTTCGAGGGCGCGCTGGATTACGTCGGTCAACTGAAGAAACAAAAGCAACCGTGGATGCTCACCCTGTTGACCGTCGGCACCCATCAGCCCTACTCCGCGCCGGACGAATACCTGCAACGCTACGACACACCGAAGCAGGCTGCCGTCGGTTATCTGGACGATGCGCTGGAACAGTTCCTCAGTGGCCTCGAACGCCAGGGCGTGCTCAAGGACACGCTGGTGGTCATCACCTCCGATGAGTCCCACGGCATCGATGGTGTGCGCCTGGCGTCGTCCTGGGGTTTCAACCTGACCCTCGCTCCCGAGCACGCACAACTGCCGCGCCTGAACGCCGGGGTCTATGGTCACGTCGATCTGAGCGCTTCGATTCTCGATTACTTCGACCTGCCGGTGCCCTCGGCCCTCAGCGGTCGTTCGCTGTTTCGCGACTACGATTCAGGGCGCGAAATCATGTCGTTCACCAACGGCAAGCTGCGCTACCACGACGGCCGGGGCGTCTTTGCCGAGTGCGACATGCCCCGCCGCTGCCGCTACTACGCCAGCGAAGGTTTCATCGCCGAGCGCGCGACGTTCAAGGGCAATTCCAACAGCCAGAACGCCCGGCAGATCGCCGCCCGCGCCACCGCGCTGGACGCCTCGCTGCTGCGCACGCCACTGAACCAGCACTACCAGTTCGGCAGCACCAACGTCATCCCCCTGCAAGCGCAGATCAAGGACGACTGGGCCGACAACCTGATCGGCGCGCAATACCTGGAAATGCCCAAGGGCTCGCACACTCGCGTGCGTCTGACCGTGCGTTCGGTGGATCCACAGCAAGCGGCGTACATCCAGCTCAAGGCCAAGGAGTTCGAGCAGGACGTGCAACTGGGCCTGCCAGCGGAAATGGTCGCCACGGCGGATCAACCGCTGGAAATGGATTTCAGCTTCGACAACCCGCAGCCGCGCAAGGCGTTCTCGTTCCATCTGCTGGGATATGGGTTGGGTGCGGTGGAAGTGACGGATTTCAGCGTGATCACTGAACTGCCGGGGCAAGATGATTTGCTGGATGAATTGCCGGCGGACGATACCGAGCAATCGAGTTGATGGGTGAGCCAACGTCTCACACCCGCTGAGACGTTGGCGTACAGGCTGTTTGCGGGAAAGTCAGAACGTGGTGCGCAACCCGACCTGAATGCTGCGCCCTTCGGCCGGCGCGATGTCGCGCAGGATCGAACTGGCGTAGCGCACGGTTTGATTGGTCAGGTTCTCGGCGTTGACGAAGGCCAGCCACTTGCTCTGGCCGATATCAAAGTTGTAACCCACATTCGCCCCCAGCGTGGTGTAGCCATCGGTGCTGCTTTCATTGTCCGGCACCCGATGCTGCGCGCTGGCGTGCTCGACATCGATCCGCGCCTGCCAGCGATCCAGGCTCCACAACAGACCACTGTTCAGGCGCAGCGGCGCGATGCGCGGCAGGTCTTCGCCGGTGTCGAGGTTTTCCGCTCGGGTGTAATCGCCGGACAACTCCAGGGCAAACTTGCCGTAGGCGTTCTCGCCCAGTTCCCAGCGATCCTGCGCTTCGACACCGCTGAAGCGCGCACGCACGCCGGAGTAGGCATATTCAGGAATGCCGTCAGCGTCCTGCTCCCCTTCGTCATTGAGCGTGCGACCGGTGCCCAGCAGACCGATGTAATTGGAGAAGTGGCTGTAGAACACGCCGACGCTGCCCTTGTGGGTGCCGTTGTCGAAACGCAGCGCCAGGTCGCTGGACACGGCTTTTTCTTTCGACAGGCCGGCATCACCGACTTCATAGGTGCCGGTCGCGACGTGGGCGCCGTTGGCATACAACTCGTAGAACGTCGGCGCTCGTTCGGTGTAGCCAAGGGTGGCGGCCACCGACCAGATTGGTGTCAGGGTGTACACCGCGCCGGACGACAGACTGCCCGCGGTGAAACTGCTGGAACGGTCGGCATTGGCAAAGCGCTCGTTGCCTTTGGCGTCCGGGTCGACGGTGGTGTGTTCCAGTCGTCCGCCGAGGGTGAGCAGCAGTCGATCCGTGGCTTGCAACTCTTCGAGAATGAACAGCGCACCGGCATTGGTGTCGGTTTGCGGGACGAACGCCTCTTCGCCCAAAGCCGAGAATTCATTGCGGCTGACCTGGGCGCCAATCACCCCGTTGAGCGGCCCGAGCGGCTGGTGCCGCGCCTCGACCCGCGCCTCGTAGCCCTTGTTCTTGAACGTGGTGCCCGTTTCCCCGCCTTCGATTTCCCGGTGTTCGTAATCGGTGTACCCGGCGTCGAACTTCACCGAACTGAAAGGGCCATCGAGGTTGCGAATCTCCGAGGCGAAGGCGTAATGCTCCTGCTGCATGCGAATCCGCACATCGTCTTCGGCCGGCGAGCCGTAGTTCGAGTCGTAATTGCTGTAGGACAGGCCGGCGTAACCATCGTCCCAGGTGTAGGAACCGCCGACCGCTCCGCCATCCTGACGGCCGTCGCTGTTGGCCAGGCGATGCTTGTTCGAGTCGCCATCGTCGTTGGCGCGTTCGCGGCTGGTCCTGGCGTACCCAGGGATTTTCAGGTCGTTGAATTCGCGAGCGCTGGCGTCCACATGCAAGGCGAATTGGCCGTTGCCCGCCTCCAGCTTGCCGGCGCTGCTGCGGGTGGTGTCGGCGCCGCCGTAGCGCAGTTCGCCCGCACCGTGAATACCTTCGATGGCTTCGGTCGGAATGCGGTTGTCGAAGGTGTTGACCACCCCGCCGATGGCGCTGCCGCCGTACAACAGCGCCGCCGGGCCACGAACGATTTCAACGCGCTCGACGTTGACCGGGTCCAGCGGCACCGCATGGTCGTAAGACAGCGAGGAGGCATCCAGCGCCCCGACGCCATTGCGCAGAATGCGAATGCGGTCGCCGTCCTGACCCCGGATGATCGGCCGACTCGCCCCCGGACCAAAGTACGACGACGAGACGCCCGGCTGCCTGTTCAGGGTTTCGCCCAGACTGCCCTTCTGCTGAAACGTCAGCTCGTCACCCGCCAGCACCGTCGACGGGGATGCGAGGGTTTGGCTGCCAAGGGGGTTGCCGGTAATGACTTGCGGTTGCAGTTCGAGGGTTTCGGCGGCGAACACCGGCGCTGCAAACAGCAGCGCGGTGGCCAGGGGTGTCAGGCGTCGCTGGAGGGGTCGGGAACGGACAGGCATTTCAGAATTCCGTGAGCAGAAAAGTGAAAGTCGCTGGCAAACAGCAATGCCAGAGACAGCATGAAACAAAATTAATGTTATACAATAACATTTCTATTTGCCATCACTGTTCACGCCATGGATTTGCAACCAGCGCTCAAGCACGCGGTTCTTGCGGGCTCAACCGATTTTTCGAGGGGCATTAATGCCGCGTAAAAACCTGAAAGCTTTCGCCTATCAGCGTCCAATAGTCGGCCTATTAGCCGACTGGCAAAGTCGGGGCTAGCCTTACTACTCCGAAGTCGGCACGAGCCGGCCGCAGAAGACCTGATAAGGACCCGGACATGGCAAATGAATCGAAATGCCCGTTCAATCACGCCGCCGGCGGTGGCACAACGAACCGCGATTGGTGGCCGAATCAACTGAACCTGAAAATCCTGAGTCAGCACTCGCCCAAGTCCGATCCACTGGGCAAGGACTTCGACTACGCCAAGGCCTTCAAAAGCCTGGATTTCCAGGCCCTCAAGCGCGATATCAACGCGCTGATGACCGACTCTCAGGACTGGTGGCCCGCCGACTTCGGCCACTACGGCCCGCTCTTCATCCGCATGGCCTGGCACAGTGCTGGCACCTACCGCACCGCTGACGGCCGGGGTGGCGCCGGCTCCGGCCAGCAACGCTTCGCCCCGCTCAACAGCTGGCCGGACAACGTCAGCCTCGACAAGGCCCGGCGCCTGCTGTGGCCGATCAAGCAAAAGTACGGCCGCAACATTTCCTGGGCCGACCTGATCGTGCTCACCGGCAACGTCGCGCTGGAGTCCATGGGCTTCAAGACCTTCGGTTTCTCCGGCGGACGCCCCGATGTGTGGGAGCCGGATGAGGACGTGTACTGGGGTTCGGAAAACAAGTGGCTAGGCGGCGACAACCGCTATGGCAAGGACCCGGAGGCCATGCAGCCACCTGGCGACGGCACCCTGGTAGCGGAGCCGGCAGAACATGGCAACGAAGCAAGCCGCACCAACCAGGGCGAACGCAATCTGGAGAACCCGTTGGCCGCCGTGCAAATGGGCCTGATCTACGTGAACCCGGAAGGTCCCGAGGGCCATCCCGATCCGGTCGCCTCGGCCAAGGACATCCGCGAAACCTTCGGCCGCATGGCCATGAATGACGAGGAAACCGTGGCCCTGATCGCCGGCGGCCACGCCTTCGGCAAGACCCACGGCGCCGGCCCTGCCGACAACGTCGGGCCGGAACCGGAAGCCGCCGGTCTGGAGCTTCAAGGCCTGGGCTGGAAAAGCACGTTCGGCACCGGCAAGGGTGGCGACACGATCACCAGCGGCCTGGAAGTGACCTGGACCACTACGCCAACGAAGTGGAGCAACAACTATCTGGAAAATCTCTACGGCTTCGAGTGGGAGCTGACCAAGAGCCCGGCCGGCGCCCATCAATGGAAACCGAAAAACGGCGCCGGGGCCGGCACCATTCCCCACGCCCACGACTCGAGCAAACGCATCGACCCGAGAATGCTCACCTCCGACCTGGCCCTGCGTTTCGACCCGGCCTATGACCAGATCTCGCGGCGCTTCCTCGCCAATCCGGATCAACTGGCCGACGCCTTCGCCCGTGCCTGGTACAAACTGATCCACCGTGACATGGGGCCACTCTCGCGCTATCTCGGCCCGGAACTGCCCAACGAAGAATTGCTCTGGCAAGACCCGATTCCTGAAGTGAACCACCCGCTGATCGATGACAGCGACGTGGCAGCACTGAAAAGCAAAGTGCTGGCCTCCGGGCTGTCCGTCTCGGAACTGGTTTCCACCGCCTGGGCGTCGGCCTCGACCTTCCGTGGCTCGGACAAGCGCGGCGGTGCCAATGGCGGGCGTCTGCGTCTGGCGCCACAGCGGTTCTGGCAGGCCAACCAGCCGGAGCAACTGGACAAGGTGCTCAAGGTACTCGAGGGTATCCAGAACGACTTCAATGCCGCAGGCAAAAAGGTCTCGCTGGCAGACCTGATTGTGCTGGCCGGCAACGCCGGCGTCGAACAGGCGGCGAAAAATGCCGGGCATACCGTCACCGTGCCGTTCTCGCCGGGTCGCACCGATGCCTCGCAGGAACAGACCGATGTCGACTCGTTCGGCTTCCTCGAACCACACACCGATGGCTTCCGCAACTTCGCCAAGACCACGTACCGCGTGTCAGCGGAATCTCTGTTGATCGACCGGGCGCAATTGCTGACCCTTTCGGCACCGGAAATGACCGTACTGATCGGCGGCCTGCGGGTGCTGGACACCAACGTCGGCAAAACCCGCCATGGCGTGTTCACCGACCGGCCGGGAACCCTGACCAACGACTTCTTCAGCAACCTGCTGGACATGGGCGTGGAATGGAAACCGACCTCGGCGGCGGCGGACGAGTTCGAAGGCCGCGACCGCAAGACCGGTGGCGTGAAGTGGACTGCCACTCGTGTCGATCTGGTATTCGGCTCCCACGCGCAATTGCGTGCGCTGGCGGAGGTGTATGCCAGTGCGGATGCAAAAGCGCAGTTCGTCAGCGACTTTGTGGCGGCCTGGGCCAAGGTGATGGATCTGGACCGGTTTGACTTGAGAAAATAGAGGGGTTGCAGGGACAAAAAACGCCGCTTTTTAAGCGGCGTTTTTTATGGTCTGGCCGAGGGGAAGGCCTTGAATCAGGCCAGGCTTTTGCTGACCACTTCGTACACATCGCTGGACAACTGACCCGACGCCAGAATCCGCTCCAGCTCGCCTTTCATCAACGCCTGACGGGCGCTGTCGTACTTGCGCCAGCGGGTCAGCGGCGCCAGTTGGCGCGAGGCGATCTGCGGGTTGAAACCGTTCAGTTCGATGACCAGATCCGCCAGGAAGCGATAGCCCGAACCATCAGCCGCATGGAAGTTGATCAGGTTCTGCCCGGCAAACGCGCCGACCAGCGCACGCACCTTGTTCGGGTTCTTGATGTTGAACGCCGGGTGCTGCATCAGCGCCTTCGTGCGCTCCAGGCCGCCGGGCAAGGTGCTGCCGGCCTGCACGCTGAACCACTGATCCATGACCAGCGGATTGTCCTTGAAGTGCTCGGCGAAGCTCGCCAGCGCCTGGGCTTTCTGCTCATCGAACGGCGAGTTGACCAGTACCGCCAGCGCAGTCAGGCGTTCGGTCATGTTGTCGCAGGCGTCGAACTGCTCCAGCGTCGCCGCCAGCACTTGCGGCTTGCCGCTGAGCATCAGGTACGACAGCGCGATGTTCTGCAACGCGCGACGGGCAAAATGCTCGGCCTCGGCCACGTACGGGGTTTGCTTGGACAGGTCGCGGTTGGCCTGATAACGCAGCCACAGGGCTTCGAACAGGTTGTCCGCCAGTTGCTGGCGCGCGAACTCGCGAGCGGTATGGATCGCCTCGACGTCAGCGATTTCACTGATTTCGGTCAGGTAGGCTTCGCTTGGCAGCGAAAGCATTTCCGCGACCATGGCCTGATCCAGGGTTTCGTCGGACAGCACCGTTTTCAACGCCGAAACCAGACGCGGATCGAGAACCAGTGCCTCGCCCTTCTGCTGCTGCTCGATCAGCTCTTGCAAGACCTGCACCGACAGCTGCTGGCCGGCATCCCAGCGGTTGAAGCCGTCGCTGTCGTGCTGCATCAGGAACATCAGTTGATCGCGGTTGTACGGGAAGCTCAGTTTCACCGGCGCCGAGAAGCCGCGCAGCAACGAGGGCAGCGGTTGTTCGGCGATGTCGACGAAGGTGAAGGTCTGCTCGGCCTCGGTCACGGAAATGACCCGGCTGGTGCCTTGCGAGGAGGCTTCACCGGCCAGACGCAGCGCGATTTCATGACCCTGGCTGTCCAGCAGACCCAGCGCCACCGGAATCACGAACGGCAGTTTTTCCACCTTGTCCGGCGTCTGCGGGCAGCTCTGGCGGAAGGTCAGGCTGTAGGTTTTCGCCGCTGCATCGTAAGACTCGCTCACCGCCAGACGTGGCGTACCGGCCTGGCTGTACCAGCGCTTGAACTGGGTCAGATCGACGTCATTGGCATCTTCCATGGCCTTGATGAAGTCATCGCAGGTCACGGCCTGGCCGTCATGGCGTTCGAAGTACAGGTCACTGCCCTTGCGAAAGCCTTCGGCACCCAGGAGCGTGTGGATCATGCCGACCACTTCCGAACCCTTTTCGTACACGGTCAGGGTGTAGAAGTTGGAGATCTCGATGAAGCTGTCCGGGCGCACCGCATGAGCCATCGGGCCGGCATCTTCGGCGAACTGGTGGGTACGCAGGTAGGCCACGTCCTGAATGCGCTTGACCGTGGCCGAGTTCATGTCGGCGGAGAAACCGGAATCGCGGAATACGGTGAAACCTTCCTTGAGCGACAGCTGGAACCAGTCGCGGCAGGTCACGCGGTTGCCCGACCAGTTGTGGAAGTACTCGTGGGCGACGATCGCCTCGACCCGCTGGTGCGCGGCGTCGGTGGCGGTTTCGGCGCGAGCCAGCACGGCGCTGGAGTTGAAGATGTTGAGGCCCTTGTTCTCCATCGCGCCCATGTTGAAGTCGTTCACGGCGACGATCATGAAGATGTCCAGATCGTACTCGCGACCGTAGACCTCTTCATCCCAGCGCATCGACTTCTTCAGGCTGTTCATGGCGTGCTGGCACTTGTCGATGTTTTCCGGCTCGACGTAGATGCGCAGCGCCACTTCACGCCGGGTCATGGTGGTGAAGGTGTCTTCGACGCACCACAGGTCACCGGCCACCAGCGCGAACAGGTACGCCGGCTTCATGAACGGGTCTTCCCAGGTCGCCCAGTGCCGGCCGTCTTCGCCAGGGCCGGAAGCGATCGGGTTGCCGTTGGACAGCAACACCGGGTAGCTGTGCTGCTCGGCGACCACCGTGGTGGTGAACTTGCTCATCACGTCCGGGCGGTCGAGGTAATAGGTGATCTTGCGGAAGCCTTCGGCCTCGCACTGGGTACAGAACATCGTGCCGGACTTGTACAGGCCCTCCAGCGCGGTGTTGGTTTCCGGGTGGATTCTGACGCTGGTGTCGACCGTGAAAGTGGCGCTGGCCGGTTGCAGGGTCAGGTGGTTTTCGCTGAGCTGGTAGTCAGCGGCGCTCAGTTCCTGGTCGGCCAGGATCACCGACAGCAGCTCCAGTTGCTGGCCGTCGAGCACCAGCGGCGGCAGGCCCGGGCCGCGCGCAGGATTGCGGCGCATCACCAGTTGCGCATGAACCAGGCTGTGATCCTCGAACAACTCGAAGGTCAGGTGCGTTTCGTCGATCAGGTACTCGGGCGCCTGATAGTCCTTCAGGTAAATCATCTTCGGTTGTTCGGTGCGCATGCTGGAGTCCTTATTGATGCACGGCGAGCTGATAAGCCGTGTACTTGCGAATATTGATCACGCCGGTGTCGAAGATCAGGTACTGGCCCTTGATCCCCAGCAGCGTGCCTTCGGCAATCGGGTTCTTGTCCAGGTTGAAGCTGACGATTTTGGCCGGGTATTGCTCGATCGGATAGCGGATTTCCAGCGGATCGACATCGGTAATCGTCTGAATTGCTTGTAGGCCGAATCGCTCCTGCAAGCCTTGCAGGCCTTCGGCGCAGCTTGCAAACAGCTGATCGCGCACCTGCGCCAGATCCACCGCCGCCGCATCGCCCTTGAGCAACGCCCGCCAGTTGGTCTTGTCCGCCACCTGGCTGCGGAACAGGTCTTCGACGAACCCCGACTGCTGGCGAGTGGCGACGCGCATGATCGGCAACGCCTGGCTGGCGCCCTGGTCGAGCCAACGGGTCGGCAACTGGGTGGCACGGGTGATGCCGACCTTGATCCCCGACGAGTTCGCCAGGTAGACCACATGATCGGTCATGCAGAACTTCTCGCCCCACTCAGGCTCCCGGCAGGTGCCGGCGTCGAAATGGCAGCGCTCCGGGCTCATGATGCAGATGTCGCACTGGGCCAGTCTGGTCATGCACGGGTAGCAATAACCCTGGCTGAAACTGGTTTTGGTCTTGCGTCCGCAATGGGTGCAGTGGATCGCCCCCAGGTATTCCAGACGCACCGTGCTACCGATCAACGGATTGACCGGCACCTCGACATCATCCAGACGAAACGCGTATTGCACGGTCGGCCCGTCCAGGCGCGCCGACATTTTGCTGATTGCACCGCGGCCAATCTCGATCAATGGATGGCATCCGACTTGAACAGGATGTTCGGCACTTCGATCGATTTCGATGCACACTCCTGCGGCCCCATGTAACCGGTGCGCTGGTCTTCCGGCAGGTTCTGGGTTTCCCAGGCGATCATTGCCTGCAACGACAGCTCACGCTGCTCGGCGGTGAGCTTGCCACCGTCGGACCACTTGCCGATCTCCACCGCCAGTTTCAGGCTCTGGTAGATGTCGGGGGTAATGTTCTTGATCAACTCGTTAAAAGAGGACATCAGGGTCTCCGTGCTCTTTATTCACAGGCTAAATTAGACGGCCAGTTTACGGCGGTTATACAAACCGCCCAACAAACCGGTGAAGCATCCGATGAGTAACCCGCCGACGTGAGCGGCGTTGGCGATTTCGCCGAAACCGATCATCGACACCAGCCCGGACAGGCACAGCAACAACCACACCAGCATCATCACCAGCACGCCGCGCGGCAGGCGATAGGCCGGGTTCGGCGCCAGCAACTGGAAGATCCAGCAATGCCCGAGCAGGCCGTAGAGCACGCCGGACAAGCCGCCGAACAGGGTCGCGCCGCTGAAATAATACTGCGCGTAGTTCGACACCAGGCTGAACAGCAGGGTCAGGCCGATCAGGTTGATGCTGCCCTGACGCGACTCGATGCGCCGCCCCAGCTCCCAGAACCACATGCCGTTCATGGCCAGGTGCAAGATGCCGAAGTGGAGCAGCATCGGCGTGAACAGCCGCCACCACTGCCCCGCCGCCAGGCTGTCGGCCAGCGGTGTGAAGTGGATGTATTCGCCGACCACGCGGAAATCGAGGAACGTCAGCCAGCGCATCGTCTCGAGGTTGTCGCCAAGAAACGTCAGCCCGCCGACGATCAGGCTCAGCAACAGGATGAACCCCGTGGCCTTGGCGTATTTCAACTGTTCGACAAAGCTCGGGCGCTTGAAGGTCTGCGCCACCGGGATGTCCAGTTGCTGATCGGGATCGCCCGCCGGGAAGCGTTCGTACAGCGAGCGCACGTCGTCGCTGATTTCCGCCGGCACCCACAGCACCTGCTCGCCCGCCTCTTCGCTGACGCGATGGGGCACCTGCATGCGTTGCAGCAGTTTGACAAAACCGCTCAAGTCCGCCGCCAACGGCAGGCGCAATACCGCGATCGCACTCATTGCAGCACCTCCGGCCGCTCGACATCGACCCAGACGAATTTATGCGGATCGAGGCGGGTTTCCTGATCCAGACGATAAGCCACCAGCTTGCCGTAGAGCACCGCGCTGTAATCCAGGCACGCCAGGTTCGGCCGGATCGGCGCCGGTTTGCCGCTGCGCCAGTAATGGCCGACGAACAACAAGGGCTCATCGACGCCGTAGCGCAACAGGGAATTTTTTTCAGTGGAGGTCAACGGGGTCTGCGCCACCGGTTCCGGCAAGGCATCGGGCTGGAACACGATGTCGCCGTAGGTTTTCGGGTCGTCTTCCCAGAACTTGGTGCGGAAGAACGATCGCACCAGGCCGTCGCCGCTGGTCATGGTCAGGCCATGGGGCAAACGCATGTCGGTGCCGCGCAGCAGGCGATCGAAGACCGTGCAGGCAAAGCTCTCCGGCACCGCCGAGGCCTGGAGGAAATGTTCATCGATGCAGCCGTCGGGAAACAGCCCGCGCAACGGCTCGATCAGGCCGGCATCCCAACAGGCATGCACCACCCGGAAGCGTCCGGCATCGACAAACAAGGGCAACTCGTAGAACCAGCGCTGGAAATCATGCCAGTCGCCCGGATGCTCTTCGAACTGGGTCAGGGTTTCGTGCAGCAGGCGCGCATGGCGCGGCGTGTGTTCGCGCACGAACTGCTTGCCGCTGCCCGGTGGCGCCGGGGTGCTCCAGCCGAGGGCATTGAATTCATGATTGCCCATGATGCACAACGCCTGACCGGCCTCGACCATGTCGTGGACGATGTGCAGCGCCTCGCGGATTCGCGGGCCGCGATCGATGATGTCGCCGACGAACACCGCCATGCGTGAGGGATGCCGCCAGACGCCGCCCTGCTTGTGATAACCGAGCCGGTCAAGCAAGTGTTCCAGCGTCAGGGCGCATCCGTGCACGTCACCAATCAGGTCGTAGCTACGCGCGGGATCGAGCATCAGTCGCCTCCACCACCCAACTTGCTGCCCCAGCCGAGCTTGGTGCGACAGACTTCGTAGTAGTTGTGGTCAAGCGGATGAATCAGCCGCAGCTTCTGTGCTTTCTTGCTGACGGTGATGGTGTCGCCCGGCGCACAGGTGAAATGGTTCTGCCCGTCGCAGGAGACTTGCGGGTAGATCTGCATATCTTTGGACACGACGATTTTCAGCTCACTGTTGCCATCGACCACGATGGGCCGCCCAGACAAGGTATGGGGGTACATGGGCACAATCACAATAGCGTCGAGCTTGGGATGCATGATCGGGCCGCCGGCGGACAGGGCGTAAGCGGTGGAACCGGTCGGCGTGGAGACGATCAGGCCGTCGGCCTTCTGGCTGCAGACGAACTGACCGTCGATGTACAGTTCGAACTCGATCATCCGCGTCGATTTACCGGGGTGCAGCACCACGTCGTTCAACGCATCGCCCTGGCCGATGGCCTCGGCATGGCGGCGGACTTCGGCTTGCAGCAGGAAACGGTTTTCCACCAGATAATGGCCGTCGAGCACTTCGGCGACCTTGATTTCCAGCTCGTCCGGACGAATGTCGGTAAGAAATCCGAGGCTGCCACGGTTGATCCCTAGCACCGGAATGTTGTGCCGCGCCAGCGCCCGGGCGGCGCCGAGCAGGCTGCCGTCACCGCCAACGACGATGACCATGTCGCAGACTTCGCCGAGCATCTTGCGCGACGAGGTTTGCAGACCATGCCCCGGCAGGACTTCGGCGATGGTGTCTTCGAGAATCACATGCAGGTGACGATCGAGCAGAAAGCGTTTCAGTCGGCGGACGGTATCCAGCACCTGGGAACTGCCCAGGCGACCGATGATGCCGATATTACGAAATTGCTCCATGGGACTCCTGCAGAGTTGCGACGGCGAAAACGACGATTATGGGCGAAAGCCACCGATAGACAAAATCCTTTCAGCCTCAAGGGCGCGCCCCTGTTTGCGGCTATGCTCGCAAGATGATCCTATTTCCCGATTTGCTCCAGCTGCCCCACCAATTGCGCCACCCGGAGGTGCGCGATCTGGCGTGGGTGATCCTCGCCCCGCCGATGCTGGCGAACACGCCGTGGCCGCAACGCCATCCGCTGGCGGGCAGCGACTGGGTGCGCGACCCGCAGCAACTGGAACACTGGCTGCGCCGGCTCGATCACGACAGCTATGGCCTGCTGCACTGGCTGTCCCAGGCCCGCACCCGGCGTCTGGGGCTGTACTACGAACGGTTGTGGCAGTTTGCGGTGGAACATGCACCGGGCATCGAGCTGATCGCCGCCAACCTGCCGATCCGCCGCGAAGGCCATACCCTCGGCGAGCTGGACATGCTGCTGCGCGACCGCGACGGCGTGCATCACCTGGAACTGGCGATCAAGCTCTACCTCGGCCCGCAGAATGGCGACGGCCGCGATCCGGCGCAGTGGCTCGGCCCTGGCTGTCACGATCGACTCGATCGCAAACTGGCGCACCTGAGCGAACACCAGTTGCCGATCTCCGCTCGGGCAGAAAGCCGTGAGGTCCTGAAGGCGCTGGATATCGAGGTGTTCAGTGCGCAGTTGTGGCTGGGCGGTTACCTGCTCTATCCATGGCCCGGGCAGTCCGAATCACCCAACGGCGCCCATCCGCAGCACCTGCGCGGCAGCTGGCTGCATCAACGGGACTGGCCGGCGTTCGTCGCCCAGCGCCCGGCCGGACGCTGGCAGTCCCTGCCCCGCCACGCCTGGCTGGCCCCGGCGCATTACCCGGCGGATCAGACCTGGAGCCCGGAACACTTGCAGGCCTGGTTGAATGAACTGGAACCCCTGGCGCCGGCGCAACTGATGGTGCGCCTGACCGAGAACGCGCGGGGCGAATGGGAAGAAGCCGAGCGGCTGTTTCTGGTGTCGGACCTTTGGCCGAATGTACCGGGACAGGCCTGAAACCCGATGGGAGCAGGCTCGCCCGCTCCCACAATGTCCGGGGCGTCAGTGCCTCACTTTTTGTGCTGCTCCACCCACTGCCCATAGGCATTGATGAAGCTTTGCAGGAACGGCTTCACCGACTCGTTCAACTTGCCGGCCTCGTCGAACGCAGTCCCGGCGCCGCCCAGGTAGGCTTCCGGCTGCTGCATGCACGGCACGTTGAGAAATACGAAGGACTGGCGCAGATGCTGGTTGGCACCGAAGCCACCAATGGCGCCGGGAGAAACGCTGATGACCGCCCCCGGCTTGCCACCCCAGACACTTTTGCCGTAAGGCCGGGAGCCGACATCGATGGCGTTTTTCAACGGCGCGGGCACCGAGCGGTTGTATTCGGGGGTCACAAACAGCACCGCGTCGGATGAACCCACCCGCTGACGGAAAGTACTGTAGGCTGCGGGCGGTGAATCGCCGTCGATGTCTTCGTTATAAAGGGGCAGATCGCCAATTTCGACGATTTCAAGCTTGAGATTGGCCGGCGCCAGCTCCGCCAGGGCCAGGGCGACTTTGCGATTGATCGATGCTTTACGCAGGCTGCCGACCACTACTGCGACGTTATAGACGTTGCTCATTGGAAGACTCTCGACTGTCCGTGGGAGGAGCCTGTAGTTATAGATGATCCATCGACGATTCCACCAGTTGACTAAGGATTTTCCTGCGTCCCGAATATTTTTTTCCTGTAGGAAAACTTACCGAGCCTGATGACGGTCTACCAAGCCGCAAATCAAGCGTTTTATCTCCAGAGGTTCTAAGCAGATGGCAGCAGTACTCGTCGGTCAGTTCCATGCAAGAGATGCGGAAGGCCGCGTTTATTCCGTGCATGAGTTCCAGGAATCCAACCCGTCGGCGGACGGTCTCGGCGGCATGGAGCCTGTCACCACCTACAAACTGGCGATTGGCGACCGCGTCAATAAAATCGATGAGAACGAGTTCCTGCTGGTTCAATCGGGCATCACGCTGATTCGCGAACCCGAGCCGTCCATCGCTTCATAACGCGTTGTTATGAGCAGCAGTCTTGGACGCAGAGTTGGGGTAGGATTCAGCCACTGACCCCAACTGCCCGGACATGGACTCCACGCATGCGTTTACGTCATATCGAAGTGATTCAGGCGCTTTTGCAGACCGGCCATGTGGGGACCGCCGCCGAATGGTTGCAGTTACCGGTGGCCGAGGTCGAAGAGCGCTTGCGCGAAGCCGAGAGTCAGTTGGGGTTCATGCTGTTCGCCAGCGTTCGCGGACGCCTCCAGGCGACTCAGGAAGCGCGGGCCTTGCAGGGCGAAATCGCTCACGTCTATGAAGCGCTGGAGCCGGTGCAACGGCTCGCCAGCAGTCTCAGGCAATACCTCGCCCCGCCCTTGCGCATCATCGGCACCCCGCCGCTGGCGCAACAACTGTTGCCGCAAAGCCTCGCCACCCTGCGCCGACGTCTGCCCGACGCGCCTTGCACGTTGCTCAGCGAGCCGACCCGACTGATCGTTCGCAGCCTGTTGCTGCGCGAATGCGATCTGGGCCTGAGCCTGCATGATCCCGAACACCCGGATATCGATTGCCAGGTGCTGGCCCAGGGCAAGCTGCAACTGCTCGCCCCCCACGGCTGGCTGCAACCGAAGCAGAAGTACATTTCCCTGCAGGATCTGGCCGGCCAGGCCATGGTCGGCCTCGAAGGGCAGGATCCGCTGAGTCCGGCGCTGGAACACAAACTCCAGGCCCTGCGCCCGGCCCCCAGTATCCAGACCCGGGTGCAGACCCAGCAGATGATGCGCGGCATGGTCGAGGCCGGCGAAGGACTGGCCATCGTCGACCCGTTCACCGCCCTTGGCGCCCGCGCCGCCGGACTCGATGTGTGCCCGCTGTCGCCGGCCGTGCCGATCAGTCTCTACGCACTCACCTGCAAACACGCCACGCCTTCTACCGCCATTCAGACCCTGCTCGGCATCGTCAAGGAACAAGCCGAGGCGATGCTGGCGAACTGATCGGGTTTTCCAGCGGATTATCGAACAGGCGATACCAGAACAGTGCAACTTCAGCGGTGTTCGGGTCGATCCCGCGATAGCGCAAGTGGTCGATGCCACCGATCACATAGCCGCAACGCTCATACAGCCGACAGGCGCCGAGGTTGTTGTTCTGGGTTTCCAGCATGATCCCCGGCAGTTTCTTCTTGCGGCTCCAGAACTGCGCCACATCGAGCAGCGCCTTGGCCACGCCATGACGCCGTGCCGGAGCGTGTACCGCCAGCTCATCGATGTGGGCGAATCCGTTCCAGTTGGTGCTGATGACCAGATGGCCGACCGGCTGGTCGTCGAGCCACGCCATGAAAATCGCGCTGTCGGCGGCATCGCGGAAACTGCTGAACTCTTCGGGATCGATGCCATAGCACTTGCGGTACGGCACGATGGGCGTCACCGGCCAGCGCTCCACGGCCTGACCGATTTGCGCCGCCCCGTAAGCGCTGACTTCGAAACTGAAATCGCTGCTCCAGATATAGGCGGCAAAACCGTCATCGGCGACCCGCACCGACAATCCTGGATACTTCGGTGTGATGACCGGTTGCATAGTGGATAAATTCCTCATTCCTTGACGCAATCGACGGTGTACTGCCGTCCATTGCCCTCGTCTTCGTGTTGCAGTCCATGCACATCGACCACGAATCCCGGGAAGCTTGCATCGAAGGTGCGGGCAAACTTCAGGTAGTCGATGATCGAGCGAGTCGATTCGGTAAAGCGTTCACCGGGCATGATCAGCGGAATTCCCGGCGGGTACGGCACCAGCATCACGGCAGCCACCCGCCCTTCCAACTGATCGATCGGCACCGCCTCGACTTCGCCGCGCACCAGTTGGTCATAGGCATGGGCCGGCTTCATGGCGATTTCCGGCATGACGGTGTACATGCGCTTGAGGTGTTTGGCCGTGGCATTGCTGCGATAGCAGGCGTGCAACTGATCGCACAGATCGCGCAGGCCCATGCCGCGATAACGCGCGGTATCCTGCTGGGCGACACAGGGCAGGCAACTGGCGAGACTGACGTTGGCGTCGTAGCTGCGCTTGAACTCCAGCAACTCGGTAAGCAAGGTGCTCCATTTGCCTTTGGTGATGCCCATGGAGAACAGCACCAGGAACGAATACAACCCGGTTTTTTCCACCACCAGTCCACGCTCCCAGAGAAACTTGCTGACCACCGCCGCCGGAATGCCTTTGTCGCTCAATGCGCCACCCGCACTCAGGCCCGGCATCACCAGCGTGACCTTGATCGGATCGAGCAGCACGTAGTCGTCGCTGACGTCACCGAAACCGTGCCAGTCCGCGTCGGGTTGCAGTAACCAGTCTTCGGTCAGCACCCGCTCGATCCCCTCCACGCCCGGCGGCTGCCAGATCGAAAACCACCAGTCATCGGCGGCGATGTGCTGGCGCAGGTTGGCCAGCGCCCGGCGAAAGCTCAGGGCTTCATCGAAGGTTTCCTGCAACAGCGAGCGTCCGGCCGGCCCTTCCATCATCGCCGAGGCCACATCCAGCGAGGCGATGATGCTGTATTGCGGCGAAGTCGAGATATGCATCATGAACGCTTCGTTGAAACGGTCGCGATCCAGTTGCCGCGCCCCACCGTCCTGCACATGAATCATCGACGCCTGGCTGAACGCCGCCAACAGCTTGTGGGTGGAATGAGTGGTGAACACCAGCGGACTGTCGTCACTGCGCGACGTCGCCATGCCGTAACGTCCGGCAAAGAATTCGTGGAACGCCGCGTAGGCGTACCAGGCTTCGTCGAAGTGCAGGACCTCGACGCTGTTGCCCAGGCTCTGCTTGATCAGTTCGGCGTTGTAACAGAGGCCGTCGTAGGTGGAGTTGGTGACCACCGCCAGTTTGACCTTCGGCTCGCGGCCCTTGGTCAACGGGCTGGCGTCGATCTTGGCCTGGATCGATTCACGGCTGAATTCGCTCAGGGGAATCGGACCGATGATCCCCAGCTCATTGCGCTCCGGGCACAGGTACAGCGGGATCGCGCCGGTCATGATGATCGCGTGCAACACCGATTTGTGGCAGTTGCGATCCACCAGCACCAGATCATCGCGCCCGACCATGGAATGCCAGACGATCTTGTTGGCGGTCGACGTGCCATTGATCACGAAAAAGGTGTGATCGGCGCCGAAATTGCGCGCCGCCCGCGCTTCAGCCTCGGCCAGCGGCCCGGTGTGATCGAGCAGCGAACCGAGTTCCGGCACCGAGACCGACAAGTCCGAGCGCAGGGTGTTTTCCCCGAAAAACTGATGGAACGCCTGCCCCACCGGACTCTTGTGATAAGCCACGCCGCCACCGTGACCGGGGGTGTGCCAGGAATAGTTGGAATCGGCGGTGTGTTGCACCAAAGCCTTGAAGAACGGCGGCAGCAAGCCGTCCAGGTACTTGCGCGCCGCCCGCGCCACTTGCCGGGCGAGAAACGGCACGGTGTCTTCGAACAGGTAGAGAATCCCGCGCAACTGGTTGAGCTCGGCCATGGCATCGGCCGGGGCGTTTTCCAGAGTGACTTGTTCGCCCAGGGCGAAGATCGGCAGATCCGGCGCCCTGACCCGGGCCAGCCCGATCAGTTCGGCCATGTTCTGTAACAAATGCGAGTGGGCGCTGGCGTCTTCGGCGGCGATCAGCATGCACGCCAGACCATGATGGGTCGACGCGACCAGGCGGCCTTCGGTGTAGTCCGTGGCCGACACGATGCTGAAACCTTCGAGCTCCAGTTCCCGGGCGATTCCGCGTATGCGGTCACCGGCAACCGTGTCGGCCTTGATGTCGCGGTGGACGATCAACACCGGAAACTTCAAATCTTTGTACATGGGGCTCAGGGTCCTGAGGCGGCGGATCGTGATCTGCCAATGTCCTCAGGGTAGAGGGTCGGAGCGAATGTGGCGAGGGTGGCACGTTGCAGTCACGCCATTGTCAGTTCCGCCAAAAGCAAAAAAATCGCAGCCTCCGTCAGCGCCCGCATCGGGATGTATGAACATCCTCAAGGGGCTGACGGAGGCTGCGATCGTTCGAGGCTCAGGCCTGAGCTTCGGCTTCCAGCAACTGGGTCCACAACGCCGGTGCGCCGGCCGACTTGGCGATGATTTCCAGACGCGTCACATGCTGCGCCAGTTCGTCCTCGGTGGCGCGGATGATACGACCCGGCTGGCGTTCGGCCGACAGGCGACGGATTTCCGTGGAGGCCGCACCCCCGCCCTCCGCGCCGTCGGAAGCGTTGCCGGCCAGCGACAGACTGGTCTGGCCACCGGTCATGGTCAGGTAGACGTCGGCAAGAATCTCCGAGTCGAGCAACGCGCCGTGCAGCTCACGGCCGGAGTTGTCGACGCCGTAGCGTTTGCACAATGCATCGAGGCTGTTGCGCTGCCCAGGGTGACGTTCCCGGGCCATCATCAGGGTGTCGAGGATCGAGCAGTGCTGCGTGATATCCGCGCGCTCGTGCTGGCCCATCAGGGCGAATTCGTTGTTGATGAAGCCAACGTCGAACGCCGCGTTATGGATGATCAGTTGCGCGCCGTTGATGAACTCGAAGAATTCCTCAGCCACTTCAGCGAAACGTGGCTTGCCGACGAGGAATTCGTTAGTGATGCCGTGAACACCGATCGCACCCTCGTCACTCTCGCGATCCGGTTGCAGGTAAACGTGAAAATGCCGGCCCGTCAGGCGCCGGCCGATCAGCTCGACACAACCGATTTCGATAATCCGGTGGCCGTCGGTCACCGGCATGCCGGTGGTTTCGGTATCGAGTACAACGGATCTGGTGGCCATCAGTGTTCAGCTCTCAACGGGGTCTATCGTGCAAAAGCGGCGATGGTATCACGCTCGCCGGGGGTATCAGTCCTGCTTGTAGCCACGCACTTCATCCACGCCACGGTTGGCCAACTGGTCGGCCCGCTCGTTGCCGTGATGGCCGATGTGGCCGCGAACCCATTTCCAGGTAACTTTGTGGCGGTTGACCTGCTCGTCCAGCTCTTTCCACAGGTCGGCGTTCTTTACCGGTTCCTTGGCAGCGGTTTTCCAGCCGCGCTTCTTCCAGTTGGCCATCCACTCGTTGATGCCTTTCATCACGTATTGCGAGTCGGTCACCAGCAGCACTTCGCAGGGCCGCTTGAGAGCCTCCAGGCCCCGGATCGCACCGAGCAGCTCCATGCGGTTGTTGGTGGTGTTGGCTTCGCCGCCCCACAACTCTTTTTCGACGCCCTTGCAGACCAGCAAGGCGCCCCAGCCGCCGGGGCCGGGATTGCCCTTGCAGGCGCCGTCGGTGAACAGTTCTACGCTATCGACGCTTTCGCTCATGCCACTCTATCCAGAAAAAATGCGTTGCCCTGCCGATCATGGATCGGCAATGGCCGAGGCCGGGGCGAACCCGGCCGGGAATATAAAGAAGGTTTACGGTTCGATGCGGCGGCGGTTGACCTTGGCCATCGGCAGCGGAATCAGCTTGCCCATCGGCTCACGACGTTCCTGACGCACCGGACGCAGGCCCACCACGATCTTGCGCGCCACCAATAAATAGAAGCCGCCGCCGGCCACTTGCCAGGCACCGGCCCTGCGCTCCCAGCCGGCCAGTCGGGCCTGCCACTTGGGTGACGCGAGCGGCGGACGATAGCACCCGAAGCGGCGTTTCTCCAGCGCGAAGCCCAGCAGGCTGAGCCAGTCAGCCACCCGCGACGGTGAAATGCAACGCGCCTGGCGCAGCGCATCGTGGGCGAACACATGGCGCAGGCCCCAGGTGCTCCAGGGATTGATGCCGATAATCAGCAAATGCCCGCCGGGTCGCACGCTGCTGGCCGCTTCACGCAGCAGGCCGTGGGGCGACAGGGAAAAATCCAGGCCGTGCTGCAACACCACCACGTCGGCGGCATGCTCGCTCAATGGCCAGGCCTGCTCTTCGCAGACGATCTCGACGCCGGGCAACGGCGCCCCCAGACGCACATTGCGCTGAACCTGGGGGGCGGACGGCGGGTTTTCCGCAGACGGCCCGTAATGCACCAGGTAGCCACCGAAGAAGCGCCCCAGCTCGTCTTCGAGCATGCGCCGCTCTTCATCCAGCAGAAATTGCCCGAGCGGGCCGGCCAGCCACTCTCGGGCCGCGCCGATCAACGCGAGCCAGTCAGGATCGGCCTGAGCGAATGCTTTATCGGTCATGTCATTCTCCAACGCGCCAGGAACCTCTAAGATGCGCCAATGTTTCCCGCTTGGCGAACCCGAAGATGATACAGATCAGTGCCCTGCCCGCCTTCACCGACAACTACATCTGGTTGTTACAGGATCACTCCAACCAGCGCTGCGCGGTGGTCGATCCGGGCGATGCCGCGCCGGTGCAGGCCTGGCTTGGCGCGCATCCGGGCTGGGTGCTGAGCGACATTCTGATCACTCACCATCACCATGACCACGTCGGCGGCGTCGAGACGCTGAAAAAAACCACCGGCGCCACGGTTTACGGGCCGGCCAGCGAGAATATCCCGGCCCGGGATGTTGCCCTCAAGGATACCGACAAGATCCGCGTGCTCGGCTGGGACTTCGATGTGTATGCCGTGCCCGGCCACACCCTGGGGCACATCGCCTACTACCACCACGGCCTGCTGTTCTGCGGTGATACGCTGTTCGCGGCCGGTTGCGGACGCCTGTTCGAAGGCACGCCGGAGCAAATGCACCATTCGCTGAGTCGCCTGGCCGCGCTGCCCGAAGACACGCTCGTCTACTGCACCCACGAATACACCCTGAGCAATCTGAAATTCGCCGCAGCCGTCGAACCCGGCAACCCGGACATTGCCGCCCGTCTGGAAAAAGTCAGCCAGCAACGGCAAAACGGGGTCATGACCCTGCCCTCGACCCTGGCCCTGGAAAAGCTCACCAACCCCTTTTTGCGCACCACTGAAACATTAGTTACACAAAAAGTGGACGAACGGAATGGCGCTCAAAACCGGGTGCCGAGCGAGGTTTTTGCGGCTCTGCGGGCATGGAAAGATAAATTCTGAGGGGCTCACCGGTTGGTACAAAAATTCTGAATGGTTGACCGATAGGGGTGCGCTTTCTAGAATCGCCCGACATTTTTGCCCGGAACTTACTTCCAGCCAATGTCGTCATCCATACGTAAGTCCGTCAATTCAGATGCATTGACCCGCCTGGCACAAGCCATCGCGGTGGCTGTGTCCGCCACACTGGCGGGCTGTTCCAGCCATGCTCCGCAGACTGAAGCGACCCATACGCCGAACATTGCTGCGCGAGCCAAGCAGAAGCCGATCTGGCTGAGCGAAAAGCCGAGCCCGCAAGTGCCCCAGGATATCTGGGAGCGTATGCGCGGGGGCTTCCAGCTGCAGGAAGGCCTGGGCGTGAACCCGCGCATCGAGCAACAGCGCCTGTGGTTCGCCAGTAACCCCTCTTTCCTCGAGAACGCCGGCGAACGCGGCAGTCTCTACATTCATTACATCGTCGAACGCCTCGAAGAACGCAACATGCCGCTGGAACTGGCGCTGTTGCCGGTGATTGAAAGTGCCTACAACCCGATGGCCTACTCCCGCGCCGACGCGGTGGGCCTCTGGCAGTTCATCCCCTCCACCGGGCGTTATTACAACCTGCGTCAGACCCGCTTCTACGATGGCCGCCGCGACATCACCGCGTCGACCACAGCGGCCATGGATTACCTGACCCGCCTGCATGACATGTTCAACGGTGACTGGCTGCTGGCCCTGGCTGCGTACAATGCCGGCGAAGGCACGGTCAGCCGCGCCATCGAGCGCAACGAGCGTCTCGGCCTGCCGACCGACTACTGGAACCTGCCGCTGCCGGCGGAAACCCAGGCCTACGTGCCGAAGCTGCTGGCCCTGTCGCAAGTGGTCATGGCGCCGGAAGCCTACGGCGTGAACCTCAACCCGATCGCCAACGAACCGTACTTCCAGGTCGTCGAAATCAACCAGCGCATGGACCTGTCCAAGGTCGCCGCCGTGGCCAACATCGACGAAGACGAACTGTTCCAGCTCAACCCGGCGTTCAAGCAGCGCACCACCGTCGACGGCCCGCAGCATCTGCTGGTGCCGACATCCAAGGCCCAACTGCTGACCGCCAGCCTGCAGACCATGCGGCCTGAAGAACTGATCAGCCCTCGCTCGCTGAAACCGGTGTTCGAAGGGGCCGACAGCACCGAAGTCGCGCAACTCAAGCGCGCCTATCGGGTCAAGCGCGGCGACAACCTCGGCTCCATCGCCAAGGCCAACAAGGTCGAGGTCAAGGACCTGCAACGCTGGAACAAGCTGAACGGCAAAAATCTCAAGGTCGGCCAGACCCTGGTGATGCAGGACAACACCAAGCGCAGCCCTGCTCGCAGCAATGGCCGGATCAACACCGTGGTCGCGGCCAACAGCAAGACCAAGGGCAAAGCCGACAGCAAGCAGCAGACCCAATACAAGGTTCAGCAGGGCGACTCGCTGTATATGGTTGCCAAACGTTTCAACGTCGAGATGCAGCATCTCAAGCGCTGGAATCCGGGTGCGGGCAAAGCATTGAAGCCGGGGCAGATGCTTACGGTTTATCAGCCGCACTGATAGAACAGCCTCTGAATTTCAGGGGCTTTTTTTCGTCTGGTGTCTGGCCTGGTGGCGGTGGTGAGCATCAGCCCCAGCCCTCCCGATTAACCCCACATTAACCCCCGTCTTTTTCCTGTCCATACAAGCTGTTACTGTACGGCCCACAAAGCCCAAGCCGCCTGGATCGGATCTGACTTGAAGCGCCCCCTCCTCCTGCTCCTGATCAGCCTGGCCTTGAGCTCCTCCGCAAGCGCGACGATCACCGAAAGTCACGGTTATGCGCAATTCGGCACGCTCAAGTACCCGGCCAGATTTACCCACTTCGACTGGGTCAACCCGCAAGCGCCCAAGGGCGGCACCTTACGGGTCATGGCGTTTGGCACCTTCGATACGCTCAATCCGTACACCTTCAAGGGCACCAGCCCCGTCACCACCGCAAACTTCCTGCAATACGGCATCAACGAGCTGAACGAGCCGCTGATGGTTGGCACCGGTCAGTATTCGCCGTCCGGGGATGAGCCGGCCTCCAGCTATGGCCTGATCGCACAATCGGTGGAGTACAGCGAAGATCGCAGCTGGGTCGTGTTCAATCTGCGCCCGGAAGCGCGCTTCCATGACGGCACGCCGATCACCGCCTATGACGTGGCGTTTTCCTATCGCCTGCTGCTCAAGGAAGGTCATCCGCTGTATCGCACCGCCCTGCAGGAAGTGTTGCGGGTCGACATCCTCAACCCGCAGCGCATTCGTTTCGTGATGAAGCGCTCCGGCAACCCGCTGCTGATCCTGCGCCTCGGCGAATTGCCGGTGCTGCCGCAACACTACTGGAAAGGCCGGGACTTCAAGGCCACCACGTTCGAGCCGCCCCTGGGCAGCGGGCCGTATCGCATCACCTCGGTGACTCCGGGGCGCCAACTGGTGTTCGAACGGGTCAAGGATTACTGGGGCAAGGATCTGCCGGTCAATCGCGGCAAGTACAATTTCGATCGCATGGAGGTCGAGTTCTATCGCGACAGCGACGTGGCGTTCGAAGCGTTCAAGGCCGGTGAGTTCGACATCTACATCGAACACCAGGCGAAGAACTGGGCCAACGGCTACAACTTTCCGGCAGTGCGCCGAGGCGATGTGATCAAGGCGCAGATTCCGCACCAGATCCCGACCCAGAGCCAGGGCCTGTTCATGAACACCCGGCGGCCGACCTTCTCGGAGGTCAAGGTGCGCGAAGCCCTGGGCCTGATGTTCGACTTCGAGTGGACCAACCGCGCGCTGTTCAGCGACGCCTACCGGCGCAGCACCAGCTACTACCCGAACAGCGAATTCACCGCCAGCGGCCTGCCGGTCGGTCACGAGTGGCTGATGCTCAAGCCGTACAAGGATCAACTGCCGGCGCGGCTGTTCACCGAACCGTTCAGCCTGCCGCAGACCGACGGGCGCGGCATCCCCCGGGAAACCATGCGCAAGGCCCTGGCGCTGCTGGCCGAGGCTGGCTGGAAGCTCAACGGCCAGCGCCTGCAGAACGCCGCAGGCCAGCCGCTGAGCTTCGAGTTGCTGCTGGTCAACCCGAACCTGGAACGCATCCTTCATCCCTACATCGAAAACCTCAACAGCATCGGCATCGACGCGCGCCTGCGCACGGTGGATCGCGCCCAGTACAAACAACGCCTGGATCAGTTCGATTTCGACATGATCCTGATGACCCTGAACCAGACCCTCAGCCCGGGCCTGGAGCAATGGCAGTATTTCCACTCCAGTCAGGTCGGGATCAAGGGCAGCAAGAATTACGCGGGCATCGCCAACCCGGTGGTCGACCATCTGCTCGAACAGTTGCTCGCCGCCCGCACCCGCGACGAACAGGTCGCCGCCGGCAAGGCCCTCGACCGCGTGCTGCTGTGGCAGCACTACAGCATTCCCAACTGGTATCTCAATTATCACCGTCTGGCGTACCGCAACCGGTTCGCCTTCGTCACCACGCCGCCCTACACCCTGGGTTTGAGCGCGTGGTGGCTGAAATCTTCGGAGAAGGATCAATGAAGCCTTTGCGTGCCCTGCTCGTGCAGGCCGGCGGCTTGCTGTTCGCCGGGCTGGCCTGCGCCGCCCCGCAACACGCCGTGACCCTGTACAACGAGCCGCCGAAATACCCGGCCGACTTCAAGCAATTCGATTACGTGAACCCCAAGGCGCCCAAGGGCGGCATTTTCCGCCAGGCCGGGTTCGGCGGCTTCGACAGCCTCAACCCCTTCATCAGCAAGGGCGTACCGGCGGATGACGTCGGGCAGATCTACGACACCCTGACCAAACACAGCCTCGACGAACCGTTCACCGAATACGGCCTGGTCGCCGCCCAGATCGAGAAGGCCCCGGACAACAGTTGGGTGCGCTTCTACCTGCGTCCCGAAGCGCGCTTCCACGATGGCCACCCGATGCGTGCCGAAGACGTGGTATTCAGCTTCCAGACCCTGACCAAGGAAGGCTCACCGCTGTTTCGCGGTTACTACAGCGACGTTGAGGAAGTGATCGCCGAAGATCCACTCAAAGTCCTCTTCAAGTTCAAGCACACCAATAACCGCGAGTTGCCGCTGATTCTCGGCCAGTTGCCGGTGCTGCCGAAACACTGGTGGGCCAGCCGCGATTTCACCAAGGGCAATCTGGAAATCCCGCTGGGCAGCGGCCCGTACCGCGTCACCCAGGTGAAGGCCGGGCGCTCGGTGCGCTACGAGCGGGTCAAGGACTATTGGGGCAAGGACCTGCCGGTCAATCGCGGTTTCTACAACTTCGACGTGATGACCACCGATTATTACCGCGACAACACCGTGGCGCTGGAAGCCTTGAAGGCCGGGCAGTTCGACTACTGGCTGGAAATGACCGCGAAGAACTGGGCCAACGCCTACAACGTCCCGGCGGTCACCGAGGGCCGGTTGATCAAGGAATTGATCCCCAACGGCAATCCCACCGGCATGCAGGGTTTCGTCTACAACCTGCGTCGCCCGATATTCCAGGATGTGCGGGTGCGTCAGGCGCTGAGCCTGCTGTTCGACTTCGAATGGACCAACAAACAGCTGTTCAACAGCGCCTACGCGCGCACCCGCAGCTACTTCGAAAACTCGGAAATGGCCGCCACCGGCCTGCCGGACGCCGATCAACTGGCGATCCTCGATCCTTTTCGCAGCAAGCTGCCGGCCCAGGTGTTCAGCGAAGCCTTCGAAAGCCCCAAGACCGATGCCAGCGGCATGATCCGCACCCAGCAACGCGAGGCCTATCAACTGCTGCAAGAAGCCGGCTGGAAGATCGTCGACGACAAGATGGTCGATGCCAGCGGCAAACCGGTGGTCATCGAATTCCTGCTGGCGCAGACCGATTTCGAACGGGTGCTGCTGCCGTTCAAGCGCAACCTCAGCGATCTGGGGATCGATCTGATGATCCGCCGCGTCGATGTCTCGCAGTACGTCAACCGCGTGCGCTCGCGGGACTTCGACATGATCGTCGGCAGCTTCTCGCAATCCAACTCGCCGGGGAACGAGCAGCGTGAGTTCTGGATGAGCGCCGCCGCCGACAAGCCCAGCAGCCGCAACACCATGGGCCTGAAGGATCCGGTGGTGGACCAACTGGTCGAGCAACTGATCAATGCCGACTCGCGCAAAAGCCTGGTGGCCCACGCCCGGGCGCTGGACCGTGTGCTGCAATGGGGCTACTACGTGATCCCCAACTGGCACATCAAGACCTGGCGCGTGGCCTACTGGAACCACATCGGCCACCCGAAAGTCTCTCCCCGGTACGACATCGGCATTAATACCTGGTGGGTCAAACCCGATACGAAACCTGCGGTAGAAGTCGAAACCCAACTGCAAGCCGAACCTGTGGGCACGGAGTAATCAGATGCTGGCGTACATTTTTCGACGACTGTTGCTGATTATCCCGACCCTGTTCGGCATTCTGCTGATCAACTTCGTGATCATCCAGGCCGCGCCCGGCGGGCCGGTGGAGCAGATGATCGCCAAACTCGAAGGCTTCGAGGGCGCCACCAGCCGCATCGCCGGCGGCGGTGCCGAAGTGTCGGTGGCCGGTTCCGCCTATCGCGGTGCGCAAGGCCTGGACCCGGCGCTGATCAAGGAAATCGAACACATGTACGGGTTCGACAAGTCGGCCCCGGAACGCCTGTGGATCATGGTCAAGAACTACGCCCGACTGGACTTCGGCGACAGCTTCTTCCGCGACGCCAAGGTCATCGACCTGATCAAGGAAAAGATGCCGGTGTCGATCTCCCTCGGGCTGTGGAGCACCCTGATCATGTACCTGGTGTCGATCCCGCTGGGGATCGCCAAGGCCACTCGTCACGGCAGTCATTTCGACGTCTGGACCAGTTCGGCGATCATCATCGGTTACGCGATCCCGGCCTTCCTGTTCGCCATCCTGCTGATCGTGGTGTTTGCCGGCGGCAGCTATCTGGACTGGTTCCCGCTACGCGGCCTGACCTCGAACAACTTTGACGAGTTGAGCCTGGGTGGCAAGGTCCTCGATTACTTCTGGCACCTGGCGCTGCCGGTGACGGCGCTGGTGATCGGCAACTTCGCGACCATGACCCTGCTGACCAAGAACAGCTTTCTCGATGAAATCAACAAGCAGTACGTGGTGACCGCCAAGGCCAAGGGCCTGACGCGCAACCGCGTGCTCTACGGTCATGTGTTCCGCAATGCCATGCTGTTGGTGATTGCCGGGTTCCCGTCGGCGTTCATCGGCATCTTCTTCACCGGTTCGTTGCTGGTGGAAGTGATTTTCTCCCTCGACGGCCTCGGCCTGATGAGTTTCGAAGCGGCGATCAACCGCGATTACCCGGTGGTGTTCGGCACCCTGTTCATCTTCACCCTGCTGGGGCTGGTGGTGAAACTGATCGGCGACCTCACCTATACCCTGGTCGATCCGCGCATCGACTTCGAAAGCCGGGAGCATTGAGATGAACCTGTCCCCTCTCAACCGCCGACGCTTCGAACTGTTCAAGGCCAACAAGCGTGGCTGGTGGTCGCTGTGGCTGTTTCTGCTGCTGTTCGGCCTGAGCCTCGGCGCCGAGCTGATCGCCAACGACAAACCGCTGGTGGTGCATTACGACAACCACTGGTATTTCCCGGCGATCAAACGCTACCCGGAAACCACCTTCGGCGGCGAATTCCCGCTGGAGGCCAACTACAAGAGCCCGTACATCCGCGAACTGCTCAAGGCCAAGGACGCGTGGGTGCTGTGGGCACCGATCCCGTTCAGCTACCAGAGCATCAACTACGACCTGAAAGTCCCGGCCCCCGCGCCACCCTCGGCGGACAACCTGCTGGGTACTGACGATCAGGGCCGCGACGTACTGGCGCGGGTGATCTACGGGTTCCGGATTTCGGTGCTGTTCGCCCTGACATTGACCGTGCTGAGTTCGATCATCGGCGTGATCGCCGGGGCCTTGCAGGGTTTCTATGGCGGCTGGGTCGATCTGGCCGGCCAGCGTTTCCTGGAGATCTGGTCGGGCCTGCCGGTGCTGTACCTGCTGATCATTCTCGCCAGTTTCGTGCAGCCCAACTTCTGGTGGCTGCTGGGGATCATGCTGCTGTTTTCCTGGATGAGCCTGGTGGACGTGGTGCGCGCCGAGTTCCTGCGCGGGCGCAACCTCGAATACGTGCGCGCGGCGCGGGCGCTGGGGATGCAGAACGGGGCGATCATGTTTCGCCACATCCTGCCGAACGCCATGGTCTCGACCATGACCTTCATGCCTTTCATCCTGACCGGCGCCATCGGCACCCTCACCGCGCTGGACTTCCTCGGTTTCGGCTTGCCGGCCGGCAGTCCGTCGCTGGGTGAGCTGGTGGCCCAGGGCAAATCCAACCTGCAAGCCCCGTGGCTGGGCATGAGCGCGTTCGCCGTGCTGGCCCTGATGCTCAGCCTTTTGGTGTTCATCGGCGAATCCGCCCGCGATGCCTTCGACCCGAGGAAGTGAAATGAATCAGGACAATCTGATCGAAGTCCGCGACCTGGCCGTCGAATTCGGCACGGGCGAGCGCTCGCACCGGGTGGTCGAAGGCATCAGCTTCGATATCAAGCGTGGCGAAACCCTGGCCCTGGTCGGCGAGAGCGGTTCGGGCAAGTCGGTGACGGCACACTCGATCCTGCGCCTGCTGCCCTACCCGCTGGCCCGACATCCGGCCGGCAGCATCAATTACGCCGGGCAAAACCTGCTGGAACTGAAGGAAAAAACCATCCGCCACATCCGGGGCAACCGGATCGCGATGATCTTTCAGGAGCCGATGACCTCGCTCAATCCGCTGCACTCGATCGAGAAGCAGATCAACGAGGTGCTGGGCATCCACAAGGGCCTGACCGGCAAAGTCGCGACCAAACGCACCCTGGAACTGCTGGAGATGGTCGGCATCCCCGAGCCGCACAAGCGCCTCAAGGCCCTGCCCCACGAGCTGTCCGGCGGCCAGCGCCAGCGGGTGATGATCGCCATGGCCCTGGCCAACGAGCCGGAACTGCTGATCGCCGACGAACCGACCACCGCGCTGGACGTGACCGTTCAGCTGAAAATCCTCGATCTGCTCAAAGAATTGCAGGCCCGCCTGGGCATGGCGCTGTTACTGATCAGTCACGATTTGAACCTCGTGCGAAGAATTGCGCATCGCGTATGTGTCATGCAGCGCGGTTGCATCGTCGAACAGGCATCGTGCGAAGAACTGTTCCGTTCGCCGCAGCATCCGTACACTCGGGAACTGCTGGCGGCGGAGCCCAGCGGAGGCCCGGCGAGCAATAAAATCGGTGCGCCGCTGTTGCAGGTCGAGGACTTGAAAGTCTGGTTTCCGATCAAGAAAGGCTTGTTCAAGCGCACGGTGGATCACGTCAAGGCAGTGGACGGCATCCATTTCAGCCTGCCGCAGGGTCAGACCCTGGGGATCGTGGGTGAAAGCGGTTCCGGCAAATCCACGCTGGGTCTGGCGATTTTGCGTTTGATCGGCAGCAAAGGCGTGATCCGTTTCGAGGGCAAGCAGCTAGACTGCCTGACGCAGAACGAGGTTCGCCCGTTGCGCCGGGAGATGCAGGTGGTGTTCCAGGATCCGTTCGGCAGCTTGAGCCCGCGGATGTGCGTGAACGACATCGTTGGTGAAGGCCTGCGGATCCACAGGATCGGCACAGAGGCAGAACAGGAGGCGGCGATTATCGCTGCGCTCAAGGAGGTAGGTCTGGATCCGGAAACCCGGCACCGCTACCCTCACGAATTTTCCGGTGGGCAACGGCAACGAATCGCCATTGCCCGGGCCCTGGTGCTCAAACCGGCGCTGATCCTGCTGGACGAGCCGACTTCGGCGCTCGACCGGACGGTGCAGCGGCAAGTGGTGGAGCTGTTGCGTTCACTGCAAGCCAAGTACAACCTGACGTATTTGTTCATCAGCCATGACCTGGCTGTCGTCAAAGCGCTGAGCCACCAGTTGATGGTGGTCAAGCATGGCCAAGTGGTCGAACAGGGAGACGCGCAAGACATTTTTGCCGCCCCCCAACATCCGTATACACAGCAGTTGCTGGAAGCCGCTTTTCTGGCACCAGCCACTGCGCAATAACCTGAAAGAGGAGCAACACATGGGTTTTCTCGCCGGTAAGCGCGTACTGATCGTCGGTGTCGCCAGCAAGCTGTCCATCGCATCCGGCATCGCTGCCGCCATGCATCGCGAGGGCGCTGAGCTTGCCTTCACTTATCAGAACGACAAACTGAAAGGTCGTGTCGAAGAGTTCGCACAGGGCTGGGGTTCGAGCCCTGAGCTGTGCTTCCCGTGCGACGTGGCCAGTGATGAAGAAATCACCCAGGTCTTCGAAGCGCTGAGCAAGAAGTGGGACGGCCTGGACTGCATCGTTCACTCCGTTGGCTTCGCCCCGGGCGACCAACTGGACGGCGACTTCACCGAAGCCACCACCCGTGAAGGTTTCCGCATCTCCCACGACATCAGCGCCTACAGCTTCGTGGCCCTGGCCAAGGCCGGTCGCGAAATGATGAAAGGCCGCAACGGTAGCCTGCTGACCCTGTCGTACCTGGGCGCCGAGCGCACCATGCCGAACTACAACGTGATGGGCATGGCCAAGGCTTCGCTGGAAGCCGGCGTGCGTTACCTGGCCGGTTCCCTGGGCCCGGACGGCACCCGCGTCAACTGCGTATCGGCCGGCCCGATCCGTACCCTGGCAGCCTCGGGCATCAAGAACTTCCGCAAGATGCTGGCCGCCAACGAAGCGCAAACTCCGCTGCGCCGCAACGTCACCATCGAAGAAGTCGGCAACGCCGGCGCCTTCCTGTGCTCGGACCTGGCGTCGGGCATCAGCGGTGAAATCATGTACGTGGACGGCGGTTTCAACACCACCGCCATGGGCAGCATCGAAGAGTAATCTTCGGTCAGCCGATAAAAAAACCCGCCCAATGGCGGGTTTTTTCATGCCTGCGTTTCCAGGCACCGGGCAAACAACTGTTGAATCGGTTGAGAGCGCTGGCTGTAGCGCTGCAACAACACCATTTCGCGATAGAACGTCAGTTCCCCCAGTTCGATCACCCTCACCTTCAGCGGATGCTCAAGCCACAGCCCTGCTCTGGGCAACAGAGAAACCCCGAGCCCGCATTCGACCATCTTCACGATGGCTTCCAGTTCATCCAGTTCCAGCGCCACCCGCACGTCTATCCGCTGTTCGCGCAGAAACCGCGTCACCAGCCGGCCCCCGAACGAGTTGCGGTCGTAGCGCACGTGGGGCTGGTCGGCGAGCAGTTGCAGCGGATCGTCGCCTTCGACCGTCGGCGGCACGATCAGCACGAAAGGTTCGCGCCGGATCACCTGCGCCGACAACTCCTTGGGCAGTTCGAATGGCGGCTTGATCATGATCGCCAGATCGACTTCGCCGGCATCCACCTGGCTCAGCAGGTTCAACGACACCCCCGGCACCAGTTTCGGCTCAAGACCCGGCGCCTGCTGACGCAATCGCAACAAGGCCTGCGGCAGCAGCCCGGTCTGCGCGGTGGCGACGGCGCCGATTTTCAGTTCGCCGCGAAACTCGCTGACCTTTTCGCTGACCGCCATGCGCTGGAAGGTGGCCAGCATGTCCTGCGCCATCGGCACCGCGCGCTGCCCCGCCGGGTTGAGGATCGCCTGACGCCCGGTGCGATCAAACAGTCGCACGCCCAGCGCCTGTTCCAGATTGCGGATCTGCGCGCTGACGGCCGATTGGGTCAGCCCGATGTGCAAACCGGCGGCGGCAAAAGTGCCATGGCGCGCCACCGCGAGAAAGGTTTTGAGTTCACGCAGCATGCGTACCTCGATTGATCGAAATAATTTGATCTCGGCGCAAAAACTATCGTCTTTCCATCGAAAAGCACAGCGTTAGACTCTATGCACCTACTCCATTGATCGAGACTTACAGCATGCAGCTCAGCCCTTTCCATCTGGCCATTCCGGTGTACGACCTGGCCGCCGCACGGCATTTCTATCGGGAGGTGTTTGGTCTGGAGGAAGGCCGCTCCAGCGATCACTGGGTCGATTTCAATTTTTTCGGCCATCAACTGGTGATCCATCTCGCGCCGAAGAATGCCTCCCAGGAAGCCGCCCACACCAATGCCGTGGACGGCCACAACGTACCGGTGCCGCATTTCGGCGTGGTGCTGGGCATGGACGAATGGCAGGCGCTGGCCGAGCGCTTGCAGTCGCTGGGTACGCGGTTTGTGATCGAGCCGGGGATTCGTTTTCAGGGCCAGGTCGGCGAACAGGCAACGATGTTTCTGTTCGACCCGTGCGGCAATGCCCTGGAATTCAAGGCGTTCAAGGACATCGGGCAGTTGTTCGCCAAGTAGTGCGGGGGAACCTGTAAGGACGCCTTCGCGGGCAAGCCCGCTCCCACAAAAGCTGCACAGTCCAGTGTGGGAGCGGGCTTGCCCGCGAAGGGGCCGGGATTAACGCCGCTTCAGCGCCTGCTTGTGCGCATACATCGCGCCGTCGGCGTCCGCCAGCAGGCGTGCCACGCTGTCATGGCGCTGCGGGTCGTACTCGATCTGGCCGACGCTGAAGCGGATGTCATAACCGCGCTGCAGCGTGGCATTGCGCTCGTCGAGGATTTCCTTGAGCCGCGCCATGATCGCCGTGGTCTCCACATGGCTGGAGCCCGTGAGCAGTGCCACGAACTCATCGCCGCCCAGACGCCCGATCACATCACTTTCGCGAAACGCAACGCGCAATACATCGGCAAAGGTTTTCAGCGCGCTGTCACCTTCGGCATGCCCGAAGAGATCGTTGATCTGCTTGAAGTCGTTGAGGTCGAAAAACAGCAATGTCGCCGGCTTATCCAGCCGTGCGCAGGCGTCCAGGCCGTGCTGCGCCAGCGCCTTGAAGCCCCGGCGGTTGGACAGCAACGTCAGTTCGTCCATGCTCGCCATCTGCACAGCCATCAACTCCTGCTCGGCCATCCGCGCCAGATCGCGCAGCAATTCGCGCTCATCATCGTCGAGCTGACGGGGTTTGGTGTCGATCAGGCATAACGTGCCCAGCTTGCTGCCATCGGCGACCTGCAACGGGCAGCCGGCATAGAAACGGATACCCGGGTCGCCCGTCACCAACGGATTGTCGTGAAAGCGCTCATCCTGCGCCGCGTCGCTTATCTGCAGAATCTGATCGCCGAGGATCGCATGCCCGCAAAACGACACGTCACGCCCGGTTTCCGTGGCGTCGAGCCCCATACACGACTTGAACCACTGCCGCTCGGCATCCACCAGGCTGACCAGGGCGATCGGCACGTTGAACACCCGCCGCGCCAGACGGGTCAGGCGGTCGAAGCGCTCTTCGGGAACGGTATCGAGGACATTGAGCCCGTGCAGGGTCTTTACACGGGCGTGTTCATTGACGGGTTTTTCGGGCGCCAGCATCAGTCACTCCATTGAGGTATCTGTTCTTTAGAGTAGACCACGCCGGGTTCTACTCCTTCGCCGCGCCGCCGTCGGTCAGCTTCCGGCGACCGGACATGGCCCGCCGGCATCGGCCCAGAGCTTGAACTGGGTGACGAAGATGTCGTGCGGCACCGGCACCGGTTGCCGCCCCGCTCCGGGATTCCAGCCCCACAGCACCAGTTTGTCCTCGCTGACGTGCTTGATCAGCGCGGCGAAATCGCGATCGCCGTTGCTCGCACGATCCTTGATCATCGTGCACAGGCGATCCGCCGGCAGACCGATCCAGGCCATTTTGTGCGCGGCCGGCGGCAGGCTCCAGTGCGGCGCTCCGGGCGGCGCGTGGGGGCCGTAACTGGCCGGTGGATTGTTTTCGGCGTGGCAGGTGGCACAGGGCAAACCGGCGGCGCCCTTGCCGTCCATGCCCCGCACCACGTTCATCGCGTGGGGTATGCCGGCATCGAACTGCAACGGCGAGTCACCGGGAATGTGGCAGTTCTGGCAACGCGGGCTCTGGAACACTTTCTGTACCGTGTCGAAGGCTTTCAGGGCCTCCTGATCGTCGGCGAACAGATCCGAGGTGTAACCGCCGAGGCCGAGCAGAATCACCGTTCCCAACAGCAGATGACGTTTCATCTCACACCCCCGACAGTTGCAGCGGCAGTTCCCGCAGGCGCTGCCCGGTCAGGGCAAACACCGCGTTGGCCACCGCCGGCGCGGTGGGCGGCACACCGGCCTCGCCGATACCCCCGGGCTTGTCGCTGCTGGGCAGCAGATGCACCTCGACCAACGGCATCTCGTTCAGGCGCAACACTTGATAGTCGTGGTAATTGGACTGCTGAACCTGGCCGTTCCTGATCGTCAGTTTGCTGCGCAGGGCCATACCCAGGCCGAAGGTGATGCACGACTCCATCTGCGCGGCGATGCTCTGCGGATTGACCGCAATCCCGCAATCCACCGCGCACACCACCCGATGCACGCGGATCGCCAGATTGTCCTGGGACACCTCGGCCACCTGCGCCACATAACTGCCGAACGACTCATGCACCGCCACGCCGAGGGCGTGGCCATCGGGCAGCGGCGCTTTCCAGTTGGCTTTCTCCACCGCCAGGTTCAGTACGCCGAGGTGCCGTGGATGATCCTTGAGCAGGACTCGCCGGTACTCCACCGGGTCCTTGCCCGCCGCCGTCGCCAGCTCATCGATCAACGACTCCATGACAAACGCGGTGTGGGTATGCCCCACCGAACGCAGCCACAGCACGTTGATGCCGGTCTGTGGCGAATGCAGTTCGACTTGCTGGTGCGCCAGTCCCTTGATGTAAGGACTGTCCGCCACGCCTTCGACCGACGTCGGGTCGATGCCGTTCTTGACCATGGTGGCTTCGAGCAAGGTGCCGGTCATGATCGACTGCCCGACCAGCACATGCTGCCAGGCTTGCGGCATGCCATCGGCACCGAGTCCGATACGCGCCTGGTGCAGGAACATCGAGCGGTAATAACCGCCCCGGATATCATCCTCGCGCGCCCACACGGTTTTCACCGGCAGGGCGGCGGCTTTCGCCACTTGCACCGCTTCGGCGACAAAGTCCGAGGTCGGGTTGGCCCGACGACCAAAGCCACCGCCGAGAAATTCAGTGTGAATCTCTACCTGCTCCGGTTTGAGCCCGGTGATCTTGCCGGCGATCATCTGATCCAGTGTCTGGAACTGGGTGCCGGTCCAGATCTCGCATTTTTCCGCGCTGATTTTCACCGTGCAATTGAGCGGCTCCATCGGCGCATGGGCCAGGTACGGCACGCTGTACTCGACGTCGATTTTCTTCGCCGCTTTGCCGAAGTTGGCCTCGGCGTCCCCGGCCTGACTGGCGGAAGTCCCCGGCGTGGCCGCCAGTTTGCGAAAACTCTCCAGCAGCTTCTCACTGCTCAGGTCCGCGTGCGGCCCCTTGTCCCATTCGACCTTCAAGGCATCGCGCCCCAGTTTCGCCGCCCAATAATGCTCGGCGATCACCGCCACCCCGCTCGGCACCTGCACGACCTTGTGCACACCCGGCACCGCCAACGCCTCGGCGCCTTCGAAGGACTTGACCGTGGCGCCGAACACCGGCGCGCGGGCGACCATCGCCGTCATCAGGCCGTCGAATTGCACATCCATGCCGAATTTGGCGCGACCGGTGATTTTCTCCGGGGTGTCGAGGCGTCTGGTCGGTTTGCCGATGACCTTCCAGTCCTTGGCTTCCTTGAAAGTGATCGACTTCGGATCCGGCACCGGCAGTTGTCCGGCGGCGTCCGCCAGCTCGCCATAAGTCGCCTGTTTATCGCCAGCGATCACCACACCAGACTCGGTGCGAATCGCCGACGGCGCGACCTCGAAACGCTTGGCCGCCGCTTCGACCAGCATCTGCCGCGCGGTGGCACCGGCCAAGCGATAACGGTCGAACTCCATCCAGGTCGACGTCGAGCCGCCGGTGATCTGCATGCCGCCAAAGGCCGGCAGACCGTAATCGACAGCCGAGGCCGGCGCGTGTTCGACACGGATTTTTGACCAGTCGGCGTCCAGCTCTTCGGCGATCAGCATGGTCAGGCCGGTCCAGATGCCCTGGCCCATTTCCGAATGCCCCAGCAGCACGGTCACGCTGTTGTCGGCGGCGATGCGCAGGAACGCATTCGGTGCGAAGGCCTTGCCTTCGTTCTCCGCTGCACGGGCAAAGCGATGGCCGCCGGGGACGACGAACGCCACCACCAGACCGCCACCCAGCACGACGCTGCCCTTGAGAAAACCGCGACGGGATACAGGACTGTTCATGGCACATCTCCCCTCGCCCGGTTCAACCGATATCGGCGGCGCGTTTGACCGCCGCGCGGATTCTTGGATAGGTGCCGCAGCGGCAGATGTTGCCGGAGAGCGCCTGGTCGATATCGCTGTCGGTGGGCTTGGGGATTTTCGCCAGCAACGCGGCGGCAGACATGATCTGCCCGGACTGGCAGTAGCCGCATTGCACCACGTCCAGCTCGGCCCAGGCCTGTTGCACCGGGTGCGAGCCGTCACTGGACAGACCTTCGATGGTGAGGATTTTTTGCCCGTGGGCCACCGCCGTGGCCGGCGTGATACACGAGCGCAGCGGCGCGCCATCGACATGCACGGTGCAGGCACCGCACTGGGCCATGCCGCAACCGAACTTGGTGCCGGTCAGGTGCGCGACGTCGCGCAGAACCCAGAGCAACGGCATGTCCGCCGGGACATCGAGCTCCTGATCCTTACCGTTGATATTCAAGGTCAGCATCGGGGATTTCCTCAGACTCACGGTGTTCTGAAGGGGCGCCGCTGTGGTCTTTCACGACCTACGCGCGCCTCGGCTTATCCCATTGAGCTAAGCGCAATTTGCCTCGACGGCCAGCCGTCGCGACCGCCGGTCATGAGCGGCTACGGCTCGGAACGCCCGCTGCCTTCGCGATCGCCCTGATAATGCCTGGCCAGGGCAAACACCGGCAGCCACGACTCGCGCCGCACGACCCAGCTTTCGTAGGTCGGTTGCAGTTGATCGGGGGCATCGAGCGAGCCCAGGTTGATTTCGACCTCATCGCCGGTCCGGGCGAATACTGAAGATCCGCAGCGCGGACAGAAGAATCGTCCGGCGTAGTCACGGGTTTGGCCGCTGATGGTCACTGCTGTCTCGGGGGAAGATCGCCGAGGCATGAAACAGCGCGCCGTGATGCTTGCGGCAATCCAGGCAATGACACAGGCCAACCCGCCACGGCCGCCCCACGGCCTCGATCCGGACATCGCCGCACAGGCAACCGCCAGTGAATCGGTCCATTGCACACCTCCTCTGCCAATCACCACTGAGCGTTTGAAATTAGCAGGCAAATGGCCAACCGCTTACAATCGCGTCCCTTTTCCCCGATTAACAGGCCAGTCCGTTCATGGCGCTTGATCCTCCCACGATGCTGACCCTCTCGACCGCCCTCGCAGCGGCTGCCGCGCTGTACCTGGCCGTCGAGTGGCGCAGCATTCGTGAATCCTCGCTGCTGTTCTGGAGCGCAGGCTTCGCCACGATCACCGTGGGCTCGACCCTGGCCTTGCTGCGTGGCAGCGGTTTTCTGTTCATCGGCATCTGGTTCGCCAACGGTCTGCTGGTGCTCGCTCACTGGCTGTTTCTGCTGGGCGTGGCGCGTTTCACGCAACAGCGCCTGTCGCGCGTCTGGTATCTGATGTTCTGCGCCTGGCTGGCCCTGCTGTTGCTGCCGGACGATCCCTCGTGGTCGAAGATCATGCTGGTCGCCAACTCGCTGCTGGTGGCCCTGCCGACGCTCAAGGGCAGTTTTCTGCTGCGGCCCCATGGCAAGTCGCTGAGTATCGGGGCGGTGCAACTGCGCTATGTGCTGCTGGTCCATGGGCTGTTCTATGTCGCCAAGGCGACCACGGTGATCATTCCGGGCACGTTGATCGACCTGGCCGCGTTTCGTGGCGAGATCATCCAGATTTCCCTGGTCGAAGGCGCAATGGCGATCATGTTGATCGCGCTGTCGATGACCGGCACCGAACGTTATCGCCGGGAAAAACAGATTGCCCGACTGGCCGCGCGCGACCCGCTGACCGCCCTGTACAACCGCCGCGCCCTGGAAGTCCGGGCGCCACGGTTGCTGGATGACGTCTCCAGCACCCGACGCGGCGCCCTGCTGCTGATCGACATCGACAATTTCAAACTGATCAACGACCTCTACGGCCATACCGCTGGCGACCGTTTGCTCATCAGCCTGAGTGAAATGATCCGCGCCGTGTTGCCCGAAGGCGCGCTGGCGGCCAGACTCGGCGGTGACGAGTTTGTCATCCTGCTCGGCAACACCTCCAACGAACAGGTTGTCGAGCTGGGCGGCAGGCTGCGTGAACAATTTCACCAGAACGCCGCACAGACCTTCGTCACGCCCCAGGCGGTGACCCTGAGCATCGGCGCCACGCTGTTTACCCGGCCACCGGCCAACCTGACGGCATTGATCGAACAGGGCGACGCCGCGCTGTACGAATCCAAGCGCGGTGGACGTGACCGGATCCGCCTGATCGACCCCGCGTTTTAATCCGCCACTGGAGATCGCCATGTCCGCCCCCGAATCCGATCTCTTGCAGAGCTGGCAGCACAACGCCCGATCCTGGATCGAAGCGATCCGCAGCGGCGCCATCGACAGCCGCCTGCAAGTCACCGACCAGGCGATTCTGCTGGCAGTGATGGGCCGCCAGCCCGAACGCGTGCTCGACCTGGGCTGCGGTGAAGGCTGGCTGTTGCGGGCGCTGGCGGACCGGGGCATCACAGCGGTCGGCGTGGACGGCGATCCGACACTGATTGAAGCGGCGCGCGCGGCCGGCTCAGCGGATGTTCACGTCGCCAGCTACGAAGCCCTGGCGCAAGCGCAGCTGGACGTCGGCCGCGACTACGACCTGATCTGCGCCAACTTCTCGCTGCTGCATCAGGACATCATTCCCTTGCTCGCCGCGATGAACACGCTGCTCGTCCCCGGCGGCACATTGGTGATCCAGACCCTGCACCCATGGGCCGTGGCGGCGGGCGATTATCAGGATGGCTGGCGGGAAGAGACCTTCGCCGGGTTCAAGGGCCAGTGGCAACCGATGCCGTGGTATTTCCGCACGTTGTCGAGCTGGCTCAATGCGCTGGACATGGCGGGTTTTCAACTGGCCGGCCTGCAAGAGCCACAGCATCCGCAGAGTCCGGCGCCGCAGTCGTTGCTGATGACAGCGCTGCGGCGCTGAAGTGTGTCTCAGGCCACGGCCAGAGCGCGAGCGTTCCCCAGCCGGTATTGCGACAGCAGACGCAGCACATAACCGATCTTCAGCAGCGTCGGGCCAAGAATGGTCAGCGCGTGCATTCCCACCAACAGCGCAATCGGCATGTGCCCCTGGTAGAGATAGGCGCCGTAGATCCCGGCCAGCAACATGATCAGGCCAGCGACGAGCACTTTGCTCGATAGATGAAGAACGTTCAGCGGACTCTCGAAGAAAGCGAACATGTTGACGTACTCCTGAGCGATTCAGTTTGTACGTTAAACAGATCAATTCTCATGCCATCTAAATCAGCCTGCAAAATCAATTGGTTGGCACATCAAGAGTCAATTTGACTCAAACGCTTTAAAGTCAATTTGACTAATTAATGAGTCATTAGGACTACATCTAACGCTCACCACCCAGCCTTCTACCTAAAAGCAAACCAATATCATTTGCGCAGTTTCCAGCCTTTTGCTTTAATCGCGACCCATTCTTATTTAGACCGATAAACCGGTCACCCTGGACGCTTGCCCCGAATGACGGTCGCCGACACTTCTCTCGTGCAAAACCTCTACCTCAGCCATCACCGCTGGCTGCATGAGTTATTGCGCCGACGCCTGAGCAACGCGATGGATGCCGCCGACCTGGCGCACGACACCTTCATTCGCGTTCTCAAGCGTCCGCAGACGTTCAACGGCGAAGTCCACGAGCGCTCGCATCTGGCGACCATCGCCCGAGGCCTGTGCGTCGATCACTGGCGCCGTCGGCAACTGGAACAGACCTGGCTGGAAACCCTTGCCAGTCGTCCGCCAGCCTTGCAGCCCTCGCCGGAGCAGCAGGCGATCATCGTCGAAACCCTGCATGAAGTTGACGCTATGCTCCAGCGTCTGCCGCAGCGGGTCAGCACCGCATTCATCCTCGCGCAACTGCACGGCATGCCCTACCGGCTGATCGCCGAGGAAATCGGCGTCAGCGAGCGGATGATCAAGAAGTACCTGGCCCAGGCGATGATGCATTGCGCGATGCTGGAAGCCGAACTCGACGGCCTGTTGATTGAGTAAGCCGATGAACCGACTCAGCCACGCCAGCCTCGAACAAGCCGCGCAGTGGTACGTGCAACTGCATGACGAGCAGGTGGCCGATCACGAGCGTCTGCGCTGGCAGGCATGGCTGGCGCAAAGTGCCGAGCATCAGGAAGCCTGGCGTTACGTGGAACGGGTCGGCCAGCGCTTCGCGCCATTGCAGGGTGAAAATGAAGCCCACGCCGTCAGCCACACATTGCGCAGCAGCCGCACGTCGATCAGCCGCCGTCAGTCGCTCAAAGGCTTGCTGATTCTCGCCGCGACCGGCCTGAGCGGCTGGGTTGCATGGCGCAGCACGCCGCTGCCGGACGCGGTCGAGCGACTGAGCGCCGACCTCTCCACCGACACCGGGGAAACCCGCGAAGCGACCCTCAGCGACGGCAGCCGGATCTGGCTCAACGCCCTGAGCGCACTCAACGTGCGCTTCGATACCACGCAGCGCTTGCTGCAACTGCGCGTCGGCGAAGTGCTGATCGAGACTGCCAAGGATGCCGGCCGCGCCTTTCTGGTCGATACCGCACACGGTCGGATGCAGGCGCTGGGCACCCGTTTCAGCGTGCGCCAGGACGATCGGCAAACCTGGCTCAACGTCTATGAAGGCGCGGTGCAAGTGCGTAATCGCCGGGATCAGGTCGAGGTTGTGGCGGCCGGGCGGCAACTGGTTTTCAGTGCCGATCATCTGGGGGACGCAACGCCGGCCAATCCGTCCCGCGAAGCCTGGCGCCAGGGGCTGTTGCTGGCCGATAACCTGCCGCTGGGCGAATTGATCGAAGAACTGAGCCATTACCGGCCGGGGCACCTGCATTGCGATCCGGCGGTGGCGGCGCTGCCCGTGATGGGTTCGTTCCCGCTCAGGGACTCCGATCAGGCCCTGCGCCTGCTGGAAGCGGCGTTGCCGATCCGGGTCAACAAAACGCTCGGCTGGTGGGTCAATGTCGGGCCGAAAGGCTGACATCTTTCAATTCACGGTTCCCTTTTTTCGCGCTCATCCGGTTGACCTTGAGTAGTCCTTTGTTTGCCTTCGGGAACTCCATGCTGCGCTCCACGTTCGCTCGCACCCGTCTCGCCCTGATTCTGGCATCGACCCTGCCCGGACTGTGCGTGCCGCTGCTCGCGAGCGGCGCGGAGCAGCCCGCTGCACAGAAACATCACTTCAATATCGCCCCCGGTTCACTGATCAGCGTGCTCAACCGTTTTGCCGAACAGAGCGGCGTGTTCCTCGCCGGCCACAACGACCTCGCGGCCGACCGGCGCAGCCCAGGGCTGGTGGGCGACTACACCGAACAACAAGCCCTGCGACGCCTGCTGCAAGGCAGCGGCGTACAGGCCCAGGCGCAGAACAGCGGCGGTTATGTGCTGCGAGCCGCACCCTCTGCCACAGGCCCGCTGGAGCTGGACGCCACCACTGTCTCCGGCAAACACCTGGGCGCCATCACCGAGGGCACCCAGGCCTACACCACCGGCCAGACGTCGTCGGCCACCGGCCTGCCACTGTCTCTGCGCGAAACCCCGCAATCGGTGACGGTGATCACCCGCCAGCAACTGGATGACCAGGGCGCCACCGGCATCGCCGACATCCTCCGTCGCGCCCCCGGCATCAGCGTGCAGAACTACGACAGCGAGCGCTGGGAGTTTTCCAGTCGCGGCGCGCCGATCACCAATTTCCAGTACGACGGGGTCAATACCGATTACGACGGTGTCTACGATTACGGCACCACCAGCACCGACATGGCGCCTTACGACCGGGTCGAGATCATCAAGGGCGCCACCGGCCTGATGACCGGTTCCGGCGATCCTTCGGCCACCGTCAACCTGATCCGCAAGCGTCCGACCGAAGCGTTCAAAGCCTCCGTCAGCGGCACCGTCGGCTCCTGGGACAACGCTCGCGGCGAGGCCGACATTGGCGGGCCGCTGACCGCCGACGGCCACCTGCGCGGGCGCTTCGTCGGCGTCCTTCAGCAACGCAGCGCCTACGCCGATCACTACCGCAACGACAAGGACATCGCCTACGGCATCCTCGAAGCCGACCTCTCGCCAGACACCTTGCTGAGCGTCGGTTTCGATCAACAGAACACCCGTTCGCGGGGTGCCAGCTGGACCGGTTTCCCGATGTTCCACAGCGACGGCTCGCGCACGCACTTTTCGCGCTCGTTCAACCCGGCCACCGACTGGAGCCGCCGCGACTTCAGCAACCAGACCCTGTTCGCCGCGCTGAGCCGGCAACTGGCGAACGACTGGACGTTCAAACTCAGCTACGACCGCAAACACCGCCAGCACGACACCCTGCTCGGCTCGGCGAGCGGCGGCAATCCCGATCCCGTCAGCGGCGATGGCATGTTCCTGTACATGGGCCGGTTCCAGGGCGATGAAGTCCAGGACAATTTCGACCTCAACCTCAGCGGCCCCTTCAGCCTGTTCGGCCGCGAACATCAGTTGCTCGCCGGGTTCATGTCGATGAACACCCGTCAGGACATCCCGGTCTACGGTTCGGTCTATCCGGCGCTCGGCGGCAGCATCTTCGACTGGCGCGGCGAATTCGCCAAACCGGACATTCCTCAGGTCGGCCGCGATGACATCCGGCAGCGGCAGACCGGCGCTTACCTCGCCACCCGACTCAAACCGACCAACGACCTGGCGCTGATTCTCGGCGGACGGGTCAGCGACTTCACCGCCAGCGACCACCTCGACTACCGCGACCCGACACGCGCAGATGTGCGCGACGGCTATCGTCAGACCGGCGTACTCACCCCCTACGCCGGCGTGGTCTACGACCTCGACGACCGCTACTCGCTCTACAGCAGCTACACGCGCATCTATCAGCCGCAAATGAGCAAGGACGCCTCGCGTCAGGTGCTGGAACCGGTGCAAGGCAACAGCCTCGAAGCGGGCGTCAAAGCGGAATACTTCGACGGTCGGCTCAATGCCGGTTTTGCCGTGTTCCGCATCGAACAGGACAACATCGCCGAATACGTCAGCGGTTTCGACAGCGAGTCGGTGTACCGCCCCGTACAAGGTGCAACCACCAAAGGCTTCGAATTCGAACTGGCCGGCGAACTGCGCGAAGGCTGGAACCTCTCCGCCGGTTACGCCTTCAATCACACCCGCGACGCCAAGGGTGAACCGGTGTACGGCGCGATCCTGCAAACCACCGCCCCCGAGCAGATCGTCCGGGTATTCAGCAGCTATCGCCTGCCTGGTGCGTGGCAGAACCTCACGCTCGGCGCGGGGGTGAGCTGGCAGAGCGAATTCTTCGGCAACGTGTTCCAGCCCGACCCCGCCGATACGGACAACGGCGGCCACACCGTGCGCATCACCCAGGACAGCTATTACCTGGTGGATGCGATGGCGCGCTACCGCTTCAACGAACACCTGAGCACGACGCTCAACGTCAAGAACCTGCTCGACACGACCTACTACACCGGGCTGGGCAACTTCGGCACCGGGTTTTATGGCGAACCGCGCAATGTGCAACTGACGACGCGCTGGGATTTCTGAGGATCGACGAGTTGTCGATCTACGGCACTTCAAACCGATCAAGGACTGACTACGCTGTTAATCCAGCGTGTCTAACCTGCCGAGGATGACTGCCATGCAACGTTTTCAGAAGCTCACGCCGTGCCTGTGGTTCGATGACCAGGCCGAGGCGGCGGCCAAGTTCTACTGCTCGATCTTCGACCATTCGAAAATCACCGCCGTGACCCACTACAGCAAGGTCGGCCAGGAATTCCACGGGCGCCCGGAAGGCTCGGTGATGACCGTCAGTTTCGAACTCGACGGGCAGACTTTCACCGGGCTCAACGGCGGCCCGGTGTTCCAGTTCAACGAAGCGGTGTCGTTTCAGGTCAATTGCCAGAACCAGGAAGAAGTCGACCACTTCTGGGGCAATCTCGGGGACGGCGGGCCGGTGCAGGCGCAGCAGTGCGGCTGGCTCAAGGACAAGTTCGGTGTGTCCTGGCAGATCGTGCCGGTGGCGTTCATGCACATGATGACCGACCCCGACACGGCGAAAAGCCAACGGGCGATGCAGGCGATGATGCAGATGAAAAAACTCGACATCGCCGAACTCGAACGGGCCTTTGCCGGCCAGAGCTAATACACTCCAGCCCTGGCCTGCCGGGAACCACAACCATGAAACACGCTGCCGCCAAAAACCCTGAAAAAGCCCCACGCTTCTGGCGCGACGACGCCCTGCCCTTCATCGAGGCACGGGCCATCGCCGATGGTCGCGAAGTCTGTTACGCACTGCATTCCCACGCGCACTTTTCCATTGGCGCGATCACCGCCGGGCGCAGCACTTATGTACACGAGCAAGCGCAGTTCGAAGTCGGCGCCGGCACCGTGGTGCTGATGAACCCCGGCGACGTGCATGCCTGCAATCCGATCGATGACCAGCCCTGGTCGTACCTGATGCTGTACGTGGAAACCCCGTGGCTTGCGGATTTGCAGCAGCAGTTGGGCTTCAGCGGATCGCTTGGGTTTCGGCGGTTTTCCAACACCCATCTGGACGACGCGCATGTCTTCAACGAGCTACGGGCGCTGTATGCCGTGCTGGTCGATGAGCAGCAGGATGTGCTGCGCAAACAGAGCGCGGCGGTGGAGTTTTTCAGCGACCTGCAATGGCGCCTGAACCCGGCCGGGCAACCGTTGCGCGAGCCGAACTTCAAGCTTGAACGGGCCGCCGGGTACATCCGCGAACATTGCACCGACCTGCTCAGTCTTGATGACATTTGCGCGGCTGCGCAATTGTCGCCGTCGTACCTGATCCGCGCGTTCAAACAGCACTACGGCATGACGCCCCATGCGTTTCTGGTCAACCAGCGCATCCAGTTCGCCCGCGAACGGTTGCGTAGCGGCCAGTTGATTGCCGATGTGGCACTGGAGGCAGGGTTTGCCGATCAGGCGCATTTCCAGCGAGCGTTCAAGCAGCATCTGGCGGCTACACCGGGGCAGTATCGGGGGTGACCACTGCGCGGCAAGGCTTTGGCGGCTGTACACGTTCTTTTCGGCCACCTCCCTCTCCCCCGGGGCGGCTCGATGTTTCGGGAGAGCCAGGTGGGCGGCGTTCTCTTGGTCAGGGCATGACAAGGTAAACAGCGCTGCCCGCCAGCAACAACGCCATGCTCCGGTTGAACAGCCGCATCCCCGCCGGGTTGCTCAGGTAGCCGCGCAAAAACGTCCCGGCATACACCCAGCAACCCACCGACAGATAGCAAATCACCAGATACACCGCCGCAAACTGCCACACCAGCCGCGCTTCGCCATCGGCCACGAACGCGCCCATCCCCGCCACACAGGCGAGCCAGGCTTTCGGGTTGAGCCATTGCATCACCGCGCCATACAGCATCGACGGCGCCCGCCCCGACTCCTTCGCCTGCAACTGCCCGTCGTCAGCCGCCAGTTTCCACGCCATGAACAGCAGAAACGCCACGCCGCCCAGTTGCACCACCCGGGTCAGAAACGGCCACAGTTGCAGCAGTTCATGCAGCCCCAGGCCCATCAACACCAGCAACAGCACAAACCCCAGGGTCGCCCCGGCCACATGCCGCTGGCTGGCGCGAAAGCCGAACTGCGCACCGGAACTCAGCGCCACGATATTCACCGGCCCCGGCGTGATCGACGCCACCAGCGCAAACGCCGCCATCGAAACAATCAGACTCATCGCACACCTGCTTCAAATCGAGGAACAAGGCGCCCACGGTAACCAGCGCCCCGTCCCCGGTATTGAACAAAACTGCCCTGCTCCCTGAACAGCCAGGTGCTGCGCTCAGTCCAGACGCGGCACGGTGAAGCGGAATTCGCTGCCCTGCCCCGGCTCGCTCTCGGCGACGATCCGCCCGCCATGGGCTTCGACGATGCCCTGGGTGATGTACAGACCCAGGCCGGTGCCGGTCGGGTTGCCCTCTTTCACCGTCCAGTACCGGTCGAACACGTGAGGCAGGTGTTCCTTGGGAATGCCTTCGCCGCTGTCGCGCACGGTGAACACGATGTCATCGCCCACTGACCTGGCATGCACGCCGACCGTGCCCAGGCGCGGGGTGAACTTGATCGCGTTGCCCACCAGATTCGACAGCACCTGGAACAGCCGCTCCGGGTCGGCATGAATGGTCAGATCAGGGTCAGCGTCGAACGAGATGCTGATGTCCTTGTCCAGCGCCAGCGGTGCCAGCAGCGATTGCGCTTCCTCGAACATCTGCGCGACGTCCAGTCGCTGCGGCGCGATGGTGTAGCGCCCGGCGTCGATCTTCGAGGTGTCGAGCAAGTCTTCCAGCAGCGTGTTCATGCGTCCGGCGGCCTGTTGCATGGTATCGATGGCGGTGGAGATACGCCGCGAAGTGTGCGGACCATCGGAACTGAAGGCCTTCTGCATCATGCCGCACAGCATCGAAATCACCGTCATCGGGTTGCGCAGATCGTGGGACACCACGGCCACCAGCTCATCGCGGGCGCGCACCGCCTCCTGCTCGCGCCGCACCTGGCGGGCCAGGTCGTTTTCCAGAGCCGAACGGCGCAGGTCATTGGCGGCGAACAGGTCGCCGTGGCTCCACTTGGTGGAAATGCCGGCCATTTCCACTTTCCAGATTTCAAACGAGGTGCGCGGACGCAGGCGCAGGCCGGCGTCGGAGTTTTCCAGATCCAGCGGTTTGCGCGGATCGCCGCTCCAGTTGATGTTCTCTTTGACCTCCGGACGGAACCACAGCACGCCGTTGTCCACCGGTTTGGGCAGGCTCATGGCGAGCACGCCGCTGGCGACCTGCTGATAAGCCGCCGCCGGTGGGTAGGCATCCGCCAGATGGTGGCTGGCGAACACCGGCTGGCCAGTTTCCTGCAACCATTTGTGCAGGGCGCGGATGTCTTCCGGCTCCGGGCAGTTGCCGTAACGGTGCAGCTGTTTGTCCTCGATTATCGCGATGCCGCCGGCATTGGTCAGCGCCATCAGTACTTCTGGCTGATGGGCCAGGCCATCGAACACGTTCTGCGGCGAATCGATCATCGCCTGATTGAGCAACGCCAGCGCCTCGACTTTCTCTTCGCGCTGGCGGCTGACTTCCAGTGCTTCCATCGCGCTGATCTGCAACGACAGCACCTGGCCGATGGTCTGGCACGCCGTACGCAACTCATGGGGCACATGCAGCGGCTGGCGGTTACCGCAACTGATCAAGCCCCAGAGCTTGTCGCCCTTGAGCAGGGAGATGCTCATCGACGACAGCACACCCATGTTCTTCATGTACTGACAGTGGATCGGCGACACGCTGCGCAGGGTGGCGAAACTCAGGTCGAGCGGGGTCTGGGTGTCCGGGCGCAGCTTGGGCAGCAGCGGCACCGGTTGATAGTCGGCGTTGGGGATGATCCGCAGCCAGTTGGTGCGGTACAGCTCGCGGGCCTGCTCGGGGATGTCGGAGGCCGGGAAGAACAGGCCGTTGAAGACCTCCATCGACGGGTCGGACGCTTCGGCGATGACCTGGCCGTGGCCCTCCTCCTCGAAGCGGTAGATCAGCACCCGGTCGTAGCCGGTCATCGCCTGGATTTCCCTGACGCTGATGTCGTACAGCGCTTGCAGGGTCTGGGCCGCCTGCAGGCGCTGGAGCATCCGCCCCAGATGGGTTTCCGTGCCGGCAACGTTGCGCGGCTGGAAATTCTCGACGTGGATTTCCAGTTCCAGGATCAGCACACCCTGATGCCGGTGCAGCAAGCCTTCGAACGCCGTGCCGTTGAGCCGCAAGTGCAGCGGCGGCGCGTCGGACAGCAGCGGTTGCTGCACGGCCGCACGAACCTGCTCGGCATGGGCCTCACCGATCAGTGCCGCCAGCGGCTGGCCGATCAGCTCCTGTGGCGCACGCGCCAGCAGGGTTTCAACGTTGGCGCTGATCTGGATGATCGACAGCTGCGGCTCGCTCAGGGTCAACAGCAGACCATGCGGCTGGATCGCGCCGGGAAAGCGGATCGGCTCGTCGGCGCAGTTGGCCAGCAACTCTTCAAAGGCGTCTTGGTCTTGCGGGGTCATACCAGAACCTCCTGGCTTTCGAGCCAGCGCTCGAAACAGCTGAATGTGGTGTGGGCGGCCGTCACGACGGCTTCGCGCTCGGCGGCGTCCATCGGGCGACTGCCCAGGTAATCGATGAAGTCGCGCCAGCGTCGGCCGGTGGCGGCACCATAAATGTCGAGAAACGCCGCACCGTTTTGCCCATCCAGGCTCAGCCGTGCAGCGATTTCCCGGCGCAGGATCTGTCCGCCGAGGGTCGCGCCTTCAAGCACGTACAACACGCCAAGGCAGGCAGCGGCGGAGTCGATGACGGGCAACTGGCGGCACAGCGGCAGCCGTTCCAGCGCCTCGGCGGACAGGCCCAGGGTCAGCAGGTCGCTGCGCAGGGTCGAGACTTTCAAGCGCGGGTTCAGATCGAAATCGGCAGGGACGGCCTCGCTGTCCTGCAACGCGCTTTCCAGCGGCAGGTAGAAGCCGTAATAAGCCCGCATCAGCCGCTGGAAAGCGGACAAATCCAGGCTGTCGGAGAAAAAGGGCAGGCGTTTTTCCAGGGCGATGTGCAGTTCGGCGGTGCCGGTGCGCAGATCCTGCAGTACCGGTGGTACAAAAACCTCACGGGCCGTTGCTTGCATGTAGATCGCTCATGTTGTGGGCCGCTTGGGCCATGGGGAGTGAGAGCTTACACGGCATTGGCTTTTTCTGACCCGATAGATGGTTTTTTCTGCCGTTGCCTCTCCCTGTGAGGAATTCTGAGTCGCGGACCACAGATAAAGTTCGAACCGATTGCCACAACCACGCCACCGCTGTACCGCGACACTGCCGCCTGACTGTACGTGTCAGCCCTTCCCACGCCGTGATAAAAATGCCGCTCCCGTCACCGGAGCCCGCGCCATGGATCTCGCCACCCTCTCCCTGTTTCTGCCCGCCTGCTTCGCCTTGAACATGGCACCCGGCCCGAACAATCTGCTGTCGGTCAGCAATGCCACCCGTTATGGCTATCGTCGGGCCTGCGTGGCCGGTGTCGGGCGGTTACTGGCATTTGCCGGGATGATCGCCCTCGCAGCCGCCGGATTGTCGGTGGTGCTGCAAACGTCTGAGCTGCTGTTCTACGGGATCAAGATTCTGGGCGCGGCTTATCTGCTGTATCTGGCGTGGCAGCTTTGGCACGCCAAACCTGGCGCAGAAGACGCCGCTGCCGCACCGGCGAACGGGCTACTGGCGCTGGCCCGCCAGGAGTTCCTGGTAGCGGCCGGCAATCCGAAGGCAATACTCATCTTCACCGCATTTCTGCCGCAATTCGTCGATCCGGCCCGCGCCATCACCCCGCAGTTCATGCTGCTGGGTGTGCTGTTCCTGCTGCTGGAATGGATCGCCATCAGCGCCTACGCCTACATGGGCCTGCACATGCGTCGCTGGTTCGCCGAACCGCGCGGCAAACGGATTTTCAATCGTTGCTGCGCGGGGCTGTTGTCGGCGGCGGCCTCGGTGTTGCTGATGGCCAGGCGCGCCTGATCCTCAGGCCTCGGACGGGCCTTTGAGCTCGACCTGATTGCCGTCCGGATCGAAGCAGTACAGCGACAGGCCGTAGCCCTCCGCGCCGAAGCGGGTGGCGGCTTTCTCCACGCTCAAGCCGCAGGATTGCAGGTGACGGACCAGCGCCGCCTCATCGAACGGCTCGATGCGCAGGCAAAAGTGATCGACATTGCGCCGCTCGCCACCGGCAGCGGCGCCGCCCTTGCGGCCGATTTCGCCGTGAATGTCGACCAGATCGATCATCGATGTGCCGGCGCGCAGATGCACCAGGCCCAGTTTTTCGTTGTGCCTGACCACTTCGGCGCCGAAGACCCGGTCGTAGAAATCAATGCTGCGCTGCATATCCGCGACGCGCAGGACGATGTGGTCGATGTGTTGAATCGTGAACGGTGACATACATGCAATTCCCGAGTTGAAGCGACCCGATCAATGTAGTGCAGCGGCCCGAAAATTCACTGTCGATTTTTCGGTGGAGCCATCGAAAACCCGGATTTATGCTCGGCCCATGAACATACAGACCGCTGTCCTGCCGCCCCACGCCGAAATGGTTCGCGCCATGCTCGAACGCGACACTGCCTATGAAGGCGTGTTTTTCACGGCCGTGAAAACCACCGGGATCTTCTGCCGCCCCAGTTGCACGGCGCGCAAGCCGAAACCGGAGAATGTCGAGTTCTTCGCCCACGCCGACGACTGCCTGTCCGCCGGTTACCGCGCCTGCCTGCGCTGCATGCCGCTGGACGCGGCGGCCATCGCCCCGGACTGGGTGCAGCGTCTGCTCAAGGCCGTGCACGCCGAGCCGGAACAACGCTGGAGCGATGCGCAATTGCTCGCCGAGGGTATCGAGCCGTTGAAGCTGCGGCGCTGGTTCAAACAGCATTTCGGCATGACCTTTCACGCCTGGCTGCGCACCCGCCGACTCGGCATGGCGCTGGGAGGAATCAGGCAAGGCACGTCCATCGACCACGCGGCGTTCGATTCCGGTTACGAATCCCTCAGCGGTTTTCGCGATGCGTTCCAGAAGTCGTTCCACATCACGCCGGGGCGTGCGGCGACCAGTGAGCCGCTGCTGTTCACCCGCCTGACCACGCCACTGGGGCCGATGATCGCCATGGCCGAACGGCGTGGGCTGGTGCTACTGGAGTTTCTCGACCGCCCGGCGCTGACCCGGGAAGTCGAAGCGCTGCAAAACCGTCACGGCTACGTGGTCGCGCCGGGGCACAACGCGCATTTGCAGCAGATCGAACGTGAACTGGCGCTGTACTTCGCCGGCCAACTCAACGAATTCAGCGTGCCGCTGCACTTGCCCGGCAGCGAGTTCGCCCGCCAGGTCTGGGCCCAATTGCGGCAAATCCCCTACGGCCACACCAGCACCTATGGCACCATCGCCGCACTCCTGGGCAAGCCCGGCGCCAGCCGCGCGGTGGGCCTGGCCAACGGGCACAATCGGCTGTCGATCGTGGTGCCCTGCCATCGGGTGATCGGGGCGGATGGCTCGCTGACCGGCTATGGTGGAGGACAACCGCGCAAGGCGTTTCTGCTCAGGCTGGAAAACGCAGCGGTACAACTCACGCAACAACTGGCTTTCTGACGATCTGGACCACTGACAAGAAGGGATTTCGATGAGCGCGCTCGACACACAGTTTCACCAGTTGCATCAACAAGACTTGCTGATCCTGACCAACGTCGCCGACGCCACCGGCGCGCGGCTGGTCGAACACCTGGGCGGCAAGGCCGTCGCCACCAGCAGCGCCGCCGTGGCCTGGGTCCACGGTTACCCGGACGGCAACACCCTGCCCCTTGAGCGCTTGATCAGTACCGTGGAATCCATCGCCCGGGTGATCAAGGTGCCGCTGAGCGTGGACATCGAGGCCGGTTACTCCGATGACCTCGGCCGGGTCGCCGAAGTGGTCGACGCGGTGCTGGCCGCTGGTGCGGTCGGGATCAACATCGAGGACGGCAACGGCGCGCCGGAACTGCTGGCACGCAAGATCGAAGTGGCCCGGCAAGTGGCGGCGAAACACGCTGTGAAGCTGTTCATCAACGCCCGCACCGACGTGTACCTGCGTGGCCTGGTGCCTGCCGAGGATCGCGTCGCCGAAACCCTGCGCCGGGCCGCGTTGTATCAGGCGGCCGGAACCGACGGGCTGTTCGCCGCGGGTGTCACCTCGGCCTACGAGATCGAAGCCATCTGCAAAGGCACGAAGCTGCCGGTCAACGTTCTCGGCTTCGCGGGCCTGCCCTCCCCCGAAGAACTCAAGGCCCTGGGCGTGCGCCGCTTGAGCGCCGGCTCCGGGATCGCCGAGTTCCTCTATGGCGCGATGGGTTCGCTGGTGAAGAGCTTCCTCGCCAACGGCCAACTCGACAGCCGCGATCTGAAGGCGCTGACCTATGGCGAAGTCAACGGTTTGCTGAAATAGGCCATGACCGATCCATATGAAGCGGCGAGCGCTTTCCTCGCCGCCCTCGATACCGACTGGCAGCGCCACATCGCTGCCGTCGGCCCTTGCCTGCACCAGCCGCACCCGGCGCGGGATCCTTACGAGTCGCTGGTGCGGGCGATCGCCTATCAGCAACTGCACGCCAAGGCCGGCGATGCGATTGTCGGGCGGCTGGTGGGGTTGTTTGCCGGACAGACCTTTCCACGCCCCGAGCAGATTCTGGCGACGGATTTCGAGCGGCTGCGCGGTTGCGGGTTTTCGGCGGGGAAAATCGCGACGATTCAGGGGATTGCCCAAGCAACGCTGGATGGCGTGGTGCCGGACTACGCCACGGCGCTGGCGATGGACGATGAGGCGCTGATCGAGCGGCTGATCAGCCTGCGCGGGGTCGGGCGCTGGACGGTGGAGATGTTGCTGATCTACAGCCTGGAACGCGGGGACATCCTGCCGGCGGATGATTTTGGCGTGCGCGAAGGCTATCGGCGCCTCAAAGGGCTGGAGGTACAGCCGACGCGCAGGCAGATGATCGAGATTGGATTGGACTGGAGTCCGTACCGGACAGTGGCGGCGTGGTACTTGTGGCGAGTGCCGAAGCTGCCCTCTCCCGGCGGGAGAGGGGATTGATCGGGGGACGGCTCCCTCCGGGCGGCCCGGCGTTTCGGTAGGACTGGAGTGAGGGGCCGCCCTCAAGCACAACACATCAATAACCGCTAAACAGATGTAGCGACTTTCGCAGCCACTGCCCCACTCCCCTCCACCGGACTCTGCGCCTTGCACGCCTGGCTCAACGTCAGCGACTTAGTCTCCGGCGCCCACGCCCACGACAGCAGCGCGCCAATCGCCAGGATCGCCGCCAGAATTCCCATGGTCGGACTCAGACCGATCCCCGCCACACTCACCGGCAGCAGGAACGTGCTCACCGCCGAACCCAGACGACTCACCGCCGTCGCCAGACCAATACCACTGGCGCGCACTTCGGTGGGGAAGCTCTCAGCCGGGAACACCCCGACCAGATTGCTCACCGCCGACAACACCAGCGTGAACACCCCGAACACCAGCACCATCAGCCACGCCGCACTGCTCGGCAGTACCGCCAGCAGAAACAGCGCCACCGCGAGGATGATGAACGAGTTGATCAGGAACCCGCGCCGAGTGAACCTGATCGTGCACCAGATGCCGATCAGCGCGCCGAGGATCAGCAGCATGTTCAACATCAACTCGGTGCCGAAACCTTCGGCCAGGCCCATCTTCTGCAGGATCGACGGCAGGAAGGTGTAGATGGCGAAATACGGCATGACGATGCAGACGAAGAACAGGCAGTTGAATGCCGTGCGCTTGCGGTACTCACGGCTGAACAGCACGGCGTAGCCGGAGCGGGTTTCGGTGGACTGGCTTTCGTCGAGTTCGACATTGGCGCCCAGGTGTTTTTTGACGATCGCCCGCGCTTCGGCAACACGACCCTGATTGACCAGCCAGCGCGGCGATTCCGGAGTGCCGATACGCGCAATCAGAATCAGCGCCGCCGGAATCGCCGACGAGGCAGCATCCAACGCCAGGCATCATCGCCAAGGCTGAGCATGGCAGTGCCGACGAAGGTCGCGGCCACGTAACCGAACGTCCAGATCACGCTGAACGAGCCGAGCAGCACGCCGCGATGTTTCTTCGGCGCGAACTCGGCGAGCATCGCGTGGCCGACGCTGAAGTCGCCGCCCAACCCGATGCCGATCAGCACCCGACAGAGGAACAGACTCATGGCAGTTTCGACGTAGAACTGCATGACCGAAGCCAGGGTGATCAGCACAAAACTGACCAGAAAGATTTTCTGCCGGCCGACCTTGTCCGAGATCCAGCCGAAAAACAGACTGCCGAGAAACAGCCCGATCAGCGCCGAGGCGCCGATCAAGCCTTGCCAGAAGGCATCCAGTTGCATCTGCGGACTGAGCAAGGTGAACGCGATGCCGATCAGGCCAAGGATGTAGCCGTCGGTGAAGTGCGCGCCGAAGGTCAGGCCGGCGATCTTGAGGTGGAATCGCCCGATGGGCAGGTCATCGATTTTTACGGGTTGAGCGGACATGTTCGTCTCCAATTGTTGTTATTGACGGAGAAACGGAGCGCTTGCGTTGGCCTTGCGGGAGCCAGCCTGCTCCCGCAAGGCCGAGGTGAATCTAGAGGCCACCCATCAACAGGTATTTGATCTCCAGATAGTCATCCAGACCGTACTTCGAACCTTCGCGTCCCAGGCCCGATTCCTTGATCCCACCGAATGGCGCGACTTCGGTGGAGATGATCCCTTCGTTGATCCCGACCATGCCCGCTTCCAGCCCTTCGGCCATGCGCCAGACCCGGCCGATGTCGCGGCTGTAGAAGTACGCCGACAGACCGAACGGTGTGTCGTTGGCCCGCGCCAGCACTTCGGCTTCGTCCCTGAAGCGGAAACAGGCGGCCACCGGGCCGAAGGTTTCATCCTGGGCAATCAACATGTCGCCGTTGACTTCGGTGAGGATGGTCGGCTCGTAGAACGTGCCGCCCAGCGCATGTCGACGACCGCCGCAAAGCAGCGTGGCGCCTTTTTCCAGCGCATCGCTGACATGACTTTCCACCTTGGCCAGTGCCGCGTTGTTGATCAGCGGACCTTGCTCGGTTTCACCTTCCAGCGCATGGCCGACGCGCATGGCCGCCACGGCTTCGGCGAGCTTGCCGGTGAAGGCTTCATAGACGCCGTCCTGAATGAAGAAGCGGTTGACGCACACACAGGTCTGCCCGGTGTTGCGGAACTTGGATGCCATCGCGCCTTTGACGGCGGCATCCAGATCGGCATCGTCGAAGACAATGAACGGCGCGTTGCCACCCAGTTCCAGCGAGACTTTTTTCAAAGTGTCGGCAGCCTGGCGCATCAGCAATTTGCCGGTGCGGGTGGAGCCGGTGAACGACAGTTTGCGCACCACGCTGGAGGCCTGCAGCGCGCCGCCAATCGCCACGGCATCGCCGGAAACGATGTTGAACACACCGGCCGGAATGCCGGCCTGTTCAGCCAGTACCGCGAGGGCGAAGGCCGAGAGCGGCGTTTCTTCCGACGGTTTGAGAATCATCGTGCAACCCGCCGCCAGCGCCGGTCCGACCTTGCGGGTGACCATCGCCAGCGGGAAGTTCCAAGGGGTGATCGCAGCGACCACGCCGATGGCTTCCTTGGTCACGATGATCCGCGCATCCGCCTTGTGGCTCGGAATGACATCGCCGTAGGCACGCTTGGCTTCCTCACCGAACCACTCGAGAAAACTCGCCGCGTAGACCACTTCGCCCATGGCCTCGGCGAGCGGTTTACCCTGTTCGCGACTGAGCAGGGTCGCCAGATCCTTCTGGTTGGCAAGCATCAGCTCGCTCCAGCGTTTCAGGCGCTGGCTGCGTTCCTTGGCGGTAAGTTTGCGCCAGGCCGGCAAGGCCCGGTTGGCCGCCTCGATGGCGAGGTCAGTCTCTTCAGCGCCAGCCTTTTGCACGTCGGTAATCAGTTCGCCGTTGGCCGGGTTGCGCACCGCATAGGTCGCGCCGCCCTGCCCCCACTGGCCGTCGATGAAGTTGCCGTGACGAATCAACGCGCTCATGCCACCGCCCCTTGCAGAGTGAAACGCTCAAGGCCGGGACGGGCGTTGCGCAGGATGCGTTTGCCGGCGGTGTAATCGTTGATCACGTCGCACGGCGTGTAGTTGCGCTCCAGTTCATGCAGTTCTTCAGCGTCCAGTCGGGTCTCCAGGGCCGCCAGCGCGCTGTCGAATTGCGCGGTGGTGTCGGCGCCGACCAGCATGCAATCCACGCCCGGATGATTGGCCACCCAGGCCTGAGCGATCTGCGCGTTCGACACGCCACGGGCACGGGCCACACGCTGCACCGAATGGGCGATTTCGAACGAGGCTTCGTCGCTGTACATCTGTTGGGTGAAGAAGTCGGTCTGGTTGCGGGTCGACTGCACGTCACCGGTCAGCAGACCACGGGCCAACGGGCTGAACACCGACACACCGATGCCCTGATCGCGGCAGAACGGAATCATCTCGCGCTCTTCTTCGCGGTAGGCGCAGTTCAGTTGCAGTTGCATGTTGATCGGCTTGACCCAGCCGTTGCGCTCGCAGGCCATGAGGATTTTGGCGAGCTGCCCGGTGAGCATGGTCGAGACGCCGATGTAACGGGCCTTGCCGGAACGCACGATGTCGTTCAGTGCGGCCATGGTTTCTTCGACCGGGGTGTTCACGTCGAAGTAATGCAGCATGAACACGTCGACGTAATCCATGTCCAGACGCTTCAGCGAAGCATCGATGCTGTCCATGATGTGCTTGCGCGAATGGCCGCTGGCGTTGATGCCGCTGCGGGTGCCGTAGCCGACCTTGGTGGTGATCACCAGATCGTCGCGACGGGCCAGGCGCTTGACGATGCGCCCCACCACTTCCTCGCCGACGCCGGCGGAATAGAAGTCCGCCAGGTCGATGAAATTCACGCCGTTGTCCAGGGCGTGGGCCACGATCGGCTCGCTTTGTTTTTCATTGAAGATCCACGGTTTCCAGTCCGGGGTGCCCATGTTCATGGTGCCCAGGCACAGGCGGGAGACTTGCAGGCCGGAGTTGCCCAAACGAATGTATTGCATGGCGCGGACCTCAGGCTTTTGGAGTGTAGAAAGGGTTGCTGATGTGCGCGACAACGTCTTTCAGTTGCGCGGTTTCCGGCTTGCCGGTCAGGGCCGCGCGAATCGCGGTGCGGCAGGCGTTGTAGTTGTTCAGGTACACCGCATCGAGGTCGTCGCAGCCCGGGTTGACCCAGTTGGCGGTGACGATGGCCCACTCGTCTTCGGCTTCCGGCGGCAGGGTGCCGTCGAGCAGCGCTTCGAGCACTGCCTTGGCGATACCGGCCTGGGACGCGCCCCAGGTGGCGTTGCCGTGCAGATCGCTGCTGATCGCAGCCTTGTTCACGTACAAGGTCATCGGCTTGACCGGAATGTTCGGCTGGGCAATCACCATGAACGGGCAATGGCCCTGGCTCGGCGAGGCCAGGCTGTTGGCGAACGCCTGCCCTGCCGGACCGTTGCGCGGGCCGATCAGGATGTTGATGTGCGCGGCGTTCACGCCCGGGCCTTCGAAACCTTCACCGATGTACAGGTCGAGTTCTTTCATCAGTCATTACTCTTTGCGATGCAGAGGGATGTTTGGGTGTTCGGCAACTCACGCGGGCCGAGGGGGCCGGCGCGGTCAATAACGGACGTGGGGAGGTGCGGCGGGAGAAAGGGGACATGGCTGCAAACGCTCTCTGGTTGTTATTGATGAGCTGTGTTTGCGATTTTTTAACACCGCGGTTCGGGCGGGCTGTAACCATTAAAAATCATGGGGCAATGACTTTTAGTCATAGCCTCTGAAGGGGCAAAAAAAATCCCGCTCAGGGAGCGGGATCATTGCAACGTCGTTGATTACGCGACGACGGGAATCATCGGGTCGGCAGCGGCCAGAGCGCTCGCACGGTCAGCCGCAGGTGGATAGATCCATTGGGTGTTGATCTGGGTCTTGAGCGACTTGCCCTCCTCCTTGACCAGTTTCACCTGACGATCCCAGCCCTCGGTGTACACCGCGCCCCAGGCGCCGAGGTCCAGGCAGGTCACGTATTTCGGCTGGCTGTACGGCGTCGGGTCGACTCCCAGGATCTGCGCGGCGACGTTGTTGCCGGCGTGACGCCCCAGGGAAATCGCATGCTGGCAGGTCATCAGGGCAAAGTTGCCGATATCGTCGCTGGCCGCGTAAGCCACATCGCCGGTGGCGAAGATGTCGTCCTGACCAATCACTTTCAGGTGCGCATCGACGTGCAGGCGGCCCTGACGATCACGCTCGGCGGGAATCTGCTCGGTCAGCGAGCTGGCGCGCACGCCGGTGGTCCAGACCACGGTGTTCGCTTCGATGCGCTGACCGTCCGACAGCGTGACGCCGTTTGCATCGACCGACAGCACCGACACACCCAGTCGCCATTCGACGCCCAGCTCGGCGCTCGCTTCGGCAATCGACACGCTGATCGCCTCGCCCATCGCAGCACCGACCTTCTGCCCGCGATCGACGATGATGACTTGAATCTCGGCCTCGTCACCCAGCACCGCCCGCAGACGCGCCGGCATCTCGGTCGCGGTTTCGATCCCGGTGAAGCCGCCACCGGCGACCACGACGGTGTTGCGCGCCTGGCTTTGCGGTTGATTGATCAGCGATTTGAGGTGGGTTTCCAGGCGAATCGCCGCCTCGATCTGGTCGACGTCGAACGCATGTTGCGCCACGCCGGGAGTGTCCGGCAGAGCCAGGCCGCTGCCGGAGGCCAGCACCAGTTTGTCGAAGTGGAACACCTGACCGACGCCGTCGGCATCGGTGTAGCCCACGGTTTTGGCATTGACGTCGATGGTCTTGGCCGCGCCCTTGATGAAGTTGACGCCAACCGCCGCAAACAGATCGCCCAGCGGTGCCGCCAGTTGATGAGCGTTCGGCTCGTAGAAGCGTGGACGCACCCGCAGCTCGGCTTGCGGGGCCAGCACGGTGACCTCGATGTTGTCGCGATTGTGCATGTCGACCAGACGCGTGGCGCTCAACGCCGTCCACATGCCACCGAAACCTGCGCCGATTACCAGAATGTGCTGTTTCATTGTTGTCTCCAGGCCAAGGCCAAGTCATTGAAAGAGGTTCGAGAACTCACGTTCATCGGGAGCCGGCACGCTTGCGATTCTAGAAAGCGTGGAACGCTGCTCACCTGATAACGGCGACTTTATTGGTCGCCTTTCAATTCAACAAGTCAGATTTCATGATAGTTAGCATCGAAAACTTCGATAGCTCGAAAGCTTGACACGTCGATAAAAAGCTCAGAAAACACCGCAATTACTGGCCAGAAACGGCTATACCCTCCTTCATTGCGCATTTGCCGCAGCCCGTTCAGCCTGTTAAAATATGCGACAATTACAGTCGGAGATAGCTATGTCGCTTTACAGTGCGGGCGTCGAATACGGCATCCATTGCCTGGCCTTTCTGGTGGGTAACGGCGGCGACAGTCGCGAGGCCAGCGTGCGCGACCTCGCAGAGCTGCAAGGCGTGCCGCTGGATTACCTGGCGAAGATTTTCACCAAACTGGCCAAAGGCAAACTGGTGGTGTCCACCGGCGGGGTAAAGGGCGGCTTCACACTGGCGCGCCCGGCGGATGAAATCACCCTGCTCGACATCGTCAACGCCATCGATGGCCGCAAGAACATTTTCGAGTGCCGGGACATTCGCGGTCGCTGCGCCCTGTTCGAGGGCTCGCCGCCAGAATGGGCGCTGGAGGGTACGTGCTCGATTCACGCCGCGATGATGACGGCGCAAAAGCGCATGGAAGACGCCCTGGCCCAACAGACCATTCTCGACATTGCCAGAAAGGTCGGGCGCAAGGCGCCGGCCGAGTTTTCCAGCCAACTGGAAGACTGGATGCAGGACCGTCGCGAGAAAAAGACCGGCGGCAATATTCCGCTCACCGATGTCTCCGATTGAGCCCATCGCAATCGCAGGCGAAAAAAAAGCAGAAACCGTTACCCGGTTTCTGCTTTTTTCATATCCCCATCACAGGCAATCGCGTACCGATTGGCGCAAGGCCCCGGACTTGGCCCATGGCGGCCCCTGATACAACGAGACGCGGCTGCCGTCCTTGTACTTCACGATATCGAGAATCTCGTCGGCGGTGACGATGCTCGGCGCGGTGATGCGGTAACCATTGGAAATCGAAACCTGCGACGTCTTGGGAATGTCCTTCTGCCACAGCGGCAACAAGCACGCGGCATATTCCTTGGGAGCCTTGCCACTGATCTTGCTGAAGTTCGGTTCGCCCGGCACCAGTGACGCCGGCAGTGAGCAACCGGCCAATGCTGCCAGCAGCACTCCCCCGATCAACATCCGCATAATGAATCCTTCATTGAAAAAAAACGCGAATGTACCTTGTAACTCTTCCTACATCCATCGGGGCATCTTGCCTACAACGAACCTCAGCCTGAATATCCCGACCAACGGCACACAAATCCACCGCATTCGCTCAGACGACAGATGCCTTGACCTTTACCCGGAAAATGCGGCTACTCTGTTCTACCGAGAATGTTCCGGAGGTGATCATGCGGCTCAATGAATACGAACATGAACTTCAACGCGACCTGCAAGCCGTCGCATCGGATCTGCGATGGTCGGCGGTCGACCTCAAGCGCATCGCCGAGCAGTTGCGTAAATCGGGCAACGAGGCAGATGCCCAGACGGTGCTCAGATCCTGTGAGGTGCTGCAAAGCGACGAAGAACGCCTGCAACTGTATGCCAAGGAAGTGAAGGCCCGCGCCATCAGCCGAACGAAAGTCCACTGAATCGTCCCCAGCAAAAAGCCCCGGATATCCGGGGCTTTTTCATGACAGACCGTCAGTCTGCCTTCGGTGCGCGCGCACGAGGTTTGTAGCCCGGAAGCGCGGCGGCATACGCCATCGCTTCCTCCCGGCTGGCAAAAGAAGCCAACCGGTCACCCTCGGTGCAGACCCGCCAGGGGCCATTGTTGACCCTGAGTACGTCGTAGCCGTTCATGTGCATTTTGTTCAACATGCCAATGCTCATAGACACCTCCTGTCGACTGCTAAAAGTCCAGTTGCACTTTTTTACCTTACACCCTCGCCCCATCCCTGTGCCGACCGGACGTCGATCCACCCCAATCCCGCGCACCACAACGTCAAAGGAACGGCACTTTTGCGCACCGACACCACTCGGAAACTCAAGGGAACCTCTAGATCGGGCCACGGCTCGAATATTGCAGTTTCATGACCTTTTCATGACAGGCAGTAATCAGGTAACAGATGAAAGTACGTGCAACCGTGATATGCGAGCAGGATCGGCACATTCTGCTGGTGCGCAAACCCCGATGCCGCTGGACCCTGCCGGGCGGCACGGTCGAGCCGGGAGAAACCCGCGCGCAGGCCGCCGCCCGTGAACTCGACGAGGAAACCGGCCTGAAGACCGACGACATGCTGTATCTGATGGAATTGCACAGCGGCGGCACGCGACACCACGTCTACGAAGCCTCGGTGCTGAACATCGACGAGGCGCAAGCGCAGAACGAGATTTTCGATTGCATCTGGCATCCGCTGGAGACGGTACACAACCTGAACGTCAGCGACGCGACATTGAGCATCGTCCGCGCCTTCGTGCGTCGGCTCTGAAGGACTAACCGGCGAACGCCCGACGCCCGGCGCTCATTTCGGTCCGCAATTCGCCAATGAAATTGGAAATGTCACGAATCGTGACCAGATGTTCCGGGGAAACACCGTTGAGCAGCAAATCCACCCGCCCGCTGTCAGGGTCATAAACCTTGATCTGCAACAACCCCTGCGCGGTTTCGGCACAATCGCAGCACAGAGGCGAAAAGCCGGATTCGACGATGCGGCAAATGTCGGCAATGGCGAGCATGGACGGACGCCTCGCAGGCGATGGGTCGGGTTGACCCGTTGAGCATAGATGAGCTTTCAGCGCCCTGCCGCTCATGACCTCGAGCAAAAATGCCAACACCGTCGCAACTTCGTTCAGCCGTCCTCAGTGTGCGTTGCGATCCCAGATCCAGTTCCAGACACCCGGCAAACGTACGGGGTCCCCGGCGCTTTGCACGGTACGCGCCAGCGCTGCCCGCTCCAGCGCCGCGTGGTCGTCGTAGAACGGCTTGTCCGCCAGCCTCACTCCCGTGGCCGCCGCGCTGTCGAGCAGGATCTGCAGGTATTCGCGGGTGTGGCGCGCGGTGTAGCGGTTGAGGTCATGGAAGGTCACCACCACCGGAATCACCCCGTCCACCGTCGGAAATTGCCCGAGGGCAATCCGCTCACGGACTTCCGACAATTGGCGCAACATATTCGCCCGCCGCCGGGGGCTGGCATTGAAGCCCCAGATTTTGCCGTCGTTGGCACTCAAGTCGGTGAGCAGCACATGCAGGTGGTGCTGCTGATAAGCGGCGAAGGTGCGCTTGTCGTAGTTCCAGAATGGCGGACGCAGCAACGTCGGCGGCGCACCGGTGACCGCCGCGATGTCGGCGCTGCCACGGGTCAGCGAGGCTTCCAGTTCCTGGGGGTCGAGCGAGCGATGATTGGTGTGCCAGTGGGTGGCGGTGTGGAAACCCAGTACATGCCCTTCGTCATGCTCACGCTGCATGAGCCGCCAGCCGATCTCGCTGTTGCCGGCCCTCGGTGCGCTGGTCTGGACGAAAAACACGGCTTTGATGTCTGGCTGCAACGCATTGCTCTTCAGGCTGTCGAGCACGGTGCCGGTCGGGTTCCAGAAACTCGAGGCGCTGGGGCCGTCATCGAAGGTCAGCAGAAACCGCACCGGCGGCTGTGCCTCCAGGCGCGTCCGGGTTTGCGAAGTCATTTCGATGGGAGCGGCGATGCAACCGGCCAGCCCGACGGCGATGGCCGCTGCGCAGAAAAGCTTGAACCACTGTTTCATGTTTTGCCTTGAGTCCGACCGTTGCGATCATGTTGTCATTGGCAAAACTCCATCGCCGCTGCTGCCTCCCTGCGACCCGCCAGCCGTGACCTGTCAGTGTGGGCCGAGGTTGGATAAGGGTACACAGGGTTTGGTTCCAGCGCTCGTTCAGCGTGCCAGGGCCTGCTCGAAGGTGCCATCAATGATGCCCGCCGTCGCCAACGGCGCCGGCAATGCCTTGACCTTGAACAGGAAGTCCGCCGTGCTTTGCAGATCGGCGGCGGCCTGCCGGTCCACCGGGCCGACGGTCATGTGCGCCTGGCGCAACCAGTGCCGCGAAACCTGCTGATCGAGGTTGGCCTTCTTCGCCCACAGGTCGGCGTACTCGTCAGTGTGGCTGTCGACCCAGGCCCTGGCCTGCTTCAAACGCCCAAGAAAGTCGGCAATCGCTTCACGCTTGCTGTCGATCGATGGCGTCGACGCGGCGATGGCGCTCAGCCCCGGCATCAGATTCTTCGCGGTGAGAATCGGCCGTGCCCCGGAGAACACGATCTGCTGGGAAATGTACGGTTCCCACACCGGGAACGCATCGATGCTGCCCTGGGGGAGCGCGGCGGCGGCATCGATCGGCATCAGTTTGACGAAGTCGACGTAGTTGTCCGGTAACCCGCCCTGCTCCAGCGCACGCAAGGTCAACTGCTGACTCCAGGCACCCGGCCAGTAAGCGACCTTTTTGCCCTTGAGATCGGCGATGGTTTTCACCGGCGAATCCTTCGGCACCAGCAAGGCGATGGTGTCCGGGTTCTGCCGCGACACCCCGATCAATTTCACCGGCGCCTGCTTGGCGGCGAGAAACAGGAAACCCGAATCACCGAGAAAGCCCAGGTCCAGCGAACCGGTCTGCAATGCTTCGGCCAACGGCGCAGCGGCCTGGAAGTGTTTCCAGTCGACGCTGTACGGCGCGTCTTTCAAGACGCCGGACGCCTCTATTGAAGCACGGATGTTGTAGTAATTCTGATCGCCGACATGCAAGACCAATGGTTCGGCGGCATAGGAAAGTGGTGAGGCAAACAGCGCAGCGGTCAACGTGGCACGTAGGAAACGGGAGAGCTTCATGGCGAGTCCTGAAGATGGCTTTTTATAGACCATAACGCTCTTACAAATCTGAATTTAAATTCGATTAATGCATAAGCTCATCACCGCCGGTTTTCACTGTTGGCCCCGCAACAGTGGCGCGACGAAGTGTTGATCCGGCAACAGCTGCAATCCGGGAGAAACCCTTGCACCCCGCGAAATCCGTCGTCTGAGCGCACATGGCACAGAGCCTGCAATATTCCATTCATGCAGGAAGCATTCGATAAAAATATCTTTTTGGACATAAGAACCTGTTGCCTTGGCGGAGCGCCCTCATGACATCCTTCTTACCGTTTTCCCGAGTCAAAACGCTGTTGGCGGCCTGCGCGGTAGCCCTGAGCCTGCAACCCGTTGCCCACGCCGCTGAAACCGCGCCGGCCGAAGTGCATCTGGACTACGCCTACTATTCGCCGGTCAGCCTGGCCCTCAAACATTTGGGCTACCTGGAAAAAGCCCTGCCCCAGAGCAAAGTCACCTGGGTGCTCAGCCAAGGCAGCAACCGCTCGCTGGAATACCTGAACAGCGGCGGCGTCGATTTCGCCTCTTCCGCCAGCCTCGCGGCGGTACTGAGCCGTGCCAATGGCAGCCCGATCAAATCGGTGTACGTCTACAGCCGCGCCGAGTGGACCGCGCTGGTGGTACGCAAGGACTCGCCGTACCACACCGTCGCTGATCTCAAGGGCAAGAAAATCGCCGCCACCAAGGGCACCGATCCGTACCTCTTCACCTTGCGCAGCCTGCAACAGGCCGGGCTGAAGAAGGACGACGTCGAACTGGTACACCTGCAACACCCTGACGGGCGCACCGCACTGGAAAAAGGTGACGTCGACGCCTGGGCCGGACTCGATCCGCACATGGCCGCCAGCCAGGTGCAGGCCGGTTCACGCTTGCTGTATCGCAACCCCGGTTTCAACAGCTACGGCGTGGTCAGCGTGACCGAGCAATACGCCAAGGAGCATCCGCAAACCATCGACACCGTGATCAAGGCCTACGAGCAGGCGCGCGAATGGTCGGTGAAGCACCCGGATGAACTGGCGAAACTGCTCTCCAGCGAATCCGGCCTGCCGCTGGAGGTGGCCAGACTGCAACTGTCGCGCACCGACCTGAGCAGCCCGCAACTCACCGCCAAGGACGTGCTCGCCTCGAAAGCCGCCGCGCCGATCCTGGTGTCCGAAGAGTTGGTGCGCCGTGGGGTGAATGTCGATCAAGTGATCGATCAACTGATCGACCCTGGTTTCCAGCAGACCGTCGCCGCCCAGTAACCGATCAGGCTCACGACGAGTCCGCGCCCATCGCGGATTCGCTGTGAGCGGAGAATTGACCATGAGCAACGACCTGCCCACGCAACTCACCCTGCCCGTAGCGCGCCGCCAGCCCCCATCGTTGAATCCGGTCTGGCGACGCCGCCTCAAAGGTCTGGCGCTGCCGCTGTTGATCGTGCTCGCACTGGAATTCATCGTGCGCATCGGCTGGCTGCCGTCCTATCAAATGCCCGCGCCGAGCGAGGTTGCCCTGACCCTGACGGATCTGGCTGAAGGCGCGCTGTGGAAACACATCGGCGCCAGCCTGCTACGGGTGCTGCTGGGTTTTGCCATCGGCGCCGGTCTGGCCCTGGCGTTTGCCGCATGGGTGGGACTGAGCCGCGAAGCCGAAGCGTACCTGGAGCCGACCTTCGCCGCGCTGCGCTCGATTCCGAGCCTGGCCTGGGTGCCGCTGTTGCTGCTGTGGCTGGGGATCGACGAAACCTCGAAAATCGTCCTGATCGCCATCGGCGCGTTCTTTCCGGTGTACCTCAACGTGGTTGCGGCCATCCGCAACATCGACCGCAAACTGGTGGAAGTCGGACGCATCTACGGCTTCAGCCGTCTGCAACTGGTGCGCCGTATTCTTCTGCCCGCCGCCCTGCCCGGCCTGTTCACCGGGTTGCGCAGCGGCATGAGCCTGGCGTGGATGTTTCTGGTCGCCGCCGAACTGATCGCCGCGACCAAAGGGCTGGGGTATCTGCTCAGTGACGGTCGGGAAACCTCACGCCCGGATATCGTCCTGGCGGCGATCATTGTCCTGGCACTCCTGGGCAAACTCAGCGATGGCCTGCTGGCGGTGGCCGAACGTCGCTGGCTGCGCTGGCGCGACACCTTCACCGGGCAGGACAGCCAGGACTGAAGGATCCGATAGCCTAAAGAACAGCGGGCGCGATGCGTTATCAAGGAAAGCACTCAATGAGTGAATCCGTAGCGTTACAACCAGTGTTTCAACCGCGAGACAACAGCGCAAACAGCCGGTCGAGAGATATCAACCGCCTGTCTGACATTTCAATCGTCATACATACATTCCGAGACGCTACAGATAGGATGCGCGCCGCATTTCCTATTGGCATACCAGTTGACCAAAGAGTCAATAAGACCGGGAATCCCCTACAAACTTAACAAACCTTGCAGAGAACTAAGTTGCGCGACGATTTTGCAATCAAACAGGCCAACGGCCTGGAGTGTATTTATCTGTCCATGACAGAACGCTTTCAACTCGACTGTTTTATCGGCCACTACATCAAGACCCGAAACCTGCACGCCGTACCCGATATCGACCGCATCCTGCGCGCCACCCTCGACAACTATCCGGGCCACGCGCCGGTGATGGTCAACGAGCTCAATGCATGGATCGACAAGACCTTGGGCTATCGGGCTTCGCACCCCGACTTCGCGCAGCTGGACGATCTGTGACACCACGAAAAAGCCCCGCAATCGCGGGGCTTTTTCGTACCAAGGGGTCAGGGTTTCAACGGGCGTTCCTGATCCCGATCGGAGAGCTCGCGGCTGTCGTCATGTTTCCAGGTCTGCTCCTTGTGTTTCTCCCGCTCGATCTCTTCTTCGCTCGGTTCTTCATCTTCGTCAGGGCGTTTCTTCTCGGTTGCCATGCTCACCTCGCCAGAAAAGTCATCAGTCATCCCTGAAGCGTAGAACAAATTCCGACCGGCAACTTGCAGCCTCGAACTAGAGCCACCAACGCAATAAAAAGAAGAACGCCATGCTCAACAGCATGCTAAGTAGCGTATTGCGCGTATAGATCACCAGGCCAATGGCGACCAGCGAACTGAGCAAGTAAGGATTGTCCCACTGCAAATTCAGTTGTTTCTCCGGCATGAACACGATGGGACCGCAAATCGCGGTCAACATGCCAGGCACGGCAAAGCCGAGAAACTGCCGCGCGTTGCTGCTTAAACGGACTGGCAAGCGTGGTTCGAGAAACACATAGCGGTTGAGAAACACCAGAATCCCCATGCCGATAATCACTGCCCAGATCATCATGTGCGCCCCCGATACAACTTGTTGCAGACAAACCCTGCGGTCATTCCGGCCAGCCCCGACAGCACCAGCGCCGAGCCCCACTGCCAATAGCTGAACAGCACCGAACAGAACAGCGACACCGCCACACAGACCACCGTCGGCACGTTGCGCACCACCGGAGTGATCAGGGCGATGAAGGTCGCGGCGATCGAGAAGTCCAGGCCCAGGTGCTCCAGCCCCGGAATGCTGCTGCCCAGGACGATGCCGGCCAGGGTGAACAGGTTCCAGGCGATGTAAAACGTCAGGCCGACGCCCAACGCGTACCAGCGATTGAATTGCTGGCGATCGTGCTGACTGGTCAGGGCGAACAACTCATCGGTGAGCAAAAAACCCAGGCCGATGCGCCAGCGCCCCGGCAGCGGCGAAATCACCGAACGCATGCTCATGCCGTACAGCAAATGCTGTGAAGTCAGCAGCAGCGTCGTCAGCAAAATCGAGAAAATCCCGGCACCGCCCTTGAGCATGCCGATAGCCACCAGTTGCGCGGCCCCAGCGAACACGATGCTCGACAGGCCCTGCCCTTGTAGTGGCGTGAGATTGGCTTCGATTGCCATGGAGCCGGCCAGCAGCCCCCAGGGTGCCGTCGCCAGCGATAACGGCATGATCGCCGCAGCCCCGCGAAGAAAGGCACTGCGCGGCATAAGTGAATCGGACATAACGCTCTTCAACCGTGAGACAAGACCTCGGACTTTGCCAGCAAACGGCCTTTTCTGGCTTGAACAATCTTGCGCAGTTGTGGGAAATCCCCTCAGCCATCCATCGCCGGGCGGCGTAAGATTGCAGCCATCCACACCCGTGTCAGGGAGACACCATGTTTTACCGAATCGCCGCCGACGGCCTCGTGCTGTTTCACTTGTCGTTCATTGTCTTCGTGTTGCTCGGCGGCTTGCTGGTGCTCAGGTGGCCACGGCTGATGTGGCTGCACCTGCCGGCGGCGGCCTGGGGTGTCGCGGTCGAGGTGTTGCACCTGACCTGTCCGCTGACCTATTGGGAAAACCTGATGCGCCACGCCGCCGGCCAGACGGAATACGCCGGTGGTTTCATCGAACACTACGTCTTGCCGGTCATCTACCCGGCCGGGCTGACCCCGCAGATTCAACTGGCCCTGGGCAGCATCGTGCTGGCGATCAACCTGCTGGTGTACGGGCGTCTTTTGCGTCGATGGAAGTTGCGGCGCGCCGCACGTATTCCGTTTTAACCGGCAGTCGGCTTCAAGGACTCCAGCCAGGCCGGATCAAGGCGCGTCTGTTCAGGATCGAGCCCCAGCGCTTGCATCCGTGCCTTGTGCTGTTCGACTTCCCGATGCAATTGCGCATGATCGCTGGAGTTGCCGTCCAGTTCATGCATCTGGGTCAGGCCCAGATGATAGAAGCGCAAGACCTTCATCGCCGTCGGGTCACCCTGCCCAACCCTGGCCGTCACCTGATGCATCACATTGGTGACGCTCATCAGACTGCGCTTGAGCCGCCAGCCGTACACCGCCGGGGCCATCCACGTCTGGTTCCAGAAACGCCCGCGCAACAGGGCGCCGGTCAGCAGAAACCCGACAAACACACCTCCGACGTTGAACCGCAGGTTGTCCCCGCCAGGCTCGCCGAACAACGCCACTGCCGTGGTCGAAAACAACATCGCCAGCACCAGGAACAGCACGGCAATGATCAACGTACTGCGCCGGGTCTGCTGGCGATAAGTGGCGGCGTTCATCGGCTGGATCTCGAACATCTGCAATGGCTTCCTTGAGCGGTTAAACGGGCGTTGGAAAAAACCGGCCGGCGCATTATGGCCTCTGAGAAGGATTTAGCTATGCTGGGGCTCCTTTTCATCTTTTCATCAGTCAAAAAGGATATGGCGATACACCGCAGAGCGTGCCATCTTCATTCATGGGAACACACTATTCGGATGCCGTTGGCCGACCCGGCAATGACATCGTTTTAAGGATTTTTGCATGACCCAACGACACGTAATCAATGCCTCAGTCAGCCCGAAGGGCAGCCTGGAAACCCTATCTCAACGTGAAGTTCAGCAACTGAGCGAAGCCGGATCCGGCAGCACCTACACCCTCTTCCGCCAGTGCGCCCTGGCCATCCTCAACACCGGCGCCCATGTCGACAACGCGAAAACCATCCTGGAAGCCTACAAGGACTTCGAAATCCGCATTCACCAGCAGGATCGCGGCGTGCGCCTGGAACTGCTGAACGCCCCGGCCGACGCCTTCGTCGACGGCGAAATGATCGCCAGCACCCGGGAAATGCTGTTCAGCGCCCTGCGTGACATCGTCTACACCGAAAACGAACTGGATGCCTTGAGCATCGACCTGAGCACCTCCCAGGGCATCAGCGACTACGTCTTCCACCTGCTGCGCAACGCCCGCACCCTGCGCCCCGGCGTCGAGCCGAAGATCGTCGTGTGCTGGGGCGGCCACTCGATCAACACCGAAGAATACAAATACACCAAGAAAGTCGGCCACGAACTGGGCCTGCGCAGCCTCGACATCTGCACCGGCTGCGGCCCCGGCGTGATGAAAGGCCCGATGAAAGGCGCGACCATCGCCCACGCCAAACAGCGTATCCACGGCGGCCGCTACCTTGGCCTGACCGAGCCGGGCATCATCGCCGCCGAAGCGCCGAATCCGATCGTCAATGAGCTGGTGATCCTGCCGGACATCGAAAAACGCCTGGAAGCCTTCGTCCGCGTCGGCCACGGCATCATCATCTTCCCCGGCGGCGCCGGCACCGCCGAAGAGTTCCTCTACCTGCTGGGAATTCTGATGCACCCGGACAACGAAGGCCTGCCATTCCCGGTGGTCCTGACCGGGCCGAAACATGCCGCGCCGTATCTGGAGCAACTGGACGCTTTCGTCTCCGCCACCCTTGGCGAAGCCGCGAAGAAGCACTACGAGATCATCATCGACGACCCGGCCGAAGTCGCGCGCAAGATGACCCAGGGCCTCAAGGAGGTGAAGCAGTTCCGCCGCGAGCGCAACGACGCGTTCCACTTCAACTGGCTGCTGAAGATCGACGAGCGCTTCCAGCGTCCATTCGACCCGACCCACGAAAACATGGCCAACCTCAAGCTGCACCGCGATCAGCCGGCCCACGAACTGGCGGCCAACCTGCGTCGGGCGTTCTCCGGGATTGTCGCCGGTAACGTCAAGGACAACGGCATTCGCCTGATCGAGGAACACGGGCCGTACCAGATCCGTGGCGATGCGGCGATCCTGCAACCGCTCGATCTGCTGCTCAAGGCCTTCGTCGCCCAGCACCGGATGAAACTGCCGGGCGGCGCGGCGTATGTGCCGTGCTATCAGGTAGTGGCATAAACACACCTGAGGTGGGAGCAGGCTTGCTTGCTCCCACCGCTTCAATCGTTTCAGCAATGCCGATAAACCTTGGCATCTGACACAAAAGCCCCGGCAATTTCCCAGCAACGTCCTCGTGCGGCGTAATAAGCTTTGCGATTGATTTGTTCAGGGACGAGCCATGAAACGTTTTGCCGCCTGTCTGCTGTCTCTGCTGGCTGTGGCAGCCAGCGCCGCCGACCTGCAACTGCTCACCGACAACCACCCGCCGCTGCATTTTCTGCAAGGCAACCAACTGGTGGGGTTCGGCGTGGATGTGGTGCAAGCCCTGGCGGAGCAGACCGGTGATCGCATTCATCTGCAACAAGTGCCGCTGCTGCGCGCCCTGCGCATGGCCAGCGATTCCGCCGACACTGCCGTGTTCACCGTACTGCGCACCGACGAGCGCGATGATCGCTATCAATGGGTCGGGCCGCTGCTGAAAGTCGAAACCGCGCTCTACGCCCACGACACGATCCAGCCACCGGTGCGCAGCCTGCGCGAAGCCGATCATTTGGGACGGATCACCGTGCCGCGCAAATGGCTGGCCTACAGCTACCTGCAACAGCAAGGCCTGAACAACCTCTACGGCGTGGAAACCCCGGAGCAGATGATGCGCCTGTTCAGCCTGGGACGAACCGACTTCGTGGTCTCGGACACCCTGTCCAGCAGCACCCTCGCCCGGGAACAGGGCATGGCGCCGGAGCGCTTGCAGTATCAGATGCCGCTGATGACGCAGGACACCTACATCGCCTTCTCCCGGCAAACCGACCCGCGCCAGGTGGCCCGCTGGCAACAGGCGCTGGACAGCCTGCGCGCCGACGGCCGCCTGGAGCAGATGCGCCAGCGCTGGCTGGGCGACACCCTGCCACGCTGAGCCAGCATCAACGTCTTCGATAACGACTATCTGCACAGGTGTTTTTTCTTCTCGACCGTGCAGCCATAAAGTGGGCGCCATCTTCCACCCACTTTCTGGTGTACGCCCATGAAAGACATGATTGCCCTCGGGTTCATCGTTGCCCTGATCGGCGCCACCTCCGCCGTTGCCACCGCGCATGACAGCCATCCTGTGGTTGCCAGCGTGACCACCGCTCAGTCTCATACGGCGAATATCGCGATGGTTGGCGATAACACCCTTGAACCTGCCGGCCTGTATGCGGCAGCGGGTTCCGAGGGTTACTGAGATTTTGCCGTGAGGGTGTCGCCCCCTTCGCGAGCAAGCCTGGCCGCCAATGCCTTGGCCTGAAGCGCCACATCGGTCACCGCCGTACTCTCCCACCACATCCCGCGCAACGGCGGTCCCATGGCGAACAGCCGGGCGGACTCTCGCCCCTGCGCGTCCAGCACCGCCCCGTCCACCGCCGCCGCAATCCCCAGCGCCAGCGGCCCCGGCTGCACCAGTCCACGGGCCAGCAACTGTTGCGGCAAGGGTCGCGCAACGCGGCGCCAGTCGTATTCGATCCCGCTGGAATTGATCAGCGCCGCCCCACGTACCACGCAAGTCTGATCCTCGCCGCGACGCCGGATACGAATGCCCACGCCGCCCTCCACCGCCGGCTCCAGTCCTTTGAACGACGCGGCCTGAATCCGCAGGCGCCCGTCGCGGTGCAGGCGCTCCACCAGTTCGGCACTCAGCGGCGGCGAACGGTGGTGATGGCTTTCCCACCACGGCCGCACATGGCGCACGAATTGCCGACGCTGCACATCACTGGCCTGGCTCCACAACCGGCCGATGTGCGCCCGCACCGTGTCCAGCGGCGCCTGCCAGTCGATGCCCTGCGCGATGGCTGCGCGGCAATGCCGGCGCAGTTCGCGCAGCAATTGCCGGGGCGTGCGAATGCCATGATCCTCGGCGAGGAAGTCCACCCACGCCGGCGGCTGACGTCGCACATGGGGCAGCAGGCCGTGCCGGGAAAACACCTCGATCGGCCCGCGATGCCCGGCCTGTTCCAGCGACACCACGGCATCGACCATGGTCAGCCCGGAACCGATGATCAGCACCGTCGACTGCGGATCGAGCTGGCGCATCGCGGCGACGTCCCAAGGATCGAGCGCCGCGGCGTTGAGGCCACTGGAGGTTTTCTGCGGTGTGCGCGCAGCGGGAAACATGCCGGTGGCGAGCACCGCTTGCGCCCCGTGCAATGACTGACCGTCGCTCAGGGTCAGTTGCACGCAATCGGCCGAAACCTGCACATCGACCACTTCGGCGCGCACATGCTCGACGGTCGAACCGTGCCCCAAGCCCACCGCCCGTGCCTCGGCCAGTCGCTGTTGCACATAGACGCCGAACAAACCGCGAGGTGGGAACAGCTCGCTGACCGGCACATGCTGCTGATCCGACTCCGGCCAGCCACCCGCCGCAATGTGCTCGGTAAGCCATTGGGTCAGGTCATCGGGGTTATCCGGGTCGACGCTCATCCGCGCCGCGTTGCCGTTGAGCGTATGGCCCAGTTCCACGGCGCTGTAGGCCTCGCCCCGGCCCAGTTCCGTCCGGGGTTCGATCAGCATAATCCGCCGCTGGCCGGGCAGACGCAGCAGTTGCGCCGCGAGCATCGTGCCGCTGAGGCCGCCGCCGATGATCAGGATGTCGGCGTGACGGATGGCGAGCGTCGCCTGGCCGTGTGAGGGTTGGGTCATGCCGTTCTCGCTGCTGAAGGGTTGGCTCGATATGGATTGCGCCACATTAATGGTTTGGATGCCGGTTGTGTGTTGAATTTGCCGGCCTCTTCGAGGATAAGCCCACTCCCACAGGAAAATGCGTTCCGGCTGCGGGAGCCAGGCTCGCCCGCGAAGGCGCTCAGGCAGAGGCCACCTTCTTTTCCTGCCGCCGCAACTCGCCCAGGTCCCGATACCCCGCCCCCGGATGAATCCCCGGCAACCTCGGTCCCTCGCCGAACAACTTCTCGCGCAGGGTGCCCGGCGCGTACTCGGTCTTGTAGACCCCGCGCTTTTGCAACTCCGGCACCAGCAGCTCCACGGCGTCGACAAAGGTTTCGTGGGTCAGCGCGTAAGCCAGGTTGAAGCCATCGACATCGGTTTCATCGACCCAATCCTGCAACAGATCCGCCACGGTTTCAGGGCTGCCGACGAACAACGGGCCAAAGCCGCCGATGCCGACCCAATCGGCCAGTTCGTTGGGTGTCCAGACCTTGTTCGGGTCCGCGGTGGAAAACGCCTCGACCGCCGACTGGATCGCGTTGGTGTGAACATGCTTGAGCGGTTCGTCCGGTTTGAAGCGACTGAAATCGATGCCGGTCCAGCCCGAGATCAACGCCATCGCGCCCTCGTAGCTGACCCAGGACTTGTACTCGTCGAATTTGGCTTTGGCCTTGGCGTCGGTTTCGCCAAGGATCACGGTCTGCAGATTGAAGATCAGGATCTTCGACGGATCACGCCCGGCCTCGGCGGCGCGGCGGCGAATGTCAGCCACGGTTTTCTTCAGCAGCACCTTGGACGGCGCGGCGACGAACACGCACTCGGCATGCTCGGCGGCGAACTGCTTGCCGCGACTGGAAGCACCCGCCTGGTACAACACCGGCGTGCGCTGCGGCGAAGGTTCGCAGAGGTGAATGCCCGGCACCTGGAAATGTTTACCGCTGTGGCGAATCTCGTGGATCTTGCCCGGATCGCTGAAGATCCGCCGCTCACGATCACGCAGGATCGCGCCCTCTTCCCAACTGCCCTCCCAGAGCTTGTAGCAAACCTCCAGATACTCCTCGGCAAAGTCGTAGCGCGCGTCGTGTTCGGTCTGGGCGGTCTGGCCGATGTTCTTGGCCCCGCTCTCCAGATACGAGGTGACGATGTTCCAGCCGGCGCGGCCCTTGGTCAGGTGGTCGAGGGTCGACAGACGCCGCGCAAAGGGATACGGATGCTCGAACGACAACGAAGCGGTCAGGCCGAACCCTAGGTGCTCGGTGACCAGCGCCATCGGCGGGATCAACTGCAAGGGATCATTGACCGGCACCTGCGCCGCCTGCCGAATCGCCGCGTCACCGTTGCCGTTGTACACGTCATAGATGCCCAGCACGTCGGCGATGAACAGCCCGTCGAACTTGCCGCGCTCCAGAATCTTCGCCAGGTCGGTCCAGTACTCCAGATTCTTGTACTGCCAGGAACGATCCCGAGGATGTGCCCACAAACCCGGCGACTGATGGCCGACGCAATTCATGTCGAAAGCATTGAGACGGATTTCACGGGCCATCAGACGGCACTCCGCGGTTTGCGAGGATGAATGCCGTGGCGGGATAAGGCAGGGAATGAAACGGTCATGGGGGCGACTCCGTGGTTTCCGGATGAGGATCCAGAGCCTTTAGCAGGAGTCATGCCCGAATTGAATGTCCTTTGAATTCAAGCCGTTGAGACACAAAACAACAACCGCACGCCACCTTGATCAAGCAGATTGTTCATTCACTGTCGGCGAGGCAACAGTCAGATCACCACGTTACGCACGAAGCGCACCGCCACGTCACCGTCGTTGCGATAGCCGTGAGGCTGGTTGCTGGCGAACATGAAAAATTCGCCGGTGCCGATGCATTGCGGCTGATCGTCGAGCATCAGGGTCAGGCAGCCTTCGAACACGAAAATCTGCTCGCTCCAGCCATCGGCATCCGGCTGCGAGGGGTAGACCTCCCCCGGTTGCAGGCACCACTCCCATTGCTCCACCTCGCGGGTGGCGGCGGCTTTGGACAGCAGAACCGCCTTGCTGCCGGGAATGCTGCCGGCCCAGGCCAGTTCGTTGATACGGCTCGGATCACGGCTGTCGGGGGCCTGGATCAGATCGCTGAACGCCACGTCGAGGGCCTCGGCGACGCGGTCGAGGGTGGTCAGGCTGACATTTTTCTCACCGGCCTCGATCGCCACCAGCATGCGACGACTGACCCCGGACTTTTCGGCGAGGGTCGCCTGGCTCATGTCGGCGGCGTGACGCAGGCGTCGGACGTTCTGACTGACGTGTTGCAAAACGGAAGCCCGTTGAATGGAATCTTTGTGCACTATATTGCTCGCTGGCTGGGATTGGGCAGTATACTGCGCAACATTTGGCGCATTGTGCGTCTCCTCTATATGGCGCGCAAGGTCATGACATCAGCCAATTCTCCCCAAACTCCCCTGTGGTTGCCCCGGCTCAGCAAAGCTGAATGCGTGCTGGTGTTCATCACCATGCTTTGGGGCGGCACCTTTCTGCTGGTGCAACACGCGATGACCGTCAGCGGCCCGATGTTCTTCGTCGGCCTGCGCTTCGCCGCTGCGGCCAGCATCGTCGCGCTGTTTTCCTGGAAGCATTTGCGCGAGCTGACCCTGTTCGAACTCAAGGCCGGGGCATTCATCGGCGTGGCGATCATGCTCGGTTATGGCTTGCAGACGGTGGGCCTGCAGAGCATCCCGAGCAGCCAGTCAGCCTTCATCACCGCCCTCTACGTGCCCTTCGTCCCCTTGCTGCAATGGCTGGTGCTGGGCCGACGCCCGGGTTTGATGCCAAGCGTCGGCATCATGCTGGCATTTACCGGACTGATGCTGCTCTCGGGGCCGTCCGGCGCGTCCCTGCACTTCAGCCCCGGCGAAATCGCCACACTGATCAGCGCCATCGCCATCGCCGCCGAAATCATTCTGATCAGCACCTACGCCGGCCAGGTCGACGTGCGCCGGGTAACGGTGGTGCAACTGGCAACCACCTCGGTGCTGTCGTTCCTGATGGTCGTGCCAACCGGCGAGGCGATTCCGGACTTTTCGTGGTTGCTGCTGACAACCGCGCTGGGCCTCGGGGCAATGAGCGCAGCCATTCAGGTCGCGATGAACTGGGCACAGAAAAGCGTTTCGCCCACCCGTGCGACCCTGATCTACGCCGGCGAACCGGTCTGGGCCGGCATCGTCGGACGCATCGCCGGCGAACGCTTGCCAGCGATCGCCCTGGTTGGCGCCGGGTTGATCGTGGCGGCGGTGATTGTCAGCGAATTGAAGACCAAGGGTAAGGCTACCGAGGCGGATGCGGAGCTGGAGCGGGAAACTCAGGGCTGAGGCTTGGGTATGGTGCTGGCATTTCGCGGGCAAGTTCGCTTCCATAAGAGCGGGTAGAGGCTGGGGGCTGTCAGAGCGCCTTCGTGGATTCAGATGCTTTTTTAGCGGACTTGAGGACGCAGCCCCTCACCCTAGCCCTCCCGAAACGTCGGACCGCCCGGGGGGAGAGGGGACTGACCACAGCGGCAGTAAAGAATATGTACCCCCACCAGAACCCGGTCGGCCCAAAGGCCGCCTTCGCGGACAAGCCCACTCCCACAAAAGCAAAAGCAAAAGCAAAAGCCGTCCACCTCCGCCCTTCACCACTCAACACAATGAGCGTTAGCTCGAGTACCGCTTTTGATCTTGCCGTGCCGGCCCCTTCGGCAGGCTGAGTGGAGGGATTTATCCGGGGGTGGGAGCGCAGCGACCGTTTGGCGCAGCCAAACACATCGAGAGGAGGTGCAGCGAAGCAAACCGTAGGCGATGCCCCCGGATAAATCCCGGAACGAAGGGACGCCGAGCCTAAGCGAGGGGCCGTACGCCGGGGCCTAGCCTTTTGGGTTACCTTTTTGGCGTCTGAAAAAGGTGACTCGCCGTAAGGGCGAAACCGCCAGCAGCAACACCCAAAAAAACGGATATACACACCGGACACCCAAAGCCTGGTCGGCCCAAAGGCCGCCACTACCCCCCAACCAAAACAATGTAAACCACCCATTTCCAGACTACTTTGTAGGATTCAGAGACATCCTCGCGTTTGGTGATCCGGGAGCTGGCACGTATGATGCTTCACAAACTTCCGCAGATTAGAAGCCTATGTCCCTGATAGTTCTACTGCTTCTGCCTTTTGTGGGCAGCTGTCTGGCAGCCGTGCTGCCGCACAACGCGCGAAATACCGAATCCCTCCTGGCAGGCCTGGTCGCCCTGATCGGCACCATCCAGGTTGCGCTGCTGTATCCGCAAATCGCCCACGGCGGCGTGATCCGCGAAGAGTTTCTCTGGTTGCCCAGCCTGGGCCTGAACTTCGTCCTGCGCATGGACGGCTTCGCCTGGCTGTTCTCGATGCTGGTCCTGGGCATCGGCACCCTGGTTTCCCTGTACGCCCGTTACTACATGTCGCCGCAAGACCCGGTGCCGCGTTTCTTCGCGTTTTTCCTGGCGTTCATGGGCGCCATGCTCGGGCTGGTGATTTCCGGCAACCTGATCCAGATCGTGTTTTTCTGGGAGCTGACCAGCCTGTTCTCGTTCCTGCTGATCGGCTACTGGCACCACCGGCACGACGCCCGGCGCGGTGCCTACATGGCGTTGATGGTGACCGGTGCGGGCGGTTTGTGCCTGTTGGCAGGGGTCATGATCCTCGGCCATGTCGTTGGCAGCTATGACCTGGACAAGGTCCTGGCCGCCGGCGATCTGATTCGCGCACATGCCCTCTACCCCATCCTGCTTCCCCTCATCCTCATCGGCGCCCTCAGCAAAAGCGCGCAATTCCCCTTCCATTTCTGGCTGCCCCACGCCATGGCGGCGCCGACACCGGTTTCGGCTTATCTGCACTCGGCGACCATGGTCAAGGCCGGGGTTTTCCTGCTCGCGCGCCTTTGGCCGTCGCTGTCCGGCAGTGAAGAATGGTTCTACATCGTCAGCGGTGCCGGGGCTGCGACGCTGTTGCTCGGCGCGTATTGCGCGATGTTCCAGAACGACCTCAAGGGGCTGCTCGCCTACTCGACCATCAGCCATCTGGGCCTGATCACCCTGCTGCTCGGCCTGAACAGTCCGCTGGCCGCCGTGGCGGCGGTGTTCCACATTCTCAACCACGCAACCTTCAAGGCCTCGCTGTTCATGGCCGCCGGGATCATCGACCACGAAAGTGGCACCCGCGACATCCGCAAGCTCAACGGCCTGTTCAAACTGATTCCGTTCACCGCCACCCTGGCCATGGTCGCCAGTGCCTCCATGGCCGGCGTGCCGCTGCTCAACGGCTTCCTGTCGAAGGAAATGTTCTTCGCCGAAACGGTGTTCATCAACGCCACCGCCTGGATCGAGGCAACGTTGCCGATCGTCGCGACCATCGCCGGCACCTTCAGCGTGGCCTACTCGCTGCGCTTCACCGTCGACGTGTTCTTCGGCCCCACCGCCACCGACCTGCCGCACACCCCGCACGAACCGCCACGCTGGATGCGCGCACCGGTGGAGTTGCTGGTGTTCACCTGCCTGCTGGTGGGGATCTTCCCGGCACAAGTGGTCGGCCCGCTGCTCGCTGCTGCTGCGTTGCCCGTCGTAGGCGGCGAGCTGCCGGAATATAGCCTCGCGATCTGGCATGGCCTCAATGCACCGATGATCATGAGCCTGATCGCCATGTCCGGCGGCATCGTGGTCTATCTGTTGCTGCGCAACCAGCTCAAGCGCGGGCGCTTCGCTTACCCGCCGCTGGTGGGACGTTTCAACGGCAAGCGTCTGTTCGAGCGCAGCCTGGTGGCAATGATGCGTCTGGCCCGGCGCCTGGAGCGGCGGATCGGCACCAAGCGCCTGCAAGCGCAATTGTTCCTGGTGGTGCTGGCGGCCGTACTCGCCGGCCTGATTCCGATGCTGCACAGCAGCCTGAGCTGGGGCGACCGGCCGAAGATCCCCGGCTCCATCGTGTTCGTGACCCTGTGGCTGCTGGCGATTGTCTGCGCCCTCGGCGCCGCGTGGCAGGCCAAGTATCACCGTCTCGCCGCCCTGACCATGGTCAGCGTCTGCGGCCTGATGACCTGCGTCACCTTCGTCTGGTTCTCGGCGCCGGATCTGGCCCTGACACAACTGGTGGTCGAAGTGGTGACCACGGTGCTGATTCTCCTCGGCCTGCGCTGGCTGCCGCGACGGATCGAAGAGGTTTCGCCATTGCCAAGCAGCCTGCGCAAGGCGCGGGTACGGCGCTTGCGCGACCTGCTGTTGTCGATTGCCGTCGGTGGCGGCATGGCGCTGCTGTCCTACGCGATGCTGACCCGCCAGACACCCAACGACATTTCCTCGTTCTACCTGAGCCGGGCGCTGCCCGAGGGTGGCGGCAGCAACGTGGTCAACGTGATGCTGGTGGACTTCCGAGGCTTCGACACCCTGGGTGAAATCACCGTGCTGGTGGCCGTCGCGCTGGCGATCTTCGCCCTGCTGCGGCGTTTCCGCCCACCGAAAGAAAGCCTGCAACTGCCGGCCCAGCAACGTCTGCTGGCACCGGACGTGGTCACCGACCTAGTCAACCCGCGTTCGGCCAGCGACACCGCGCTCGGTTTCATGATGGTGCCGGCGGTGCTGGTACGCCTGCTGTTGCCGATCGCGCTGGTGGTGTCGTTCTACCTGTTCATGCGCGGGCATAACCAGCCGGGCGGCGGCTTCGTCGCGGGGCTCGTGATGTCGGTGGCGTTCATCCTGCAATACATGGTCGCCGGCACCCAATGGGTCGAGGCGCAAATGAGCCTGCGGCCGCTGCGCTGGATGGGCACCGGGCTGCTGTTCGCCACGGTCACCGGCCTCGGAGCGATGGCGGTCGGCTATCCGTTCCTCACCACCCACACCTGGCATTTCAACGTGCCGTTGCTGGGCGACATTCACATCGCCAGTGCGCTGTTCTTCGACATCGGCGTGTACGCGGTGGTGGTCGGCTCGACGCTGCTGATCCTCACCGCCCTCGCCCACCAATCGGTGCGTGGTCACAAGACTGCGGCCCTGCCCAAATCCGTCGCCAGCAAAGGAGCCGTCTGATGGAAGAAGTCATCGCAATCGCCATCGGCGTCCTCGCCGCCTCTGGTGTCTGGCTGATCCTGCGGCCCCGGACATTCCAGGTCGTGATGGGCCTGTGCCTGCTGTCCTACGGCGTCAACCTGTTCATTTTCAGCATGGGCAGCCTGTTTATCGGCAAGGAGCCGATCATCAAGGATGGCGTGCCGCAGGACTTGCTCAATTACACCGATCCGTTGCCGCAAGCGCTGGTCCTGACCGCGATTGTCATCAGCTTCGCCATGACCGCGCTGTTCCTCGTGGTATTGCTGGCGTCACGGGGCCTGACCGGCACTGACCACGTCGACGGCCGGGAGCCCAAGGAATGATGGCGATGACTCACCTGATCGCCGCGCCGATCCTGCTGCCGCTGCTGACCGCCGCCATCATGCTGATGCTGGGCGAGAAGCACCGCCCACTGAAGGCTCGGATCAACCTGTTCTCCAGCCTTGTCGGGCTGTTCATTTCAGTGATGCTGCTGCAATGGACGCAGACCACCGGCGTGCCCGGCTCCATCGGCGTGTACTTGCCGGGCAACTGGCAGGTGCCGTTCGGCATCGTGCTGGTGGTCGATCGTCTGTCGGCGCTGATGCTGGTGTTGACCGGGATCATCGGCGTCACCGCGTTGCTGTTCGCGATGGCGCGCTGGGATGGTGCGGGGTCAAGTTTCCATGCGCTGTTCCAGATTCAATTGATGGGTCTGTACGGCGCCTTCCTCACCGCCGACCTGTTCAACCTGTTCGTGTTCTTCGAGGTGCTGCTCGCTGCGTCCTACGGCCTGTTGCTGCATGGCTCGGGACGGGCGCGGGTGTCGTCGGGGCTGCATTACATTTCGATCAACCTGCTGGCTTCGTCACTGTTCCTGATCGGCGCGGCGCTGATCTACGGCGTCACCGGCACGCTGAACATGGCCGATCTGGCGCTGAAGATTCCGCTGGTGCCGGAAGCCGACCGTGGCTTGTTGCACGCGGGCGCGGCGATTCTGGCGGTGGCGTTCCTCGCCAAGGCCGGCATGTGGCCGCTGAACTTCTGGCTGGTGCCGGCCTACTCCTCGGCCAGTGCGCCGGTGGCGGCGATGTTCGCGATCATGACCAAGGTCGGCGTCTACACCCTGCTGCGCCTGTGGACGCTGCTGTTTTCCGGTCAGGCCAGGGCATCGGCCTACTTCGGCGGCGACTGGCTGATCTACGGCGGCATGGCGACCATGGTCTGCGCCGGCGTGGCGATCATTGCCGCCCAACGTCTGGAGCGCATGGCCAGCCTGAGCATTCTGGTGTCGGCGGGGATCCTGCTGTCGGCCATCGGTTTCGCCCAGCCGAACCTGATCGGCGCAGCGTTGTTCTATCTGGTCAGCTCGACGCTGGCGCTGAGCGCGCTGTTCATGCTGGCCGAGCTGATCGAACGCTCGCGCTCGGCCAACGAAGTCCCGCTGGAAGACGAAAGCGAACTGCTGCCACGGCCACAGGAATCGCTGCAGCCGCCCAAGGGCATCAACCTCGACGACGAACAGAAAGCCGTGGTCGGCCAGGTGATCCCGTGGACCATGGCATTCCTCGGTCTGAGCTTCATTGCCTGCGCCCTGCTGATCATCGGCATGCCGCCGCTGTCCGGGTTCATCGGCAAGCTGAGCCTGATCGGCGCCCTGCTCAATCCCTGGGGCCTGGGCGGCGGTGAGCCCATCTCGACGCCAGCCTGGGCGCTGCTGGTGTTGTTGATCGTGACCGGACTGGCGTCGCTGATGGCCTTCTCACGCCTGGGCATCCAGCGTTTCTGGACACCCGAGGAACGCCCGTCGCCGCTGCTGCGCAAACTGGAATGCACGCCGATTTTCCTGCTGCTCGGTCTGAGCATCCTTCTGACGTTCAAGGCCGAACCGCTGCTGCGCTACACCCAGGCCGCTGCCGACGCCTTGAACAATCCGCAACAGTACGTGATGGCGGTGCTCGGCACCCGCGCCGTGCCTAGCCCTGAAGCCAAGGCCGCGCTGCTGGAGGTGCAACCATGAAGCGTCTGTTCCCGGCACCGTGGCTGTCCCTGGCGCTCTGGCTGCTGTGGCTGGTGCTGAACCTGTCGATCAGCCCCGGCAATCTGCTGCTCGGTGCAGTGCTGGGTTTCTGCGCACCGCTGATGATGCGCAAGCTGCGCCCGCAACAGATCCGCATCCGCCGCCCCGGCACGATCCTGCGCCTGTTCTTCATGGTCGGACGCGACGTGGTGATCTCCAATCTGGCCGTGGCCTGGGGCGTCCTCAACGCCGGCCGCCGCCCGCCGCGCTCGCGCTTCGTCAAAGTGCCGCTGGATCTGCGCGACGCCAACGGCCTTGCGGCGCTGTCGATGATCACCACGGTGGTGCCGGGTACGGTGTGGTCGGAACTGGCGCTGGATCGCAGCATTCTGTTGCTGCACGTCTGGGATCTGGATGACGAGGCGCAGTTCATCCAGCACTTCAAGGTCACTTACGAGCGGCCATTGATGGAGATTTTCGAATGAGCCCGTTGCTGTCGAACGCGATCCTGCTGACGCTGTTCCTGTTTTCCCTGGCGATGGTGCTGACCCTGGTGCGCCTGTTCAAGGGGCCGTCGGCGCAGGATCGGGTACTGGCGCTGGACTACCTGTACATCGTCGCGATGCTGATGATGCTGACCCTGGGGATTCGCTACTCCAGCGACACTTATTTCGAAGCGGCGCTGCTGATCGCGCTGTTCGGCTTCGTCGGCTCGTTTGCCCTGGCGAAATTCCTCCTGCGCGGCGAGGTGATCGAATGAACGCGGAACTGTCTCTATGGGTGGAAATCCCGGTGGCGATCCTGCTGGTACTCAGCGGCGTGTTTGCGCTGATCGGCGCCACCGGGCTGCTGCGAATGAGGGACTACTTCCAGCGCATGCACCCGCCCGCGCTGGCTTCGACCCTGGGCGCATGGTGTGTGGCACTGGCGTCGATCATCTGTTTTTCCGCGATGAAATCCGGGCCGGTCCTGCACGCCTGGCTGATCCCGATCCTGCTGTCGATCACCGTGCCGGTGACTACCCTGCTGCTCGCCCGGGCAGCGTTGTTCCGCAAACGCATGGCCGGGGATGATGTGCCGGCCGAAGTGAGCAGTCGGCGGACTGAAAGCAATAGCTGATGACCTGCTCCCACACAGCTCTTAAGTGGGAGCGGGCTCGCCCGCGAAAGGGTTGGCCCTTTCAACACACAACCTTCACCCGGCATCAAACCCAGGCGACCGCCAACAACCCCGCCCCCAATACCGTACACAACGGCGAATAAACCCAGGTATCAAGCCAGGCAAACCTCGACCCCTTCACCTCCTTGAAAAAACCTACCAGTTCCGAATCGCCAATTGCCCGGGCAAACATCAGCAGCGCAATCGCACTGATCACCCATTGCAGTGCCCGGTGATGCACCGTCGGCAGCCACCAGCCCACCCGCAGGCACACCAGTGCGGCAATCAGTAGCAGCGCGGCCGCCACCAGAAAGGTCAGCCAGCCGCTTGGCTTGAATGCCGGTCGTAAGGTCAGCTCACCGCCCTCGACCGGAACCTGAGGCACCACCGCCACCGCCGCCCACTGCCCACCCAGCGCCCAATACACATGCATCAGGCTGATCATCGCGAATATCGTCACCAGCCATTGAGCCAACACAAAGGTCATGGTCGAGAATCCTTGAAAGGGATCTGAACAAAATATCCTAGTCGGCTTTTTTTGATGTGCACGACCGGTCAGCGGTGGGGTAAAGTGCCGGCCCATGAAATTCACCCGTTCCGATCGCTCACTGCTGGCCTGGATGCTCTATTGCTGCGTCCTGTTCAACGTGTTCGCCTGCAGCATCGGTCACGGGCAAATGGTCGGGATGCAGCTCAACGGCATTGGCGGCCAGTTCTGTGCGGTGGATCCTGCGACCCAGGCGCCGCTCGCCAGCAACCCTTCCGACGAACAACTGCCGACTTTAGCCAAGGCCTTCGGCTGTCCGCTGTGTTCCACCGGCGGCATGGGGCCGGCGTTCAACTCCAGCCTGACCCTGGCGATCCTCCCGGAACAACACAGCCCGCCGCTGCCGGCCATCGTCAGCGCCGACCTCCCTGCCCGCTTCACCTGGCCTTCGGCCAATCCCCGAGCCCCGCCGCTCGCCTGAATGCTTTTGCCCTGTTCCGTTCAGCCCACTGCGCCAATGCGCGGCGTTGGCCTGTGCGCTGATTCCCAGACAAGCATTCAGGATTCACACATGAAACATTTCACCTTGCTGGCAAGCCTGTGCGGCTGCCTGTCCGTCAACACCTGGGCGCAATCCACCGTGGATCTGGCGCCGATCACCATCGATGGCGAATCCGGCGCCGAGCCGGGCCTGAGCCTCGACCAATCCAGCGGCATGGCCTCGCGTCTCGGCCTGAGTGTGCGCGACACCCCGGCCTCGGTGGCCGTCGCCAACCGCAACGACATCGAGCGCCACGGCTCGCAGAACTTCCAGGACGCCGCCAACACCCTGCCCGGCGTCAACGCCAGCGCCCCGCCGGGATTTGGCGGATTCGTCTCGTATCGCGGCTTCACCAGCAGCCAGATCACCCAGATGTTCAACGGCATCAACGTCTCCGGCGGCCTGGCGCGACCGGTGGATTCATGGATCTATGACCGGGTGGAACTGGTCGGCGGTCCGTCCTCGCTGATCAACGGCGCCGGCTCGGTCGGCGGTTCGCTGAACTACGTGACCAAACTGGCGACCCGCGACGAGCAGGCCGTCGAGGGCCGGGTCAGCTACGGCACCTACGACACCAGCGAAACCGCGTTCGGCCTCAACCACGCCCTGAGCCAGCCCGGCGCCGACGTGCAGCATTACGCGCGGCTGGACGTCAGCCACAACACCAGCAACGGCTACATCGACCGCCAGGAGCGCGATGCCTGGAGCGTGGCGTTTTCCCTGCTCAGCGACCTGACACCCGACCTGTCGCACACCCTCGCCCTGGAATATCAGGACGAGCACGAGGACAGCCCGTACTGGGGCACACCGGTGCTCAATCCCAAGGCCGGCGAACTGAAGATCGACAGGCACAACCGCTTCAACAACTACAACGTCGAGGACGGGCGTTACGAACAGCGGACCATCTGGGTGCGTTCAATCATCGACTACCGGATCAACGACAGCACGACCTTGCGCAACACCCTCTATCACCTCGACAGCCAGCGCGATTACCGCAACCTGGAAACCTACCAGTACAACGCCGACAACAGCGCGGTGAACCGCTCGACCGCCTACCAGGTGCGGCACCAGGGCGAGCAGAACGGCAACCAGTTCGAACTGCGCCACGACAACACCCTGTTCGGCCTCGACACCACCTGGTCTGGTGGCTTCGAGTACAAGGTCAACCAGACCACCAACTCGCCGCTCAACGTCAAAGGCGCGAGCACTGTGGATCCGAACCATTACCGGCCGGGGCATTTCTATGACATTCCCGGGACCCAACCGGGGTTTGTCAGCGACAAGACCAACGAGGTCACCACCAAGGCCCTGTTCGTCGAAAACCGTCTGGCGTTGACCGACAAACTGGCGCTGCTCACCGGCCTGCGTTACGACGACATTGACCTCGACGTGACCAACCATCGCGCAGTGACCGCGAGCAATCCGCGCCATCTCAAACGCAGCTGGGAACCGGTCACCGGGCGCGCCGGCCTGACGTACCAGTTCATCCCCTCGGCCAACGTCTACGTGCAATACAGCACCGCTGCCGAGCAGCCCAACGGTACTCAGGATTTCGATGTGTCGACCGGCAAGCAGTGGGAAATCGGCAGCAAGTTCGACTATCTGAACGGACGCGGCTCAGCGACGGTCGCGGCCTACACCATCGAGCGCAAGGACTTCGCGGTGACCGGTCCACTGGACCCGACCAGCAGCATTCCGGTCGGTCAGCAAACGTCCAAAGGCATCGAAATCGCCAGCTCCCTGCGGATTACCGACAAGCTGCTGGCCGAGGGCAACTTCGCCTGGGTCGATGCGCAGTACGACGATTTCACCGAGAAGAACGCCGCCGGCGTGGTGGTTTCGCGCAAGGGCAATACGCCGACCAACGTCCCGGATCGGGTCGGCAACCTGTGGCTGACCTATGATTTCTCGCCACAGTGGCAAGGCGGGGTCGATGCGCGTTACGTGGCCTCGGTGTTCGCCGACAACGCCAACACCATGACCGTGCCGTCGTACACGCTGTTCGGCAGCTTCCTCAGCTACAAGGTCGATTCGCACACCACCGTCACCGGACGAGTGCGCAACCTGACCAACGAGGTGTACGCCGAGTTTGCCCATGTATCCCCGGCTTACTACCTGGGGACGCCGCGCACTTTTGAATTGGCGGTGCAGACCCGCTTCTAAAAGTTTCGCGGGCAGGCCCACTCCCACGAAAGCATGGGAGCGGGCTTGCCCGCGAAAGCGCCCGAAAGCTCAGCGCACCTATTTCAGGTCAGCCGCCACCTTATCCGCCACATCCTTCGGCAACCACGCCTGCCACACGTTCGGATGGGTCTTCATGAACATCTCCGCCGCTTCCCGGGGCGGCGTGTGTTTGTCGCTCATGTCCGCCAAAGCCTTGTTCAAGTCTTCAATCGGAAAATCGACCTTGCTGAAAAACGCCGCAATGTCCGGATATTGCTTCTGGAACGGCGCGGACACCCCGATCGACAGCTTCGAAGCCAGCGAGCGGGTCGGTTGCGGGTTGGGGTTATCGGCGTCGGTCAGGGTCTTCCAGGCCTCGGCGTTGAAGGGTGGCTCTTCCAGCTGAACCAGTTTGAACTTGCCGAGCAGCGGCGTCGGCGACCAGTAATAGAACAGCACCGGTTTGCCCCGGCGGATCGACGAACTGATCTCGGCATCCAGCGCCGCGCCGGAACCGCTGCGGAAATTGGTGAAGTCATCCTGCAGTCCGTAGGCGGTGAGTTTCTGCTTGTTCACCACTTCCGAAGTCCAGCCGATCGGGCTGTTGAGGAAACGCCCCTTGTTCGGGTTTTCCGGGTCCTTGAACACGTCCTTGTATTTCTTCAGGTCAGTGACGCTGCGCAGGTCCGGCGCCAGCGGCTTGATGCCCTTGGCCGGGTCGCCCTTGATCACGTACTCCGGCACCCACCAGCCTTCGGTAGCGCCCTTCACCGTATCGCCCAGGCTCGCGACCTTGCCTTCGGCCTCAGCCTTGACCCATACCGGACTGCGCCCGGCCCACTCCTCGCCAATGACCTGAATGTCATTGTTGGCCAGCGCGGTTTCCAGGGTGATGGTGGTGCCCGGCAAGGTATCGGTCGGCAACCCGTAGCCCTTCTCGACGATGATCCGCAGAACATCGGTGATCAGACTGCCGCTTTCCCAGTTCAGGTCGGCAAAGTGGATTGGCGTGGTGGCCGCGTTCACCGCCGGTGTCGCTGCCAGCAAGCTCAATGTGGCCAGCCAGGCGGCCAGCAACCGTCGAAATCCGTTCATGCTTTTGCACCTCGTGCTGTTCACAGCAATAGCAGGATGGCCTGATGGAAGACCGCAAGCCTCTGAATACTCAGTCAACTGACTGTAGACGAGGTTCCTGCTTTTTCAGGGCGATGCCCCGGACGAGGTTACTTTTCAGACATTTCCTGCAAGCGTTGCAGCTCGCGTCTGACCATGCTGGCGTATTCCGCCGGGCGCAACGCGTAAATCTGCGAGGCTACCCAACCCAGCCACGCCCCTTGCCGTTCGGCCTTCGCCGCGAACAGCCGCCGGGCTTCCTCGCGTGCGCTGTCGAGGTTTTGCAGGTGGAAATCGGCGCGGCTCACAGCGCTCACTCACTGGCCTTGAATGTGACCAGTTCGCCCTTGCGCCACTTGGCGGCTTTGGCGGTGACGGCTTTCAGGGTTTTGGTCAGGCCTTCCTTCAACTGCTCGTTGGCCGCGAACACGGTGACCACGTTATGGCTTTCGCGGAACACGATGCCGTGACCGTCGGCAGTGGTGACGAACGCATAGTCGCCGAGGCCGTACACCGTCAGTTTGACTTCGCGAAAGCGGATGTCGAACTTGCCGCCCTCACGGCTGGGCAGCACCGAAGCACTGAAATGATCGCCGACCTTGAGCTTCAGGCCCGGCTTGTCATCGACCACCAGAGCCGATTCGGTATCGATCTCGGCGACGTAAATGCCTTCCGGGTTCTGTTCGGTGACGTAAACAAAACGCGATTGAAACTGCTTGACCAGCTTTGCCCGCAAATCACCCAGCACGAACAAAGCATGCATATCCAGATTACTGACTGCCAAAAGTACATCCCCACAGCTGAAAAGAGTGCCGCGCACAGAAAGCGCGCACGGCAGAAAAAACGGCACGTTGCACGGCCAGACGTTGCTGCCAAAAACTCAAATAAAAGCCTGAAGTGAGCCGAACATTCAGCCTGCGCGAAGGTGCACAAGACTACTGCAATGCCACTCACGAAACCTGTAATCACGTTCGCCGCGCGTTGAAGGAAAACGCCTCACGGGCGGCCAGAGGAAACTGACTTCAAACTTTAGGGAAAAAACTCACCGAGAAAATCACTTTTCCGACATATCGCCGGCAAAAAATTGCTTTAGATAACGCCATGTCGTCAACAGGTGTTGGCGATTCTAGAGCAGCGATGTGGGTCACGACTACCCGCAGCGTCCTGTAAATGCGGGTCAATCCATGAAAAGGACTTCAAATGTGTACCCTGACACATCTGTTTTTGCCTGCCGGCGCCCCAGCCAACCACACCTGCGCCATGCATTTGTCACCCCGGCATGAACCGTCGCCACCGAACCAAAGTACAAGACCACCGCTGTTTCAAGTGGTGCCGGCCGGGATCGCTTTTTTTCACATCAAGGAAACGGCGACGGGACGTGTAAGAGGTTTCCGCGAGGACCACAACCAGGCCTGTGCCCTCGCCCGCTCTCTTGAAGCCCGGATCGAACTCCTGGCCTGAGCCTGCCTCAGATAAAGGGAGTGATTGTTCGCGCCATCCCGGCGCCCGCCACAAGGAGCACATGATGGAACTGCCTGCGTATGATCTGAAAACCCTGTTCGATCAACTGGGATTGCCGTCCGAAGGCTCGGCCATCGACGACTTCATCGGCGCCCATCCGCTGGATCCCGGAACCAAACTGATCGATGCCGATTTCTGGACCCCGCAACAGGCCCAGTTACTCAAGGAATGGCTGCGCGCCGATGGCGAAGAAGCGGTGATGGTGGACGAGCTCAACGTGCGGCTGCACGACGGCCAGTAGATCCGCTCAGTGCAGGCTGTCGCGCGGCCCGGCGTTCAATTGCGCGAGCCAGGCAGCCTTGCACTCCTCAGCCTCGACCCGACTGGCGAATGCGGTGCCTCGCCGCTCGCCATTGAGCAGCACCACCCAGCAGACGCTCTGCCCCATCGCGCGCAGTCCGGCGGGCACACCACTGCCGATCATCACGGCAACATCGACTCTGCTTTGCATGTTGACCTCTCGATTTCATTAGCTACCTAACTAAGTAGGTATGTTAATGAGTTCGGTCAACAGGAAACACCGACCCCGCTGCACAGCTCAATTGCAGATCCGGCAACAATGCCTCAGCGCGGGTTTTCCGGTTTGTAGCCCAGGCGCAAACCGCCCCAATGCCGGCCCTTGACCATGATCGGCACCGACAAATCGTGCATCAGCTCGCCGGTATCGCGGGTGTAGGTCTGCAACAGCACAGGTTGCTGATGGCTGCCGCAGCGGATGCCGGTACGGTCGGCGAACTTGCGTTTGGTGCGGTTGTGGACGGTATCGACCTGCGCATCGCCGGTCAGCGGCTGGCTGAAGATCTGGTTGTGGGTCGGCACATACCCCTGTTGCGTACAGGCAATCGCGAACACCAGACCCTCATGACGCGGCAGCAACGGTTCCTGAATCGCCGGCAGCACCTGATCGGTGTAGCGGTCGAAACGGGTCTGGAACTTGACCGGTTGGGTGTTGGGAATCGCTTGATACTGTCGGTCGAACAAGTCTTCGAGACTGACCCGGCCCTGATCGACATCCGCCTCGAAACGCGCGGCAATCTGCGCCGCCCCTTCCCGTGCCAGGTCGTAGACCCGCTGGTGATAGTCATCCAGCCCGACTTCCGCCAGGCGTTCGCTGATGGTTTCCGCCTGCCCTTCCATCTGTACCGCCGCCTCGGCCAGGCGCCGGGTCTGTTGATCGCTGATCGCCAGATCGCTGCGCATCTGCTCGATGGCGGTGAACAGGCTGTCGAGTTGCTCGCGATTAGTCTCCGCGCCACGGGCGATTTCGCCGACCTGACCCTCCACTCCCGCCGCCAGCCGCGCGATGTTTTCCAGATGCTCGCCCGTATGTTCGACCTGCTCGACGCCGCTGTGCAAGTCATCGGAAAGCTGACGAATCTGCTCCACCACCTGCGCGGTGCGTTGCTGGATGTCAGCGACCATCTCGCCGACCTCACCAGTAGCCGACGCCGTGCGCGCCGCCAGGCCGCGCACCTCGTCCGCCACCACGGCAAAACCGCGACCATGCTCGCCGGCACGGGCCGCTTCAATCGCCGCGTTCAGGGCCAGCAAATTGGTCTGGCTGGCGATCGACTGAATCACCAGGGTCACGCGCTGGATATCGTCGCTGCGCTGGCTCAAGGCTTCGATCAACTCGCGGCTGGCATTGGCCCGCTCGCTGAGCTGGCGCATGCGCGAGATCGAGTCGACCAGTTCGGTACGCCCCGCCGCGCTGCTGTGATGGGCCTCACTGGCCGCGCCCAGCGCTTCACGGCTGAGCTGCGAGGTGGCTTGTTCGGTGGCGATCATCACCTCAGCGTTGCTGACGATCTGCGCCGCCGCGTCGAGTTGCGATTGCAGCTTGCTGGCCAGTTCCTTGACGGAAAACGCCACGCCCGCCGCCGACAGCGCGTTATGACTGGTGGTGTAGGAAAGATCTCGGGTGAGTTCGGAAATCGCGCTGCCGCTATCGACAGGCTGCGCCTCGGGAATGGCGCGGGAGCGCAGACGCGGCAGCCAGACAATCAACACCGCCAGCGGCATGCCGACATATAAAGGCCAGCCGCCCAGGGTCATGCCGGCGAGCAACAGCATCAGGGCGACACTTTGCAGGCTCGGCGCCAGCCAGCGATTCTTCGGCAAAACAACTGGTGCAGGCAGAGCCGCAACCAGAGATCCATCTCTCGTCATTTCGATACCCCACGCGTTTCTCATTGTTGTGGCTGCATTAAACGCCACTACAACGCCATTATCCATGGTCCGTTAGTCGTGGGGTCTGCAGCAGATCAATGGAACGGCACAAGAATCTTGCAGACGAGCAAAAGCAAAGATCGCAGCCTTCGCCCGTCTCAATGGAAGCGGGCGAAGGCTGCGATCTTTTCGGGGCAACCCACCGTGATGGGTTACCGCTAGAAATCAGGCCTGACGCTGGTGCTTGTCGATCTGCTCGTGACGCTCTTGAGCTTCGATGCAGTACTTGGTGGTCGGGCTGATCAGCAGGCGTTTCAGGCCAATCGGCTCGCCGCTGTCGTCGCACCAGCCAAAGCTGTCTTCCTTGATGCGCTCAAGGGCCTGTTCCAGCTGCGGCAGCATGCGCTGGTCGCGATCGATCGCGTTCACCAGCCAGGTGCGCTCTTCTTCGACCGATGCCGCGTCCGCCGGGTCAGCCGGGGTGTCCAGGCTTTCGATAGCGATACGGTTCTGCTCAATGCGCTCATGGGTTTCGACTTTCATGTTCTGCAGCAGCGCAGAGAAAAAAGCGTGCTGCTCGGCATTCATGTAGTCATCTGCCGGCATGGCCAGCAACTTGTCCTTTGTCATTGATATCTCTATAAAAAAACGTGCATTAAGGCGAATTAGGGAGCGTTCCGGCAAACCGTGTCCGGTTGTCGAAAAGGCATCGTTTATTGCAAACGCCACCCGGCACTCAATTTACGAAGGGGCGGCAGTCTAAGGCCCGTTTGAGGCGCCAGCAACTGTAAATACCGGGAATTTGTCCGACAAAGCCCGGAAACTGCTCTGACACAGGCTTCACGGCGCTCATCGGAGTGCGTTTATAGCAAGAAATTCAGCCGAGCGGCTGTATATAGAAGACAAACGGCTAATACGCGGCGGTTTGTCGCAATTCTTTACATTCAGCCAGCGCCCGAGGATATCGCTTTCGCCCACTGACAATCCCCACAACCTCAGCTACGTTATGCCCTCTCCCGGTTCGACTTGAAGGAACGCGTCATGAAACTGATCGGCATGCTCGACTCCCCTTACGTACGCCGCGTGGCCATCTGCGCCAAACGCCTGGGGATCACACTGGACCATGACCCGGTGTCCGTATTCCGTCATTTCGAACGTTTCCAGCAAATCAACCCGGTGGTCAAAGCCCCAACCCTCGTCCTCGACGACGGCGAAGTCCTCATCGACTCAACGCTGATCCTCGACTACCTCGAAGCCCTGTCCGGCAAAACCCTGCTGCCCAGCGACCTGAGCCAACGCAGCAAAGCCCTGCGCCTGATTGGCCTGGGCCTCGCCGCCTGCGAAAAAGCCGTGCAGCTTTATTACGAACGCAACCTGCGCCCGGCCGAAATTCAATACCAGCCGTGGGTCGAACGCGTCGAAAGCCAACTCGCCGCCGCGTTCACCGCCCTCGAACACGAACTGAGCCAACAACCGCTGCCCACCGACGGCAGCCTCGCCCAGGACGGCATAACCCTCGCCGTCGCCTGGAGCTTCACCGGCCTCGTCGTCCCCGACCAGATCAGCGCCGAACGCTTCCCGCGCATCGCCCAATACACCGCTTACGCCGAAAGCCTCGAAGCCTTCACCAGCACCCCGATGAACTGACCATGAGCGCCAACCAGACCGCCGCCCCGGCGCTGAAGGAAATCTTCAACGCCGAACGCCTGCAACACATTGCCGATGAAACCCGCGCCGTGTACCCGGCATTCAACGCCAAGGTTTTCCTTAAACACGCCAGCCACGGCCTCGCCGACCTGTCGATCATGCAACGCATGGCCCGCGTCAGTGAAAGCCTGCACGCCGTGCTGCCGCCGGACTACGCCGACGCACTACAAATCCTCCACGCCCTCGCCCCGCGTCTCAACAGCGCCTTCGTCACCATGAGCCTGCCGCACTACGTCGCCAGCTACGGCGCCCACGACTTCGACCGCTCGATGGACGCGCTCAAATACTTCACCACCCTCGGCTCCTCCGAATTCGCTATTCGCTACTTCCTGCGCTCCGACCTGGAACGCACGCTGGAACACATGCATGACTGGACCCGCGACGAGAACCACCACGTTCGCCGATTGGCCAGCGAAGGCAGCCGCCCGCGATTGCCCTGGTCGTTCCGCCTCGAACCGGTGCAGGCAGATCCCTCATTGGCAGCAGGAATACTCGACCGCTTGAAAGCGGACGACAGCCTCTATGTGCGCAAATCCGTGGCGAACCACCTGAATGACGTGACCAAGGAACATCCGGAATGGGTGCTGGACACGATTGAAGGCTGGGACCTGGGGAACAAGCACACGGCATGGATTGCCAGGCATGCGTTGCGCAGTTTGATTAAACAGGGCGATCAGCGCGCGTTGACGGTGATTGGGGCTGGGGGCAAACCTGAGGTTGAGTTGATCGATGTGAAGGTGGAGCCGGCGGAGGTGCGGCTTGGAGAAACGATTACGTTGTCGTTTACCGTGCAGTCCACGGTGCCCGAGGCGCAGCGGTTGGTGATTGATTATGCGATTGACTATGTGAAGGGGAATGGCGGGATTTCGGCGAAGGTTTTTAAGTTGAAGGGGATGGATTTGGTGGGGTTTGGGGAAGTTGATGTAAGGCGGAGCCAGCAGATCAAGGATTTCACGACGCGCAAGCATCATGGGGGGCGGCATGAGGTTCGGGTGATGGTTAATGGGGTTGTGATGGGGGGAGGTAGTTTTAGTATTGTTGTGTAATAGCGATTTTGGTGGATCTATCGAAGGCAGCTTTCGGCCAGAAGCGGACTTTCAGGGCTGACTGCTTCCGGCCCAAGACGGACGTTGCCAAGCGACCTTGCGGAAACCGGCTGACATGTCGCCGAAGGCCAGCGCCAAAACGGTTGAGATGATGATCACCGCCACGATTCGCGCCACCGGCCCCTGGATGAATTGGAGGATAGATTCCAGCGGCGATTCCCACAGCATGCTGGAGCCGCTGGCCTTGAGGCGACGGAGAGGCTCGACGTGCGGCAACCTGTCCTTGGATGGGGTTACGCGCAAGATCGTTTATTGTCCGATAGCGGTTCAGTCAGGATATTGATCAACGCTCTTAAGGCGGATGGTATGCGACGATTCGCCGAGTAGTAGAGGCATAGCCCCGGATACGCTGGGCACCACTCTTCCAGAACTCGTTTGAGTCGGCCGTCTTTGAGTGCATTTACTGCGAGATGGTCGGGCACGAAGGCGATACCTATTCCGTCAATTGCCGCCTCCACCATTAGCGGTTGATCCGTCAATGTGAGGCGTCCGGAAGGGTTGATCCTTTCGACCACGCCCTGGCGTTCGAACTCCCATCGATACATTGCACCACTCTCGAATCGGAAGCGGATGCAATCATGGTCATACAGATCCTGGGGCACCATTGGAAATTGGTGTTGTTCAAGATACTTGGGCGATGCAACTGCCGCAAAGCGAACCTCTCCCATGATAGGGATGGCCACCATGTCTTTTGGTATTGCCTCTGCCAATCGGATACCGGCATCGAAGCCATCGGCAACGATATCGCTGAGCCTGCCATCACTGAATATGTCGAGATGGACACGAGGGTACTCGCGCAAAAAGCGTGAAAGCACTGGCCACAGTACCAACCGGATGGCGCCCTCACTGGCATTGATTCGTACCGTTCCGCTGGGAGCGTGGTCATCCCCCTCCAATTCCCGAACGGCTTCTTCAACCGAGGCCATTGCCGGCCTTAGTTTTATGGCCAGGCGCTCTCCCGCCTCGGTCAAGGAGACGCTTCGAGTCGTCCGGTTGAAAAGGCGAACGTTCAACCGTTGTTCGAGAGCCTTGATCGAGTGGCTGATCGCCGAGGGCGTCATGTCGAGGTCGATTGCGGCGCCGCGGAAGCTGCGGCGAGCTGCTACCGCTAAGAATGCGGCAAAGGCCGACAGGTCATTGCCCTTAGATTGGTGAATTACTTTCATCATGGAATCAAATATTGACCAGATTGTTGCGACAGTCAATGACCCATAGACTCGAGTGAGGCTGCCGCAGCGCGGGTCCACAATAGCCGGTGTCGCTCTCAGAGCATCTCGTCCGCAGCGCTAGTAATAACCACCTGATCGAAAGGAAAGTGCGATGAAGATGAAGGCTGTTGTGATGACTGGTGCGAACAAGCCTTGGGAGGTTCATGAGGTTCCCATGCCCAAGGCAGAGCCAGGGCTAGTCTTGGTGAAAGTTCTCGCTTCCGGCATGTGCTACACAGACGTCTGGGCAACTCAGGGGGCTGGCGGTGATATTTATCCCCAGACTCCTGGTCACGAAGTGGTCGGCGAAATCGTCGAGATCGGTGCGGGCGTCCACACGCGCAAGGTTGGAGACCGAGTCGGCACCACCTGGGTACAGTCCTCGTGCGGTCGATGCCCATATTGCCGCCAGAACCGCCCGTTGACCGGCCAGACGGCCATGAATTGCGTTTCGCCCAGAACGACCGGCTTCGCGTCTCAGGGCGGGCACGCGGAGTACATCGCAATTTCTGCGGAAGGCACCGTATTGTTGCCCGATGGGCTGTCTTACACGGATGCCGCACCCATGATGTGCGCAGGCTATACCACCTGGAGCGGCCTGCGAGACGCGGAGCCAAAACCTGGTGACAGGGTCGCGGTGCTGGGTATCGGCGGGTTGGGCCACGTCGCCTTGCAATTCTCAAAGGCATGCGGATTCGAAACCATCGCGATCACGCATTCCCCAGACAAACACAAGCTTGCGACCGACTTGGGTGCCGACCACGTCGTCACCAATGCGGAGGAGCTTTTGGCAGTCGGTGGTGCCGACGTGCTGCTGATCACCACCAACGATTTCGAAACCGCCGAGAAGTCACTCGCGGGAGTCAATACTGACGGTCGCATCGTCCTTTGCGGGCTTGACTTCAGCAAGCCGTTCGCGATTCCGTCCGACGGCAAACCATTCCATATGATGCGCCAACGGGTGGTTGGCTCCACGCATGGAGGACAGCATTACCTCGCCGAAATTCTCGACTTGGCCGCGAAGGGTAAGGTCAAGCCCATCGTCGAAACCTTCTCGCTTGACCAGGCAACGGAAGCTTACGACCGCCTGTCCTCCGGGAAGATGCGGTTCCGTGGCGTGTTTCTGCCTCACGGCGAATAAATCTCATGCCCAGAACGCTTCCGGCGACCGAACGGTCGCCGGAAGCAGCCAAATTAGGAATAGTGGATAGACAATATTCTATCTATGTTCTGATCTGAAAGTTAAAACCCGCATCGGTGTGAAGCATAAGTCGCGCCGAATTTTGTCGGTAGTCTCCAACATTGGTAATACGAATGGGCATGCGATTGGTTTCTTTGGCGAGGAGTTGCACTTAACTTCCTAGCATTCATGGAGGCGGGACACCTCCTGGATGTGACGCCCCTCATGGACGGTAAGGCGATGATTTGGCATGAATAGTAGCCTGCGCACTTCGAATAGCGCCTTCGTCAGATGTCTGATCACGATTTGATTCGTGAACCACGGGAAGTTTGTTGCGCTGCACGGCGGGCAGCCTGTTGGAGTTGAGCATGATCGAGACGTACTTCAAAGCAGAACGGACGGGAGGCCTGCTGTTCGTTATCGTTGGTATCGTAGCCCTCGCCTTGGCGGTCTGGTGTTGGCAACATGGTTCATTTTGGCGTGGCGCGGCATGGTCTTTGGCAATGATGGCGCTGATCCAGATCAGCGTCGGCGTCACGTACTGGTGGCGTAGCCCAAATGACCTCCAGCACGTACAACACATCGTCACCAAGGAGCACAAACGCATCTTCGGAGAGGAATTGCCACGGATGCGGGCTGTCCTTAAAAGATGCCATTAGCCTGCGGATCGAGATCGCTTTCCTCGGAGTGGGATTAGCGTTGTTCATGTTCACCACGCGCGGCAGTTCCTGGCAAGGCGCAGGATTCGAATTGGCGACGCAGGCTGGCCTGATCTTGCTGCTAGATAGTCTCGCCGATCGACGGGCACGAACCTATTTGGAGTGGCTATTGACGCTATGACCGCCGGGTAAATACCGGACGTTTGGCCCCTCACGTCTATGAAGTTGAGCATCTTGGGTAGCACGCCGAGTTTTTTCTCGCCTCAATCGGTTTGCAGATCAGATTTGTATCTGCGCAACAGAATTGGGCCTTAAGTCCCTCCTTATGCAGCGTCCGCACGCTTCAGCGCTTAGTATTCGCCACTAGTTCCGCTGGAGCGAGTCTTGCAACCGGATTAACGTAACGACAACGGAGATACCAGGGCACCTCGATGTGTGGCTACAGTATGTGCGAGTGCTCCACAAAGCGGCTTGTTATGGTTTCTCGCGTTGCGGCCAAAAGCGACCGTCCAAGGAATAAACATCTCCACCGCGAAAAAAAATGTAGAGCGAAAGAAAGCCCATGAGAACGGGGTACTCGATACCGCGGTCTATCCAAGGCCATGTCGGCCCAAGGGCGACGCTGATTATGATCATCTCGACGCAAAAGAGCAGCCCTACAGCACGGGTATAGAACCCCAACGTAAGAAACAACGATCCTACGGTTTCAAGCAGCATTACCAGCCAAGCGAGCTGGAGAGCAAACGGCAGCCCGAGCACGTTCCGAATGAGGTTGATCGACGCTGCCATCGGGTCGTCCATAGATCCGTGTGACTCGCCGAGGGCTTTGGGCAATCCGTGAGTAAGCAGGATGAGGCCAAATGCTATACGAAGTAGCGTGTATGCTGGCAGTTCGAACTTCACGAGATACGCCCGCAATGAAGAAGTTTGACGTATTAAGTGGGACTTTTGCTCCATTATTGACCCTGCTGTTTGGCAGAAGTTGTCGCAGAAATGCGTGACTTCAGATTTCCGATAAATGCGCGCATCGCAGGTTGGATTCCCGAGAACAGCGGATCCTGTCGATGAGCCAACATGACTCCGGTAAACAACTTCAGACCGACGGCGAGGGAGTTTGCGTCGCTCACCGAGAACGCGGTTCCAGACCGAACGCGTTCGGCAATTCCAAGGATGTCGTCATGGTGCCGCACATCGAAAGCTAGCACCGGCATCGAACTACCACCGTTCTGTGTCTCGTCAAGGCTCTCGATGGTGACCCGGTAGTGATGCATATTTTTCTCAGTCATTAAAGCCTCTACTTTATTTCGACTTAATCGGACAACTGTCGAGCAGCGCTAATCCAGTCTTCAAGGTGATAAGAACGAACAATTCTTCCGTGATCGATATCGTGAATATCGATCGTCATTACATGAAAGGAGCGGCCCTTTGGCTCCTTGCCAAGAAACATTGCCACTGGGGTTCCGGAGCCTTCTCCTCGCACTACGATCCGGGAGCCGGTCGTGATGACCTCTTTCTTTGCCCAGTGGTAGTCAGGGACAACCGCTATACGCCCTGTCCAGCGTTGAATGACCTCGCCCCTCCTCTGGCAAGTTTCGTTTGTTCCACAGTTGATCCAGTTCTGACTTGTCACCTGACCGAGCAATGGGGCAATTGCGTCCGCCCTAGAGGCAGTCAATGCCTCGTAAAATTTGGTCACGAGTGCATCGGCCGATTGGGCATCAAGGGCTGATGCTGGCTGCGCAAAAGCGCCTATGCAGGGTAATACTAGGCCTGCGGAAAGGATTGCTTTGGCTGTGTTTAGCCAGAGGCGCCTGGCTGAAGAGAGAGTGGAGGACATGGCAGATACCCTATACGGGTCAGAGGAAAGTCTGCGCACCTCCCGAACGTAAAGACCCCGCTCGATCGGTGCGCATCCTAGCCGACGGTTATTCCGATTTCGGCGGTAGCCCCATCTTTTCCAGAGTCAGGGTTTCATCCGCTCGCCCCCAGCCTCCGTCGGCGACCTCCTCGACAAGCACCATCGAGTAGGGACGCACTCCCTCGCCGAAATACTCGACGAACATTGCCGTGGTGCGATGGATGATTTCTTCCTTGCGGGCGTGATCGAGGATTCCCTCTGGGAATTTGTAGTTTGCAAAAGGCATAGTGGTTCTCCTTAGTTGATGTGCGGCGACAAGAGATCGCCTAGTTGAATGCGCCGAAGGAATTCAGCACGGATGCGGTCGGCGACTGCGGCGACGACCGCACAGCCGTCGTTGGACGGATCGACATGCACACGGAACGGGCGATGACCGAAGGGCGCGTTGACCACATCGACGATTGCTCGTGCGACGCTGGTCGGATCGGCGTCCTGCGGCTCGCAGGCAGCGAGGCTCTTCAGTGCCTCATCGGCCAAGCCACGGGTGGGGCCGTTGTCGTACTCTGCCTGACGCGCAGCGTCGGCCGGCTTGCCGGCGTGGATGAAATGGTTGGTGCCTTGGGTGAATGCTCCAGGAACGACGATGCTGGTCTCGATCCCCCAGCGTGCCAGTTCACCCGCATAGCTGACTGCCAGTGAATCCATCGCAGCTTTAGCGGCAAAGTAAGGCGCCAAATAAGGAGGCGTACCGCCACGATGACTGCTGCTGCCGATCCACAACATCAATGCATGACGCTGTCTGCGCATATACGGTAACGCGACGCGGTTGACCCGCTGCGTGCCCAGCACGTTGATATCGTAGAGCTGCGCATACTGCTCGGGCATGAAGGCTTCGGCAGAGCCAAAGACCATGTGCCCGGCGTTGTGCATGAGGACGTCGATGCGCCCCTGTTCGGCGATGACACACTCGATCGCCGCCTCGGCAGAGGGTTGCGACTGCACGTCCAACTCGAGCGCGCGCAGATGCACCCCGTGCTCGGTAGCGTAGGCATTCACAGCCTCCACCTGTGGTGCGTTTCGCCCGCTAGTATCACGCATGCTGGCGTAGACGACATGACCGGAGTCGGCCAGCGCACGGACACTCATTGCGCCGAAGCCACTAGAAGCACCAGTAACCAGGATGACTTGGCTCATGAGAATATTTCCTTGATGAGCAAGAGGTTCAGGCGAAGCCGCCGTTTGCGCGCAGCACCTGCGCGTTGACCCAGCCGCCGTCAGGACCAGCTAGGAACGACACCACTCTGGCGATGTCGTCGGGTGTGCCCAACCTCTCCAGTGGTGCCAGCTTGGCGATGTGATTGATTTGCTCATAGCTCTTGCCATTGAGGAACAGTTCCGTATCGACCGGCCCCGGCGCGACAGCGTTTACGGTGATGTCACGGCCTCGCAACTCGTTGGCGAGCACGCGTACCAGTCCTTCGACTCCGGCTTTGGAGGCGATGTACGGACCGTAGGCCGGAAACGACTTGGCGATGACACTGCTGGACAGGGCGATAATGCGGCCGCCTTTGCTGACGTTCGCAGCGGCCTGCGCCAGCACCAAGAAGGCACCGCGCAGATTGGTGGCGATCACCTTATCGAAGTCGTCCAAATTTCCGTCGGCAATCAGAGCCATTGGCATGACGCCTGCGCTGTTGACCACCACGTCAATTTGACCAAAAGCTAGTTTCGCGCTGAAGAAAAGCTCGGCTACATCATCCCGGTTACCGATATCGCCCTGGATAGCGATGGCCCTCCCGCCAGCCAATTCGATCGCAGCGACGGTTTCCTGTGCCTTGGCCACATTGCCTGAGTAGTTGACGACGACAGCAAAGCCGTCCGCCGCCAAGCGCTTGGCAATCGCTTGACCAATGCCACGGGAAGCTCCCGTGACAATTGCTGTTTTTTGTGTATCTGCGTTCATGGGTTGCTCCAGATAGGAAAAGGGCTCCATGCCCATATGACGCATTCTTATCGTTCACACCAATGAGATAAATCCTGATAAATTGCCATCTGAATTCAACTGAGCGTAACAATCAGCTAGTGGACCGCTTCGATTCGCTTCAATTATTTGTCCGCATCGTGGAACTCAGCAGCTTCAGCCAGGCCGCGGCTGCACTGGATATTCCTCGTGCCACAGCCACCTATGCAATTAAGGAGTTGGAGTCCCGACTGGGTACTCGATTGCTTGACCGCACCACGCGCAGCGTTCGCCCGACTCTCGATGGCCAAGCGTTCTATGAGCGGTGCGTGCATGTGCTCAGTGAACTGGACGATGCTGAGTCCTCACTGCTGCACGTCGCATCAAACCCGCGCGGTACGCTGCGTGTGGACATGCATGGCACTCATGCGACGAAAATCGTTCTGCCGAGAATCGACGACTTCCGAGCGCGTTATCCCGGCATCGACCTAGTGGTCAGCAGTGGTGACAGGCTGGTCGACCTGGTTCGTGAAGGAGTGGATTGCGTCATTCGCGCAGGCAGTCCTCGTGACTCTTCCCTTGTAGCGCGACGGCTTGCGTTTATGCCGCAGGTAGTTTGTGCCAGTCCGGAATATCTTGCCTACTTCGGAACTCCCCGCCACCCTGATGAGCTCTCAGCACATCAGGTAGTGAAGTTCTTTTCCAGCAGCGGCACCATGGACTACGCTCTGGAACTTCTCATCGAAGGTCAACTTCGCGAATTCACACTTGATGGCTGGATGTCGGTCAATGACGCCGAGAACTACGTCATATGCGCGCTACGCGGCTGCGGGTTAATTCAGCTGCCGCGCTTCCATGTCGAAGACGAATTACGGGATGGACGACTGGTCGAGGTGCTGAATGACTGGCCGAGTCCTGACCTCACTCTATCCGCGCTTTATCCGCATCACCGCCAGTTATCACCACGGGTTCGCGTATTCATCGACTGGCTTGGCAAGCTCTATGAGGACGAGTTTGGACTACTCGGCCGCGCCTCTTCGAAATTAGTCTCTCCAACCTAAAGACGAGAAGTGAGCTAGAGCTCGGACTTAGTCCTAAATCTGGCGTGGGTAGCTGTCGCTACTGACCGTCCGCATTCGGCCAGAAGCGGACACTCTCAAGCGACCGTTACCAGCCAATTGCGGTGATTCGCGAGCTAAAACCATTGGCTGGCTCCTGTCCGACATTGGTGGCTAAACCTAACTAAGCTAGCCACTCACCGTGTGAGTCGAGCTTAGAGCACCTCTAGAGCCCAAGTACGGGTTACGCAATCAATGGAGATTTGAAAAAAAACTTGTAGCCCCCGTCTTGAAACCAAGCGCTTTCCGCCAGAGCTTCATACATAGGTGCTCTCCAAGCATTCGTTCTTTTGCTTCTTTCTATCTTTGCATATCGTACAAGATGTAGCTTTATATCCATGAGCGTGCCAATTTCATCTAATATGTCGACCATATTAGACAGCTCTGCCGCAGCCTCAATTCCAAATCTACGTGCAAGATTTAAGTCGTTGAAATGGTTCTCCGCACGCAACTTCAACTCTACAGGCCAATCTGCGGGAGGAGAGACATAGTAGCGAATATTTGGAGGAGTTGTTTGTATGAGCTCTGCAAACACCCAAGGATCAACTTCGAGCTTAGAGCTTTCAAAGTAAAGGTGGGGTTGTTGGCTGGCTTCGGTGACTGCGGAAGCACCCTTGCTCTTATTACAGTCTGAACATGCGGGAACTAAGTTGCTAAGAAAAACAGAATAGGTCGGATATCTCGATTTAGAAAGGAAATGATCTAGTGTGCTCGCTTGCCCAAAACCGCATAACGGGCATTTCTCCAATGGTGCAGAGATAATAATCTTATCGTAATACTTGCGCGCACTTTTTCCTTTTTGTAACAATTGATTTGAGTATAGGGAAACAAGCTCTTTTTTGGTAAGCCCAGCTACCACCTGCTGTTCTGGCTTAGCTCGAGCACTCAGCGGCAATTTATAAAGTTCGTATTTTTCTGCTTTTTCTGTGTATGTCGAGAAAAGATTAATGATTTCACTGCGTGCCGCTTTAAATTTTGAAGCTAAGGCAGGGTCATCGATACTATCTACGCAAGTATCAAATACCTCAATAGGATCAATGGCTGGAATAATTAACCTTTTCAAGGTTCGCTCCTACTTGCTACCATTTTTCGCAAAATCGCCTGCGCTTCAAATCCAAGTTGCTCTTGGTAATCATTTAAAATGCTTTCGAATGTTCCGCCACGATTTACCGCAGCTTGTAAAACCTCGTGATATCCAGACTTAGACACTTCTAGTCCAAATATTTCGCGGGTAAGAATGCCTGCGTTCTCTCCGAAGGTTTCTCTATCAGGGCGGTCCGCTCTGCCTTCTGCACGCAGTCGTGTAAGCTTCCATACGCACGATCTTGGGACCTCTTGGACTACCACGGGAGAATGAGTCGCGATAATTGCAACTCCGTTTCGATCCTGAAGTAAATCAGACACGGATCTTGTAAAGGCAGATAGGAGTGGAGGATGCAAATGGCTTTCTGGCTCGTCCATTAGCACAAGGGTTTTTTCCTCCACGGTATCAACAAGCTTGGTAAGTGTAAGAAGAACAATGGAGTGACCTGAACTCATCCTGCTAAAAAGGAGGCGCGCCTTTACAATCGCTTCCTCGGGAGAAAGTTCAATTAGACGCCCTAGATTCATATCTTCAAAATTTTTATCTGACTCCAGCCTTTTTATTGCAGCCAGCCATCTCTTTTGCTTAGTTGGTTGGCTGAGGCAAGATTTTAGACCGCTAATAAAGTCTGAAGTTAATTCTTCGGTTGTTTTCGGAGGGCGCTTGCCAGAATCTCCTGCTGAGGATTGCATGCCCACATAAAAATAGGCTACTCCTTTATTTCGGTCAGGTTGATCCGCAGGGAAAAGGAAAGGGTCGAAAGCGCTAAAAGATACTGAAACAACGCTGCTGAAATAATTCGACGGTATGGGTGCAACCCAAAACGGATGCGTTATTAAAAACTGGCCGTGATGATCCCTGCCAGTAGTATTGCTCAGGATGGTCTCGACCATGTCATTGAGTATAGTTGTCTTGCCTACACCATTTCTACCAATGAGTACATGCATATTGGTGGAAGGGAGGGACTGCGGTATCACTTCAAAAGACAGAGTTACTCCAGCTCTTCTTTCATCTCCATCAGATTTGTAGGTAAAGTCAAAACTTGTTAGCTCGGGCATTCCCGCCAAAACGCGTTTAAACTGATCGCGTATAACAGACCAGCTTACATTTCGCATTAATGAATCTCGGAATACTTTCTCATCTTCCACTTCGCTGAGCAGTTTTGGGTTGGCGATCACATCGTTGAGCGCGTGCAACAAAGTCGAGGCTGATTCTTGGGATAATTCGCTTTGTACTTTCTTATAAAAGTCTACGTCTTGTCCTAATGAGAAAAAACCCTCCTCTAAGCTGGGAAGCTTTACAGATAGCTTTTCTGACGTCCAGCCGTGCTGCTGATTTTTGTAGCCAATTTTGATGGTGCCAAGATCAGTTTGCTTCCCATTTGGATCAAAATACACAGCAGTAAAACTGGTTTTGAAAGAATAGTCATCCCAGTTGCTTTCAGTCAGTATCACTGTATTTCGACGCTCGGAAGGCGCCAAACCTGGCTTCTTCACCACTTGAATTGAGAATTCCACATTTCCTCCTTGGCGAAATATCTCTTTGGTCTAAGAAGGTAACGTCCGGCGAGTCCTGATGCAATCCTGGTGGTGGCGATACGCCTCCGCGACGCTCCATTCAAAACCTTTTCACTCGTGCCTAATTTTCAAGATGGTCCTCAGGAGCAACCAAACACCCTAGCTACCTAGGTGTGGGAGGCAGCTTTTGTCCGGACGCTGTCGTTCCTGAACGTCCGCTCCTGGCCGATAGCTTTCGATTAGGAACGACAGCTTTCGGCCCTTTGCTATTTTTCTTGGTAGGTCGCTACGGCCAGCAACCCCCGGACTCGAATGTGTCAGGGAGACTATGAACGAATCAGTTTGTGGTCACTATCCATTGCCTTTTCAAACCACGTCGGAACGTTAAGAGTTTTGCTACTGACTCTATTGGGAATCGTGCGCCAAAACTCCACAATCGCGCTGGAGAACTCATCAAGTTGCTTATCTGTAACCAAAAGGTGGGTATGATCTATCCACCTCATATCGGGAGTGCTTCCATTATCAGACTGGATTCTTAAATACTCAGGATGATTGGATTTTATTTTTTTCAAAGAAAGGCCTTCGCCATGTTTATACACATTCACTACATATCGACAAGCGCTCAGCTTTTGAAAAAATCCTGCATTACGGTTGGCGAGCTCTGTACTGATTAGAAGCTCGGCAATTTCATCGAATGTTGCCTTCCATACCTTTTCTGAAACGGTAGGTCCTCTATGCCAATGTTCAATTTCCTTCAGAAGCCACCCGCGTAACTCCTTATCCCAAGCATGATAAATCCCAGCGACGATGCTTAGTCTAGTTTGATCCTTCAGTTCACTCAGCATTCGATAATACTCTACTCCTTCATGGTAAGCGTCCTCTTCGAAATTTCCCGGATCGTCTCGCTCAGGATCAAAATGTTGAGAATGTTTCTCCAGCCAGCGCTCTGCTGCCTCATTTGCTTCCTGCTCCATGTTACTAAACTGAGAAAGCAGCTTACTTTTTCCCTGCTCAACATAAAAACGATGTTGCTCAATGACTGACTCTCGCCAGGGATCCCACATGTCAAAGCAGGTAACTGGACGCTTTCGTTTTTTGTGTTCTTGGTCTTCCGATGTGCTAGACATACTTACTCTCTGAAATATGGGTTATAGAAGGTCAGCTCTTATGAGGCTTGGAGGAGCTTAAAATCCGATTAAAAATTACCACGGCATGCGAATGCAATATTTGCCCGCCCATCGGGCAATGGCGAATGTGAGCAGCGATTGGTCTACGAGACAAGCATATGAGTTGAAAAAAGACACGCGGAGTAAATGAGAATGGGTTCAGGTATGCCGTCGCCCACTTCCGATGCTGGCTATCGAGCCTGAGCAACCCAAACTGGAATAACTTTTCTGGTCGAAAGCCGCTACCAATGAGAGGCATCTTTCGGCGCAAAACTGAATCAATATCGACAGGTTAATACTCATGAATTATGGGATATTGAAGATTGATATTTTATTTATCGCGGCATGAAGTGTTTTTTTCTATCCCCTCTGTGGCTGCGAGAAAATAGCACTTTGCAAAAGTCACCTTCCGGCAATTTTGAATATTCATCATCACTCATTAACAAGGCCTTTATCCACCTCAAGCTGAAATGAAGCTCGTGCGGAAACCTCTTATCGTCTGACTCATCATAATTAAGTGCGGCATATACCTCCGAGTAAGATACTACCCCTTGCTTAATTCGGAGAATAGCGTGGGATGTGTTACTTTAATAACGCAGAGCGCAATGAACAGTCCAATGATCTCATCATTAGGTATACGGCCAGACATAGACGTAATGACATAGTTACTAAAAGCTCTTTCCATCTGCCTCAAAGTCATATTTAGGTGGTCGCCCAACGCAGCCATTAAAATGCTTACATCATCTTTGTGGGCGACGTCATGGGCTTCCGCTAAAAATTCGCAATATATAGATACGGTGCTTTTGTCGCTGTATCCTTTTAGAGGCAGCTCCGCTTCAATTGTAAAGAATTTTTGCAAGTATGTATGTGAATCTATATTCGCACCATAAGTCGCGCGGATAGACTCTTGCAACTGGACTTTATTAACTACCAATACAAATGTAATATTTTTTACAGAAAACATATGTTTGATTTTTTCAAGCATTTCAACGGCGAATGACGGACGACATCTGTCTAGCTCGTCAATGATGATTATTAGCGAGTGATCACTATTCTGTTCTAATAGCGCTGGGATAGTTGAAAGGTATTTTTTGAAATTAACTATCGATGCATATTCGCTTTTGTGATTGATAAGCCTCGCCTTTATATAGTCTTCTGCGCTCTTGCTGACATCAACGCCTGCCCCCTCAGTCGCCTTGTCTAAATCTTTAAAATCATCACCGCTGATCAATCCAGCAGTTGCGGCTCTGATACCTACTTTCGTTCCTATGGAAAGAAGGTGTGCACCTACATGTTTTGCCTTGTTTAAAAAAACCTCAGTTTTGTCTTTTGGTATTTTTTGCTGCACATAATCAGTGATCGCGCCAGCTACAACCATAAAAGCATCGTCTACGTAATCTGACGCGAATGCATCAATGTAAATATTAGGTACATTGCTCTCATCTAATAGCGTTTGCCAAGCTCTAACAAAGGATGTTTTACCCTCCCCCCAATGACCGTTGAGACTGATCACTAGAGGGTCATTTGTTTTACGAACTAGATTGGTGAGTGATTGTGCAAAAGGCTTTCTGTTGAATAGGTCTTTGCCGAAGCCTGTTGTGACGGTATTTTCATATGGCGGAATAATAAGGTTCATTTGCAGCTCCTTGTATGTAAAATCATTTATACGCTCAGCATATGCAGCGTCTGTGTTTTCACGAACTTACATTGAAATTTCTGGAAAAAGCCACTAGAACTGCTGAGGTGGTCAAAGTTTCGAATAAATATCCCCCTGGAAGCAATATGCACATCTCAGCGTCTGATAGTAGAACAATCGCTGTAACCTAGTATTTCCTTGCTTTAACAACGATTGTTCCATGCTGAGCTAGCTTGCGTCACTGGCCAGAATTGCCGTTTCACGGGAGGTCGCTTCTGGCCGGAAGCGGACGGTCAGGAGTTGCAGCTACCGGCTAAAGCAGTCACTCAGAATCTTCAAAACAAGGGGCGATTCAGGCGGTGATTATTTCGTGAAGCGAGTTTCCAGAACTCGGCCAGATGTTTCATCTATTCGGCAGTCGAATCCAGAAAAATTTCCTACCCAAAGAGGCGCCTCGTTCGTTACACCGGTATAGGCATCCACGGCCCCCATGCCAATACCTGGCGCTCGCCAAAGTAGATTGCCTGACGAGTCGTAGCAAAAAAAATTCTGCGCCGGAGCATTCCTATCGAAGGCCATCCAATCAAACGTCACCAGCACCCGCTCGTTGACCAATACGGCTTCAAGGGCAGGATATTCAACCTCAAAGCGTATTCCCATTCCTAAAATCCAGTAACCGCTAACTGTCAGTTGCATACGCTCTCGTCCTGCAAGTCGCCCCTAGTTTCGTAGAAGCTTGGAGTGGCCGCCTCTGGCCGAAAGCGCCCCCTCAAAAATGGAAACTATAGCCAACTGACGCCGCCCATCAGTCTTGGAGGCATCAAGCTCACCAACTCCCGTAAGGAATGCCGAATTTCTCGATATAGCGCTTGGACTTTTCACTCACAGGATAGGCATAGCGCCCTTCATTCTCACCTTGATCAGGACCCAAGGGTTCAATCTCCGCTTGGGCTCGGGCAACTTTGACGGGGTGGTGGCAGTAGTCTCTGACCCAGATTTGGACAACGCCACCAGGAGCCAAACCCAGATAAACCGAGGAAATGTAGGTGGCCCTTTTATTTGGCGTTTTCGGGCATCGCTGATTGACCGAAGTCAGCATCAGTTGTCTGGCCTCTTCTGGGATATCCACCCACGCTCGATAGGTCTGAGACTCCACGATGGATTGCCAGCGAACAAAGATTCGCTTGGGTAGATCGGCACCTACCACAGCTTTTGCGGACGCCCCCACGCCGTCCCAACCTCGAGCGGACTCCGTTCCATCTTCCGGTTGCCCGCCTGATGCGGATCCCCCGCCCGTGTGGAAGAAAGTTTTCCCGTTTATGTCTTCCACAGCGGAGTCCTCCACCCACACTTTCATGTAGTAGGGTTCGGTAAAGCCGAGTTCCCACCATGGAGACTTCGGGTCGTTCTTTGCGGATAGAGGATCAGCATGGCAACCGGCTACCAACACTGCGCCTAGCAGGAAAGCAAATAATCTCATTACCAAAGCGTCCAATCAGGTACGTGCGGGTGTTTCACTCGTATTGCATCTGGCGTTGGGGCGTTGATGTAAACCGCAGTCAGGCCACTTCCATCCCTTCGGCCAAGAGGATGGTTCCAATTGGCGGATGTATGAATGTACTTGAGTTTGAGGATTCGCTCCTCTTGCGGTGTGGTGCTGTAGTCGCCAGCGATGAACCGATCGCTCATAGCCTGTAATTCATCAGGAATTGCAAATGCAGCACTCGCGGGGATGTCGTTGAAACGAACGCCTTTGGCCTTCGCCTGCTGATGCATCACACGTAGGCAAACCCTCGATAACATTCCACTCACCGGGCGCTTGAGTTGCACGGCGGCATAGACACGTTTTACACGCGGACTAAATCGATCCTGTGGACTGTTCGGCATCAGCAGTGCTGGCGGCGTGACGATTTCCAGCATTTCAGAGGGCCAACCTTTGGCTAACCATTGATTTCTTAAAGTCACGGCATCTTGGTAAATCGAAGTAGAGACGACATCCGTGTTGAGAGATACCACAAGCGTTTGCATCGGACTGATGAGCACGCATTCTTCAGCCTCCTTGAGATACCCCCCACCGATATCAGAATGAACACCCGGCAGGACGATTTCCTGATGATCTGGCGACACCCGACTGAGGGCGAAATTGCCTCTGCATTCATCCCGCGCCACCAGTTGGATGACATCAGTAAAAAAGCGTCGATCCAGATAGAGCTTGATACCTGTCGCAACGGGGCTTTTGATGTTACCCAAGTTGGACCAGCCGGCAATCGAGGGCACAGTGTCAAACAAGCCAATAAAGCCCATGTTGATGTCGCGCTGGTATTGATCGTCGAAAGTCGGACTGAAAAGGTCTGAATTACTGCGAAGAATATTGCGCAAGGGGCCTTGCTTGGTGCGCACGACCTCATTGGCAAAATGTCGAGCAGCTGCGGCGCCGCGACTGAATCCGAAAGTGTCGAAGGTCAAGGAGACAATTTCACTGTCTGGATTTTTTTCGAGTACTTCATTGATACGCTGTTCAATCAACGCGAAGGAGGACTGAACGCGTCCAGCAACACCCGTTTCACCTCGCCCGGTGCCCATCCCCAAGGTGCTGTCTCCTTCACCGGATCGGGTGCCGATACCTTCGACATACACCATACCGAATGCCTGTTTTTGCGACCCGTCGCCTTCCGCAATTTTGGAAGACTCATACAGATCACTCAGCTTCTTCACATTACTGACATCGTTCCCATAACTACTATCCGGATCACTCATATACGGCTTGCAGCTGGCATCGATGTCATTCGGTGCAATCGGATGATGCGCGCCGCACAGCAACCCGGCAGCCGCGTTGTTGGCGTTGTTACCGGTGCCATCGAAGAAGACGCCGATGCGCAGGGCGATGCCGGTTTTTTCGGGGGTGAGGGCCGGTTCTTTTCCGTGTTTTTCGTATTCAGCCCAGCGTTGGGCGTGGATGTCGACGGGTTTGGCTTCGGCGTAGCGATGGTTTTTCGGCGGGTTGGGTACGTAGCCACTCAATCCTTGATTCCTCTGTTCTGATCCTTGAACAACGGGCCGAAGGGTGACAGTCGGGGCCATGTGGCGCAAGGCGTAGCCCTCTGCCAGCATTGGTGACGCTGGGCTGCGCTTGTCACCCTTCGGAGTGGGTTAGTCGTTTATCTCCACGTGGTCCAGCGCCTGATTCACGGCGAGTTCCGCGACCATCACGACCTGCGCAATGCCCAGGGCCGTTTTGCGGTGCGAAGTGTCGAGCGTGGCGGCGAAGTTGTTGAGCATTTCGGTGGCTGAACCGAGGGTTTCGCTGGCGTTGGCGAGCAGGGATTCGGTGTTGTATTTCGGGTTGGCGAGGTACATGGGTTCCGGCTCCTGGACGGCGGGCGCGAACAATGATGGCCGGATGAGGTAGTGATCGAGGGCGCGTTCTGCGGCTTCGTGAAATGTCTTGGAGCCAGCAGATTCGTAGGGGGACGTTTCGTCGACCTCAGGCGGATTCGGCGTTGGTTTTTTCATGGTGAAACTCCTAATTGGTCAAAAGGAGCCTTCACTCTCGCTACCAAACGAGGGTGGCGGCCAATACGCGGGTTGGTAGACCGGTAACTAGGAACCCGGCGCACCCGAGGGTGCCCTGCGCATGGCCACCATTAAGCACAGACCTGACCAGGCCTGCGAACGATGCGCTATGCGACTAGTTATGACGGGCTACCAAACCCGATCACTGTTTTTCAGTGACCCGGAAACGATAAAACCCGTGCTCTAGACGCACAAGCCGGCGGATTCTGGCGCAGTCGTAGGCGATGGCGCAAGGCGTTGTAGCCTATGACTTCAAAACATGGCGGAATTTAAACAACAATAAACATTTTAATAAAATCCGATCCCGAACAGGTAGAGCAACAATCCTTACCAAAACTTTCATTTCAAATACAAAACAGCCTCAACTGTTACCAATCGAGGCCATTTCTCGTTTCCAAGGAATTCTAGCGACTCTAATTCCTTGTATCTAACCCACCATAAATATTTGCACTACTCTGCGATGAGTTCCTATTACTGTAAGTCGTGTTATATCCACCATAGGGATTTGCACTACTTTGCGACGTACGACCATCGCTGTAACTGGTATTCTCCCCGCCATAAATATTCCTGCTGCTGGTCGAGGTGGTTCCATTGTTGTACCGGGTGTCATAGCCGCCATAAGGATTGGCACTGCTTTGCGAAGTGAGACCGTTACTGTAGCGGGTGTCTACTCCGCCATAAATGTTCTTGCTGCTGGTCGATGTTGTTCCATCGTCATAGCTGCAGTTCTGGCCACCGTAGGGATTGGCGCTGCAGCTATCCGCCAAGGCTTGATATACAGGCGCAATGAATAAAAGCGAACCCAACAAAGCAACCTTAATTTTCATGAAAAATCCCTGAGAAAACTCAATCACTGAAAAATCATTAAACCACTCGACCACACCCAAGTGATCGAAGGTGTTGGCACGCAACAAAAATGAAAATTGAGTGGATAGCGCTCCTTATTCAATAACAAACATACTAAAACTTAACCTACTGCCTACCTAGAGGGTGGCAGCCTGCCATTATTCATACAGACTGGGCACCTGAAACTAAGTTTCTGCTGGAAATGACTATTTTTTTATGAGCCGCAGGATGAACTTATTTCTCAATAACCTATCGTTTTCACCCTTGGCGTGATGTGGTGAAGGAACGGACGTCTTCGTGGGCAAGCCCACTCCCACGAAAGGAAATTGGCGTCGGGCAGATGATCTATTTCGGCGCTTCAATGTCGTAGGAAATCCGCCCCGACGGCAGAAAGAAAAACGCAATCAACGCCCCTCCCCTGACCTCGGGATAGTGGTGGCTACCCGGCGCCGGGGCGGTCCAGCCAGCATGGCACCAGCCCTGTGGCCCCATCAGCGCGGCGTCGGGTTCCAGCGGAACAACGAGGTTGAATTCACCATAGGGGTGCAGGTGGTAGTCACCGCGAAAGGTGTGTTCGGGCGTACGACTGCCTTCGCGCGGGTCGATGTAGACGGTAGTCAGGCTGAAGAAATGGTTTTGCTCGCTTGGCTCCATCAAGCGGCTTCGGCGGTAATGCGGGCCGCTGATTTGCTGGTCGGCGGCCCAACCGTTGGCAACACCGGACTTGATGAGTCGGGCCAAGTCTTCGTACAGCGGTGTGCCGGGGCCGTGATGGGTATTGAGCCAGTTTTCCATGTCCGGCCCGGGGGTCCTGTCTTTGATCGTGGCAAGGAAAGCGACGGTTTTCTCTATCAGTGTTTCGCGCTCGTTGCGCATGTATCACCTCAGGCATTTCGATGTGAATGACGTGAGGTGATTTTTGCGTTCCCGATCGGACCTCCGGAAGTGCAATATCGGCACATTGAAAATGCATGGCGTGCATGCGGGGTCAAGAATCGGGGATGGCGATGAGAAATCTGGATTTGAATCTGCTGCGGGTGTTCGACGCGGTGATCCGCGAGCGCAATGTGTTGCGAGCCGGTGAGGCGATCAATCTGAGCCCGTCAGCGGTGAGTCATGCGCTGTCGCGCCTTCGCTCGTTGCTCAATGACGAGTTGTTTGTGCGCACGGTCACCGGCATGGAGCCGACGGTGCGAGCGCTGGAGATGGCGCCGCTGGTGCGCGATGCGTTGATGGCTATTGAGCGCGCGGTGGGGCTGAGTGAGTTCGACCCCGGCGTCACCGACCGGCAGTTCTGCATTGCCGCCACCGACCATCTGACAGCGGTGGTGTTGCCGCATGTTCTGCGCGCGGTGTCACGCGATGCGCCGCAGGCCAGTATCACCGTGGTGCCCGCCAGCCGGATCGACTTGACCGCGCAGATCGACGTGGGTCGGGTGGATATTGCGCTGGGTTGCTTTTCCAGCCTGCCCCATCGGCTGCGCGAACAGGTGTTGTTCGAGGAGGTGGATCAATTAGTGGTGAACGCGGATCACCCGTTGGCGAGCAGCGACATCACACTGGCGGCGCTGGCCGGGCTGCCGTTGTTGGCGGTGTCCACTGGCGGTTCGGAGGACGGCTCGCTGTCCGAGCGCGGGTTGACGCGACGCATGGAAATGTTCGACCGGAAAACACTGACGGTGGCGTTCGATTCGATTGGCCAATCACCGAATTTCAAACTGATTCAGCCGCACTTTCTGGCCATCCCCAGCCTGTTGGCAGGTTCGGACATGGCGGCGATCGTGCCGGCCTCCCTGGCGAAGCTGTTCGAGCAATCGGGAAATCTGCGTGGGTTTGAGTTGCCTTGGCCCTCCCCGCCACGCGCCGTGCAAATGGTCTGGCATGAACGTCAGGCCCGCGACCCCGGGCATGCCTGGTTGCGCCAAACTCTGGCAAGTGCTGCGCGCCAAGTGGTCGAGGTGACATCCTGCACAGCCTCAGCCGCGCAATAAGTTGTCGGCGATGGTTCCCGAGAAAACGGCCTGTACCGGCCCACTGAGCACAACCGATCCGCGCCCATCCCACTGCACCGTCACGCTTCCGCCATCGCACTCGACCTCAACGCTATTGTCGAGTAAGCCACGTCGAATACCGTTGACCGCCGCGCCACAACAGCACGAGCCGGAGCCAAGCGGAATGCCGCCGCCGCGTTCCCAGATGCGCAACCGAATATGCTGGCGGTCGATGATCTGGACGAAATGCACATTGGTCTTGAGGGGAAACAGCGGGTTGGTTTCCAGCGTCGGGCCGAGGGTGGCGATGTCGATGGCGCTCAGGTCGTCGACGAAAAACGTGCAATGGGGATTGCCCATGCTGCAGGCGGCGGGGACGCCGGCCAGGGGTAGCACGGTGGTGTCCATTTCCCGGGCCAGGGGAATCTCCGACCAGCCGAACAACGGCTGTCCCATGGAGACGGAAATACGCTCGGCTGACGTCCGCTCGCAGGTCAGCAGGCCACGGGCGGTGCGCAGGGTGACCGACGTCCGGTTGGCCTCGCGCATCAGCCTGTCCGCCGCGCCGCGAGTGGCGCTGCCGCACACGTCCAGTGGCGAACCATCGGCGTTCCAGAACACCAGGCGCGCGTCGGCGTCCTCGCAATCAAGCAATACCGCCACTTGATTGAAGCCGATGCCCAGGTGGCGATCGCCCATTCGCCGAGCCAGTTCAGAGGTGACTGGACTGGTGGTATTTCGCGCATCCACCACGATGAAGTCATCGCCATTGGCGTGCATTTTATGAAAGCTGATGGGCATCGATCGATCCTTGAACTACGGTTTGGAAGTCGCCAAGTGCTATTCCGGTTTCCACGCTGCCACACCGGCCAGTCACACCTGGCGTTCAACAACTCAGTTGTTTTTGGCCGCCGCCCTTTCGTCTCTGAAGCGCTGCATCGGGGTCTTGCCGTCGGTCCTGACCATCGCGATGGCCTGATAGGTTTTCTGCTCCGGTGGCAGGATTGGAACGCCGGGGAATAGGTAATCGCTGAAGCCCTGCAGCGCTTGCTGGTCGAAATCTTTATTGCCTGAACTTTCCCGCAGAGAAATCGCCGGCACCAGCGAACCGGGGCTGTATTCCAGCTGTACCTGGATCGTTTTCCCGGCGGTAGCCGGTGTGATGATCTTTTCGAAGGCTTTCTCAATGCCCTTCATCTTTAACCTGAGGCCAACCTTCACCCTGCTGACAAACACATTGTTATAGCGCTGTTGCTGCTCGATGGTCATGACGACGCCCTTGTCGCGCAGTCGTTCGAGGCCTTTCCAGGGGGTTTCGCCGCCGGCAGTGCTGGCGTTGAAGTAATGGGTCAGCGCGCCCTGGAGATCCTGCGGCCCGCCCTTGCCCTCCTCCAGGTACTGCGCCAGTTTGAGTTCGATGTCGGTATTGCCGGGTTTGGCAACGGCACGCTGATAAAAATCTCTGGCCGCCACGAGATCCACCGGCCCGCCAATACCTTCTTCCGCCATGACGCCCAGGCGGCCGTAGGCTTGAGGGTCGTCCTCGGCGACGGACAGATAAATGTCTTTGGCGCGGGGGATGTCCTGCGGCACGGCGCGGCCAAACTCGTAGATTTTGCCGAGGACCATTTTGCAGCCGTTGTCGCGCCTGGCGTAATAACGAAGGTCGTCGAGCTCAAGCTCGCTGAGCGATGTCCGTTCCAGATAAGGAAAGCAATGGAAGATCGGGTATTCAACGGCAATCGGGTTGGGTCCGCCGAAGGGTTTGCAACCCGCAATGAGGGCGGTGAGCGAAAGTACGGCAACAACCTTGTTCATGAAGTGCATCCGTGGAAATCGTTCGAACATCATCGGCCGCTATCGAGAAAAAATGAGCCTGCGATGAATCCTGTGAGAGTGAGAGTGGGCTTGCTGGCGAAGGCCAAGCGTTGCCCCCAAAGAGGCTGGGATCAGCCAAGCAGCAAACGGCGCTCCGCCTCGCACAACCCCACCACATAATCCCAGACCACCCGCAGCCGTACCGACTTGTGCAGCTCACGCCGCGTGCTGATCCAGTAACTGCGTTCGATGCCCTCCTCCGGCAATAAAGGCACCAGATCAGGATCGCCAGCCGCCATGTAACAAGGCAGCACCGCAATCCCCAATCCCGAGCGTGCGGCCTGCTGCTGGGCGATGACGCTGGTGCTGTGGAAGACCACGCGCGGGTTGCGGCAGAAGCTGTTGAGGAACATCAGTTCCTGGCTGAACAGCAGGTCGTCGACGTAGCCGATCCAGGCGTGACGGCCGAGGTCTTCGCGGCTGCGCAGCGGCGGCGCGTGGTCGAGGTAGGCCTGGCTGGCGTAGAGCGCGAGGCGATAGTCGGTGAGTTTGCGGGTGACGAGCATGTCGGCCGCCGGGCGTTCGAGGTGGATGCTGATTTCCGCCTCACGGTTGAGGATGCTGACGAAGCGCGGCACCGCCACCAGTTCCACTTCCAGCCCTGGATAGCGCTCGAACAGGCCGATCATGCGGCTGGCGAGGAACATCACACCGAGGCCTTCGGTGACGCCGACGCGGATCTTGCCCAGCGGCGCGGTGGATTGGGTGATTTCTTCCTGGGCCAGCAGCGCGACGTTTTCCATGGCCTCGGCGTGCTTGAGCAGCGCCTCCCCCGCCGGGGTCATTTCGTAGCCCTGGGCGTGCTGCACGAACAGCGCGGTGCCGAGGCTCTTTTCGATGGCTTCGATATGCCGCGCCACGGTGGCGTGGGTGGTGTTGAGCCGGCGCGCGGCGGTGAGCAATCGGCCGCTGCGCTGCAACTCGAGAAAGAACCGCAGGTCATTCCAGTCGAACATCGCTTGTCCTTGTCGGCTATCGTCAACGAACGCTGTTTGAAAACGCACAGCGGCTGCGCAAAAACTAACATTCTTTTAACGAAAGCTAACAACTAGGATGACCCTCAACAAAAACAAGAAGCGAGGTCAGGGAATGCAGACTTCCCTTGATGAATACGACTACATCGTGGTCGGCGCCGGGCCGGCCGGGTGTTTGCTGGCCAATCGACTGTCGGCGGACCCGCAACAGCGCGTGCTGTTGCTCGAGGCCGGCGGGCGCGACAACTATCCGTGGATTCACATCCCCGTGGGTTACCTGTTCTGCATCGGCAACCCGCGCACCGACTGGTGCTTCAAGACCGAAGAACAACCGGGCCTCAACGGCCGCAGCCTGAGCTATCCACGCGGCAAGGTGCTCGGCGGCTGTTCCTCGATCAACGGCATGATCTACATGCGCGGCCAGGCCAACGACTACGACGGCTGGGCGGCCGAGGGCAATCCGGGCTGGGCCTGGAACGACGTGCTGCCGCTGTTCATCAAGAGCGAAAACCACTTTGCCGGTGCCGCCGAATTTCACGGTGACCAGGGTGAGTGGCGGGTTGAGCGTCAGCGCCTGTCATGGCCGATTCTCGACGCCTTCCGCAGCGCCGCCGAACAGAGCGGCATTGCCAGCATCGATGACTTCAATCAGGGCGATAACGAAGGTTGCGGCTACTTTCAGGTCAACCAGAAGGCCGGTGTGCGCTGGAACGCAGCGAAGGCTTTTTTGAAGCCGATTCGCGACCGGGCCAATCTGACGGTGCTGACCGACGTCGAAGTGGATCGCGTGCTGTTCGACAACGGTCGCGCAGCGGCGGTCAGCGCGCGTTGCCAGGGTCAGCTGAAGCGCTTCAAGGCGCGCAAGGAGATCGTGTTGTGCGCGGGGTCCGTGGGTTCGCCGAGCATTTTGCAGCGTTCCGGAATTGGCCCGCGTCCGTTGCTGGAGCGCCTCGGCATCGGTGTCAGCCATGAGCTGCCGGGGGTCGGCGGCAATCTGCAGGATCACCTGCAACTGCGTCTGATCTATCAACTGGAAAACGCCCGCACCCTGAACCAGATCGCCGGCAGTGTGTGGGGCAAGATGGGCATGGGCCTGCGCTATCTGTATGACCGCAGCGGGCCGCTGTCGATGGCGCCGAGTCAGTTGGGCGCGTTCGCCCGCTCGGGGCCGGAACAGACGTCGGCCAATCTTGAATATCACGTCCAGCCGTTGTCGCTGGAGCGCTTTGGCGAGCCGTTGCACAGCTTTCCGGCGTTCACCGCGTCGGTCTGCGATTTGCGTCCGCAGAGCCGTGGCCGGGTGGAGATTCGCTCCGCTGATCCGCAGGCCGCGCCACTGATTCAACCCAATTATCTGAGTCATCCCGAAGACCTGCGCGTGGCCGCCGACGCGATCCGCCTGACCCGACGCATCGTCAGCGCCCCGGCCCTGCAAGCGTTCAAACCGGTGGAGTACCTGCCCGGCACCAGCCTGCAAAGCGAAGAGCAACTGCACGAAGCAGCGGCGAAGATCGGCACGACGATTTTCCATCCGGTCGGCACCTGCCGCATGGGCAACGACGCCGAGGCGGTGGTCGATGCGCAACTACGCGTGCATGGCGTGCCCGGTTTGCGGATCGCCGATGCCTCGATCATGCCGCGCATCACCTCGGGCAACACCTGTTCGCCTACGCTGATGATTGCCGAAAAAGCGGCGCAACTGATCCTCAACCCGGACACAAGAACCATCACGGCGAAACAGGAACTGGCCCATACCCTGTAGAAACCGAAAAACCCTGCATCAGCTTCACGGACATCGCGCATCACCCGGAAACGCAACACCAGTGGAACAACAAAAACAATCACTGTGAGGGATACCGATATGTCAGAACATGCTCAGCCCATGGCCGCCACGCTCAGCGCGGACGCCAGCCCCGATACGCGCAAAGTCATCTTCGCCTCGTCCCTGGGGACGGTGTTCGAGTGGTATGACTTCTTCCTCTACGGCGCCCTCGCGGCGGTGATCAGCAAGCAGTTTTTCGCCGGGGTCAACGACACCACGGCGTTCATTTTCGCGCTGATGGCGTTCGCGGCGGGGTTCATCGTGCGGCCGTTCGGTGCGCTGGTGTTCGGGCGACTGGGGGACATGATCGGGCGCAAATACACCTTCCTCGCCACGATCATCCTGATGGGCGTGGCGACTTTCGCCGTGGGCCTGCTGCCGACCTACGCCAGCATCGGCATCGCCGCGCCGATCATTCTGGTGCTGTTGCGCATGCTCCAGGGCCTGGCGCTCGGTGGCGAATACGGCGGTGCCGCAACTTACGTGGCGGAGCACGCGCCGATCGGCAAACGCGGTTTCCACACCAGCTGGATTCAATCCACCGCGACCCTCGGCCTGCTGCTGTCGCTGCTGGTGGTGCTCGCCTGCCGCTACTTCACCGGCGATCAGTTCGAGGTCTGGGGCTGGCGCATTCCGTTCCTGCTGTCGATCGTGCTGCTGGGCATTTCCACCTGGATTCGCCTGAGCCTGCACGAGTCGCCGGCGTATCTGAAAATGAAAGAGGAAGGCAAGACCTCCAAGGCGCCGATCCGCGAATCCTTCGGCAAATGGGAAAACCTCAAAGTGGTGCTGATTGCGCTGTTCAGCATCAACGCCGGGCAAGCGGTGACCTTCTATGCCGCGCAGTTTTATGTGCTGTTCTTCCTCACGCAGTTTCTGAAAATGGACCCGGCGGTGGCCAACAGCCTGCTGATTATCAGTGTGGTGATCGGCGCGCCGTTCTTCATCATTTTCGGCTGGCTGTCGGACAAGGTCGGGCGCAAACCGGTGCTGATGCTCGGCCTGCTGCTGGCGACGGCGCTGTACTTCCCGATCTTCAAATCCCTGGCCCACTACGCCAACCCTGCGATTGACCAGGCCAGCCGCCAGGCGCCGATCACCGTAATGGCTGACCCGGCCACCTGCACCTTTCAATTCGATCCGGTGGGCAAGGCCAAATTCGACAGCCCGTGCGACAAGGTCAAAACCTTCCTGGTCAAGCAGGGCCTGCCCTACGAAAGCGCCGCCGCCCCGGCCGGCAGCGCCGTACAGGTAAGCGTCGGCGACGTGAAACTCGACGGCTTCGACGAAGCCGCCCTGCGCGGCGCCATCACCCTGGCCGGCTACCCGCAACAGGCCGACATGCAGCAGATCAACAAACCGATGATCGTCGCCCTCATCGTCGCGCTGATCGTCATCTCGGCCATGTGCTACGGCCCGCTCGCGGCGCTGATGGTCGAACTGTTCCCGACCCGCATCCGCTACACCTCGATGTCCCTGCCCTACCACATCGGCAACGGCTGGTTCGGCGGCTTCCTGCCAACCGTATCGTTCGCGCTGGTGGTATACACCGGGGATATTTTTTACGGCTTGTGGTATCCGGTCTTGATTACCGGCGTGAGCCTGGTGGTGGGGATGATTTGTCTGCGGGAGACGAAGAATATCGATCTGGACAAGAACTGAGATCCGCTGAACACCGTTGAGGCGAGGTGGCTGACACCCTCGCCTCAATGTCGTATCGCTGCCGTCAGTCCTTGATCACCTCGAACTTCACCTGATCCGGATAAAACGCCACGTAGTCGCGAATCGCCGCGACCGAGACTTTCGGGTGTTCGTAGGTCCACACCGCATTCGCACTCTCGTGCCCCGGCACCTGCAAGGTGAAGTAATTGGCGTCGCCCTTGTACGGGCAGTAGCTGGTGTGGTCGGTGCGGGCGAAGTATTTTTCGTCGATGTCTTCGCGCGGGACGTAGTACACCGGGGGGTAGTTGGCTTCGTTGAGGATCAGCGCATGGGAGGATGCCGCGACCTGGATGCCGTGGAATTTCACCAGCAGGCAACCTGAGAGTTCTTCGAGGGCGATGACGGGACTTGGGCCTGGGCGTTTCATCGGTTTCTCCTGAATACGGCAAAGAGACCGGTTCAGGTATAACTCATGGGCTGCGATTGCGCCGGGTTCGCGGCTGAACGGTTGACTCCAACTTCCAAAGCCCCTCATCGGAACGCCGCCCAGCCCTCTCCCAAAGGGAGAGGGCCGCTCTAGCGGGCATCACGCAACAATATCAGTCGCCACCGCCTGCCCGACCACGCCCACGGCGAAGTCCACCGAACCCTGTCCGGTCAGATCGATCATCAGGCTGGTCTGATGGGTCTGCTCGAAGTAGGTAAGGATCGCGTCGCCCGCGTGCCCGGTGAAGCCGCTGACAAAATTCAGCGTCGCCGAGCCATTGGCGAAGCCGGCGATGCCCGACAGGTCGATCTTGTCCAGGCCGCTGGTGAAATCCATGATCCAGTCCGGCGCGGTCATGGTCGAATCGCTGGCCGCACCGAACACGAAGGTGTCGGCGCCCTCGCCACCCCACAGCGAATCACCGCCGCCACCGCCGTAGAGGATGTCGTTGCCCGCCCCGCCCACCAGATCGTTGGCCGCTGCGTTGCCGATCAGCAGATCATTTCCCGAACCGCCGATGGCGTTCTCCAGCGTCACGCCGTAGGCGATGGACACGTTGCCTACCAGCCCGCCGACATCGGAGAACGAACCTTCATTGAGGTTGATCTTCTGGTTCTGGCTGAAACCGGAGAAGTCCAGGGTATCGTTGCCGCCCCCGTCCCACACCGAAAACACCACTTTCGAGGCGTTCGACGTAGCGCTGTAGAAATCCCGCTCGGCGTTGGAATTAAACCCGTAAACGGTGTCGCCGGCACGGGTGTCCAGGTTGGCGCCATAGAGTTTCTGCACCGCCACGATGTCGTCCAGCAACGGCGCCGAAGCATAGGCGCCGCTGCCGTCCTTGCTGAAATTCTGGTCGGTGTTGGCTTCGCTCCAGTAGCTCATCAGGCTGTAGCCACGGGTGTCTTCGGCGTACTTGGCGTCGTTGTAGGTCGGGTTGCCGTTGCCGGCGTTGTAGGCGCCCGGGTGCGACAGGCCGAGGGTGTGACCGATTTCGTGGGTCAGGGTCTGGCGCCCGTAGTTGTTGGTGCCCGGCGTCTCGTTGACCCGATATTGGTCGTTGATCAGATACCACGACTGGCCGTCATAACTGCTGCCGCCCGGCAGGTAGGCAAACGCCGCGCCGCCGGTGCTGACGTCGTAGTTGCCGAATGTCATGTGGCCGTCGCCGCCGCTGCCTTCGCTGAAGGTCACATTGGCCACGTCCGACCACGATTGCATCGCCAACACCGCCTGGGCTTTTTGCAGCGCGCTGAACTCGCTGAAGTTGCCGAGTTTCGGGTTGTAGTTCGCCGGTTTCCCGGTCAGGAAGCTGTAGCTGAGATCAATCTTGCCGTCAGCGTTCTTGTCCTGCCACGACAGGCCCTTGCGCAGGATTTCATCAGCGGCCTGATCGGCGGTGAACGACGGTTTGCCGTTGACGGTTGCATTGCCGCCACGGTCATACAAATGGCTGAACGTGTCGACTTCGTCGTAGGCCTTGGATTTCACTCGGAGCATGGTGTACGTCCTTGTTTCAAAGTAGTCAGTGTCCGACAGACCACGCGATCTTCTGGCGAGATCGTCCTGTCACTCGTCCTTCACGGAAACCGGAAGGCACGGTGAACCTGACATGGCCGACCAGAAAGGCGCCAATCAATTTCTCGATAGCCCGACACCCTGTCCCGGTTTGCCACGACATCACCGGCAATCTTTTATCTGTATATCCATACAGATAAAAGTTGCTCCTGCGCCCGACTCCGGCCATTCTGTGCACCTCTGCGGGCAATGATCGACGATGGTGGTTATGCGGCTGTACCTCTGTGAAAAACCCTCCCAGGCCAAGGATATCGCGGCTGTGCTCGGTGCCCGGCGCCGAGGCGACGGCTGCTGGCTGGGGACGGACGTCACGGTAACCTGGTGCGTCGGCCACCTGCTGGAAACCGCCCCGCCAGACGCCTATGACGCCCGCTACAAGCGTTGGGTGCTGGCGGATCTGCCGATCATCCCCGACAAATGGAAAATGACCGTCAAGCCGCGCACCGCCAGCCAGTACAAAGCGGTGAAGCGTCTACTCGGCGAGGCCAGCGAACTGATCATCGCCACCGACGCCGACCGCGAGGGCGAGATGATCGCCCGGGAATTGGTGGAGCATTGCCGCTATCGCGGGCCGATCCGGCGCCTGTGGCTGTCGGCGCTGGACGAGGCATCGATCCGCAAGGCCCTTGCCGCGCTCAAGCCGGGCGCCGAGACGTTCAGCCTCTATCACTCGGCGCTGGGACGCTCCCGGGCCGACTGGCTGATCGGGATGAACATGAGCCGTCTGTTCACCCTGCTCGGCCGCCAGTCCGGGTATCAGGGTGTGCTGCCGGTGGGCCGGGTGCAGACGCCGACCCTGCGGCTGGTGGTGGATCGTGATCGCAACATCGCCGATTTCGTCCCGGTGCCGTATTGGGCCATCGATGTGCAATTGCTCCACGACGGCACGCCATTCACCGCTCAGTGGCGGGCGCCGGGCGATGCCTGTGACGATCAGGATCGCTGTCTCAATCAGGCGCTGGCTCAGCAAGCGGCGGCAGCAATCAGCAACGCCGCCAGCGCCCGGGTGGTCAAACTGCGCACCGAACGCATACGCGAAGTGGCGCCGCTACCCTTCGACCTCGGCACCCTGCAGGAGGTCTGCTCGAAGAAACTCGGCCTCGGCGCCCAGGAAACCCTCGACATCGCCCAGGCGCTCTATGAAACCTACAAAGTCATCACTTACCCGCGCAGCGACTGCGGCTACCTTCCGCTGAGCCAGCACAGCGAGGCACCGGGAATTCTCGCGGCGTTGCGTCAGGCCGACCCGAGCCTTGAAGCACTGCACGGGCATCTGGAACCGCAGCGTCGCTCCCGGGCCTGGAACGACGCCAAGGTCAGCGCCCACCACGGCATCATCCCCACCGCCGCCGCGAAAAACCTTGAACGTCTGACCGGCAAGCATCGCGCGGTCTACACGCTGATTCGCGCGCGCTATCTGGCGCAGTTCCTGCCCAACCATGAATACGACCGCACCCAGGCGGATTTCGACTGCGCCGGTGAAGCCCTGCGCGCGGTGGGCAAGCAGATCATCGAACCAGGCTGGAAACGCGCTCTGCCCGAAGCCCTGGCGCCGGCCAAGGGCCGTGAAGCACCGGCACCGCAAACCCTGCCGACACTGACCCAGGGCGCCGAGTGCGCGGTGGCCGACGTGAAGCTCAAGGATCTGTGGACGCAACCACCCAAGCCCTACACCGAAGGCGATCTGATCAAGGCGATGAAGAACGTCGCCAAACTGGTGGAAGATCCGCTGCTCAAGCAGAAACTCAAGGACACCACCGGCATCGGAACCGAGGCCACCCGCGCATCGATCATCCAGGGCCTGCTCGATCGCGGTTATCTGGTGAAGAATGGCAAGGCGCTGGCCGCGACACCGGCGGCGTTCAGCCTGATCGACGCGGTGCCCCGGGCGATCGCCGATCCCGGCACCACGGCGATCTGGGAGCAGGCACTGGACATGGTGCAGAGCGGTGAAATGAGCCTGGAAGAATTCGTCACCAAACAGGCAGCCTGGATGAGCAAGCAAGTGGCGCGGTGTGCCGGACTGAGCCTGAGCATCAGCGGCCCGCCTCCCGCCGGCAAGGCTGCCGCGCCATGGAAAAACAAGCGCAAATCCACCCGGCGCAAAACTCCGGCCACCGGCAAACGCACGGTGAAACCGAAGGCCGGTTAAAACGCGCTACTGTTTGTGCAAGGTGCATCCTTTCGGGAGTCCCGGCATGGCCGACATCGAACTGCTCGCTGCCCAGCGCGACGAACTGGACACCATCGAAAACCTGATGCAGTTCTACCTGTACGACTTCAGCGAATGGTTGCCGCTGAAACTGGCGGAACATGGTTTCTTCCGCGTCCAGTTCAAGGATGACTACTGGCGCCTCCCGGCCACCCGGCCGTTTCTGATCAGGGTCGACGGCGAACTGGCGGGATTCGTGACCGTGGATGACCACATTCACATCGAAGGCGCCGAGTACAACATCGGCTATTTCTTCATCAGCCGAAAATTCCGTGGCCAAGGCGTCGCGCAGTTTGTCATCTCTGCCCTCTTGAGCCGTTTCCCCGGTCGATGGCAGATTTTCCATATCGACGCCAACGTACCGGCCCGGCGCTTCTGGGCCGGACTCATCCCGGTGCTGAGCGGCGGCGAATTCACCTTGCAGCAACGGCTCGTCGACGGCTATCCGTGTACGTTCTACTGCCTGCGCAGCCCTTCCTCCGCCGTTTGAGCGGAACTTTTCTCATTCCAGAATGACTTTGTCCGACAATATGTAGTGCTCAAAAATAATCACTACAAAACCGTTGACGGCATCGTTTTGCTTTTGCATGATGCAGACGTCTCCCCGATCGGGAGCACTGGTAACACGCTTGAGCAAGCTCGTCTGACCGCCGAGCTGTTTTTTCCGGATACACGCTGCCCACAAGGCAGATTGAAGAAGCTGACCTGGCCTGAACGTCCAGTACAAGGACGAGAAGCGCTGGCGAAAATTCTCAAGACGCTTGTGGTCGACCCTGAAAACGTCGTCAAGGAGCCTCCCGGTTTTCGCTGCTTCTCCTCGTTGTGACGCTATTGCGTAGCAGTTATTCAACACGACTACATGCAACAGATGCATGACCCCGTACTTATCACGGGCGACCGCTGACGTCCTGGTTTCGGTGCCAGGGATCAACTAACCGATGGGCTACCTGTATTAGCGAATCAACTTTGAAAGATCACCAGACTGGTCAAGGGGCAAAATCATGAATCTGAACAATCAACCTACTATCGAAGAACTGGCTCGTATGTTCGCGGCGCAGAAAGACACGCTCGACAGCCATATTCTGTGGATCAGCAAGTCGGGTCAGGTGCATATCGACTGCCTGTCGCCCCACGCTGGTGAAGAAGAGTTCGACCGGAACAACCAGAACCTGCTGGCCCGCCTGAAGATGTACCGTCGCGGCCACGGCTATGTCGGCAAGAAAGCCGCAGCCGACAAGGACTTCATCGGTAATGTTCTGCAAACGCTGAAACAGGCGTGGGACTCGATGCAGAACAAGAACGAAGTTCGGGTGATTGATCGGTTCTGCTGAGTTGTAAGTTCTCTCTATATATAAAAAGGGCCTGCTTCTGTAATGGAAGCAGGCCCTTTTTTTATTCGCCTGAAAAGTTTGTGGTGACGGTTAGATCCGTCCCTCTTCCTCTGGGAGAGGGTCAGGGTGACGGCTGCTCCCGGCTTAACACCAATTCCAGAAACGCCACCGCCGCCGCACTGTGGTAATTGTTCTTGCGCCGCAACAACGCCGCCCCTCGCTGGGGCGCCTCGCTCTGCACCGCCAGCCTGCGCAACGCCCGATCCTGCGTGGCAATCGCCTCCGGCAACATGGTCGCGATCGGCGCATGACGCATCACTTCCAGCAACGTGCTCACCGAGTTCACCTCGATCTGCACTTTCGGCGTGATGCCGTGCTGACGAAAATACTCATCAATCGACAGCCGCGTAATGAAATCCGGCCCCAACAGGGCGAAGTCCAGTTGCGCGATGTCGCGCGGCGTCAGCACTGAAGTGCTGTCGTACAAAGGATGCTCACGCCCGACCATGATCCCCAGCGTCTCGACAAACGCCGGAATGCACTCGATCTCCGGGTTGCGCACCGGGGTGAAGGCAATCGCGATATCCAGCGAGTCGTCCGCCAGCCCAGCCTCGATGTCGTCCATCGACAGTTCGAAAATCTGCAGGCGAATCCCCGGGAAGCGCGCCACGTAATCACGCACCAGCGGCCCGACCAGATACGCCATGAACGTCGGCGTCATCGCCAGGCGCAGGCTGCCGCGAGACAGATCCTTCACGTCATGCAACGCACGCTTGCCCGCCTCCAGCTCCACCAGCACCCGCCGCGCACATTCGATGTAAGCCTCGCCGGCATCGGTGGGTTTGACCGAACGCGAAGTGCGGTCGAACAGGTTCACCCCAAGGCTTTCCTCCAACTGGCGAATCTGTTGCGACAAGGTCGGCTGCGACACATGCAGCGCCTCGGCCGCGCGGGTGAAGCCGCCGTGATCGGCCACGGCCAGCAGGTAACGCAAGTGTCGAAGCAGCATCGGGCACCCTATCTATAGGTGTTACTTATGCTTTGCATTGTATATCGATCTTGGACGCTATGGATCAATCGGCAGAAGATGAACCCACACCGCAAGCCAACTCCGATAGGAATGACACCATGCAACAGTCCCACGCTTACAACGATGCCAGCCTGGCCCTGACCACCCGCGTCCTGGACGCCAAGGCCCGCAAAAATCTGTCGTGGCAGGATCTGGCGGATGACACCGGCCTGAGCCTGGCCTACGTCACCGCCGCCCTGCTCGGCCAGCATCCGCTGCCGCAAGCCGCTGCCCAAGTGGTCGGCGACAAACTGGAACTGGACGCCGCCGACATCGCCGCCCTGCAAATCATCCCGCTGCGCGGCAGCCTCAGCGGTGTGCCGACCGACCCGACCATCTACCGCTTCTACGAGATGATCCAGATCTACGGCACCACCCTCAAAGCCCTGGTCCACGAACAATTCGGCGACGGCATCATCAGCGCGATCAACTTCAAGCTCGACATCAAGAAAGTCGAAGACCCGGAAGGCGGCTCCCGTGCCGTAGTCACCCTCGACGGCAAGTTCCTGCCACTGCGTCCGTTCTGATTCATCCCGGCCCGCACGCCGTGCGGGCCTCACCCAATCTCGATTGCACTTGTCACCACATTCGTCTGGAGGCTGCCCCATGCAAAAAATTCTGCTGACCCTGACCCTGATCGCCGGCCTGAGCACCCAGGCTCACGCCGCCGAGGAAGCTGTCGCCTATCGCTATGGAATGAATCTGGATATTGCCAAAGTCATCAGCATCACCCCGGTTGCCGATGTCTGCGGCGTGGTTCCGGTCGAAATGACCTACCTGGACAGCGACGGTGCCAAACACATTTTGCAGTACAGCGAATTCGGCAGCGGCTGCTCGAACTGAGAGGACAACACCATGAAAAACCTGATCGCAGGCTTCCTGAAATTTCAGAGCGAGGCGTTCCCGCAACGCACCGAACTGTTCAAACACCTGGCCACCACCCAACAGCCGGGGACGTTATTCATCACGTGTTCCGACAGCCGTGTCGTGCCGGAACTGCTGACTCAACAAGAACCCGGCGAGCTGTTCGTGATTCGCAATGCGGGCAATATCGTGCCGTCCTACAGCCCGCATCCAGGCGGGGTTTCGGCGACGGTGGAATATGCGGTGGCGGTACTCGGCGTGACCGATATCGTGATCTGCGGCCACTCCGATTGCGGTGCGATGACTGCGATTGCCCAATGCAAATGCATGGATCACCTGCCCGCCGTCAGCGGCTGGCTGCAGCACGCCGAGTCGGCGAAGGTGGTCAACGAGTCGCGGCCTCACGCCGATGACGCGGCCAGGCTGAGTTCGATGGTGCGGGAAAACGTGATCGCGCAACTGGCGAATATCCAGACACATCCAAGCGTACGCCTGGCGCAGGAGAAAGGTCTGCTCAACCTGCATGGCTGGGTGTACGACATCGAAACCGGTTCGATCGACGCCTTGAGCGCCGACCGGCGCACCTTTGTGTCACTGGCGCAGCAGCCCGCAACCTGCGCGGTTCAGGCAACATCGCTCGATGCTGCCTGAACCGGTTGGGTGGGACGATCACCCGTGGCGAGGGCGTTTGCACCCTCGCCACAGGCACGCTGAATTCAGCGCTTCACGCCAAGATCGATCTGGGTCATGCGGCTGCGTACAGTGAACACGCCGTCACCGGAGAGAATCGCGCTACGGGCGAACAACCGCCCGCTCTCCCAGTTCGAAAGCCCCAGTTCCGGCTTGTTCAGCGCGTACTGACCATCGACCCAGCGGGTGATGCCGTTGCCCACGAACGGCGCGTTGACCGCGCTGTAGAAACGCTCCTGCTCCGCTGCGTTCTCGCTGATCAGCGACACAGTGAACTGCGGGCTGTAGCGGTTGAACAGGGCAATCGCCTGATCCAGATCGTCGACAATCATCAGACTGACTTCCGGGGTTTCTTCCCATTCCCACTCGCGGCCCAACTGCGCTTCGGGCAATGGCTCGGCCTGCGCCTCGGTCTTGTAGCCTTCGGCGCGATAGACCTCGACCGTCGCGCTTTGCCATTCGTTCGACAGGAAACTTTCACTGCCCTCAACGATGTGCAACTTGCAGCCCTGACCGCGTGCGGTGCCGGCCTGCTGCAAGGCATCGAGGAACAGCGGCACCAGTTCGGCCGCGCGCTCGCGCTGGATCAGGCAGACGTTGAGGGTGTTGCAGACCTTGCGATCCAGAGAGTTGCGCACCACCGCCGCAAAGCGTGTGGCGTCGGCCTCGCGGTCGGCAATCAACCACGCACCGCCAGTGCCGTGGAGGCTGACGGCGGTGCCGGCCTGCTGGGCGATGCTGCCCAACTGACTGACCGCGCGGCCCGAGCCTCGAGCCACTGCCAGCGACAGGCGCCGATCGGCAAACATCGCCCAACCGGCGGCATGGTTGACGCTCTCTACCAGCGACACCGCGCCCGCCGGCAGACCGGCATCGGCCAGCGCCGGGTTCAGCGCATGGGTGACGATGGCCTGAGCGGTGCCCAGCGCATCGCTGCCAATGCGCAGCACGGCGGTGTTGCCGGTACGCAACACGCCAGCGGCATCGGCGAAGACGTTGGGCCGACCTTCGAACACAAACGCGACGATGCCCAGCGGCGACACCACCTGCTCGACCTTCCAGCCATCGTGCTCGACGCTGCTGATGACCTTGCCGCGCGTGGCCGGGGCATCACGCCAGGCCCGCAGGCCGGCGATCATGTCGCGGCGCATGCGTTCATCGGCGAGCAAACGGGTGGTGGAGCGACCGCGCGCCTTGGCCCGTTCGATGTCGGCAAGGTTGGCGGCTTCGATCAGCGCCCAGGCATCCGGGGTTTCCAGACGTTGGGCGAACAGATCGAAGAAGCGGCTGATGGCCTCGTCGGACACCGCCGACAACACCGTGAACGCCGCAGCGGCGCGTTCGATCGCCACGGCTGCCGCCTGTTGATCGGCCACGGGAATCAGCAACAGCTCGCCACTGACCTGCTCCACCAGCAGGTGATCGCCGGGTCGGAAGCGCTCAGCCAGTTCGGGGCTGACCACGGTGACGCGGTTACCAGCGAAAGGGATAGGCGTGCCAGCGACGAGACGTTCAAGCGCGAGAGACATGGAGCGGATTCATCCTGTGAGAAGCGGCCGAAAAATGTATAGCAATGCCCTCCCCCAAGGCAACACGGATCCTCCGGGGGAGTGGCGCTCTTCCCGCCTTATCCGGGGAGTCTGTCAGAACACCGACCAGCCGATCCGCGAGCTGAGCATTTCCAGTGCCGCCATGCCGGCCAGCGAATTGCCCGCCGCGTTGAGTTCCGGCGACCACACGCAGACGGTGAACTGCCCCGGCACCACCGCGACGATACCGCCGCCGACCCCGCTCTTGCCCGGCAGGCCGACGCGGTAGGCGAAGTTGCCCGCCTCGTCGTAGAGGCCGCTGGTGGCCATGATCGAGTTGACTTGCTGGGTCTGGCGCGGGGTGAGGATCTGTTCGCCGCTGTGTTTGCAGTAGCCGTCGTTGGCGAGGAAGCAGAATGCACGGGCCAGATCGATGCAGCTCATGCGCAGGGCGCAGTGGCTGAAGTAGCTGCGCAGCACCGCTTCGACGTCGTTGTGGAAGTTGCCGAAGGATTGCATCAGATAAGCCATCGCCGCGTTGCGCGCGCGGTGCTGGTATTCGGAGTCGGCGACCTTGCCGTCGACCATCACCTGCGGATTGCCCGACAGGCGCCGGACGAAATCGCGCATCGACAGCGCTGGCGCGGCGAACCGTGACTGATTGATGTCGCAGATCACCAGCGCCCCGGCATTGATGAACGGATTGCGCGGGCGGCCGCGCTCGAATTCCAGTTGCACCAGCGAGTTGAACGGCTGCCCGGACGGCTCGTGGCCCAGGCGCTCCCAGATCGCCTCGCCGGAATGTTCGATGGCCTGCACCAGGCTGAATACCTTGGAAATACTCTGCACCGAGAACAGGGTGTCGGCATCGCCGGCGCAGTACATTTCGCCGTCGTTGCCGTAGACGGCAATGCCCAGTTGGTTGGGCGGGACGGTGCCGAGGGCGGGGATGTAGTCAGCCACTTTGCCCTGCCCGATCAGGGGCCGGACGGCGTCAAGGATTTCGTTCAACAGGGCTTGCATGCCGGGTTCCGAAGTTTCGCCCCGGTGGGATTGCGGGGACACGGTGGCTAGACGCTTTTTTCGGGGGTTGGATCACACTGGTTTTTGGTGGGCGCTGCGGCCTCTGGGCCGGCAGGTTTTTTTTTGGGGGGGGTGGGGTGTATATCCGTTTCTGCGGGTGTTTTTGCTGGCGGTTTCGCCCTTACGGCGAGTCACCTTTTTCAGACGCCAAAAAGGTAACCCAAAAGGCTTGGCCCCGGCGTTCGGCTCCTCGCTGAGGCTCGGAGTTCCTTCGTTGCGGGATTCATCCGGGGGGCATCGCCTACGGTTTGCTTCGCTGCACCTCCTCTCGATGTGTTTGGCTGCGCCAAACGGTCGCTGCGCTCCCACCCCCGGATAAATCCCTCCACTCAGCCTGCCGAAGGGGCCGGCACGGCAAGATCAAGAGCGGTACTCGAGCTAACGCTCATTGTGTTGAGTGGTGAGAAGCAGGGGCGGACGGCTTTGGCTTTGGCTTTGGCTTTGGCTTGTGCTTTGGCTTTTGCTTGTGCTTTGGCTTTTCTGTGGGAGTGGGCGTGCCCGCAAGGCGGCCTTCGGGCCGACCTGGTTTTGGCGGGTGTACGCCTTCTTTACTGCCATATCGGTCAGTCCCCTCTTCCTCTGGGAGAGGGCTAAGGTGAGGGCAGCGATTCTGAGGGTGCTGGAGAACTATCTGAACCCATGGTTTCAACAGCCTCCTCTGCCATGTATCGCACTGTATCCACCCCAGCCGCAGACACACGATCCCGATAAATCCCCCTCCCCCGCGACACATCCCCGATACACCCCGGGCGTCAAATGAATCTGTCGATCGGCACTGCCGGTACAGCCTCTCAACTCATTTGATGCAACGGAGATTCACCATGACCCAGCTCTCGAAAACTTCCCTGACCCTCGGACTGCTGCTTGCCGGTGGGCTGGCTTTGTCCAACGCCGCGTCGGCCGCCGAAGCGTTCAGCGTCAAGCCACTGGACCACGGTTACAGCCAGGCCCAGGCGCAATCCGACAGCGGGGAAAAGTCCTCGGAAGGTAAATGCGGCGAAGGCAAGTGCGGCGCCAGCGAGTAACCCGTGTACGGGACGCTTCGGTGTCCCGTTTCTCTCTGATTGAATGGAGTTCACCCCATGACCACTGCCCTCTCCTCCGCCGTCAAAGGCTTGCACTTCAACCTCGATCGCGCAGGTCAATGGCTCGCGCCGCTGACCCTGCGCCTGTTCATCGCCTGGGAATTCTTCGAATCGGGTCTGGAGAAATTCAACGGCCAGAACTGGTTCGAGGATATCCAGGAGCGCTTCCCGTTTCCCTTCGACCACCTGCCGGCGACGCTGAACTGGGAGCTGTCGATGTGGGCCGAGTTGATCGGTGCCCTGGCCATTCTGATCGGCTTCGGTACGCGGATTTCGGCGATTTCGCTGATTGTCGTGACCATCGTCGCCACCGCTGCCGTTCACTGGCCGGCGGACTGGTCGTCGTTGAGCGAATTGGCCCAGGGTTATGCGATCACCAACAAGGGCTTCGGCAATTTCAAGTTGCCGGCGATCTACCTCGCCGCGATGGTGCCGTTGGTATTCGCCGGGGCCGGGAAGTTGAGCGTGGATGCGTGGCTGGCGCGGCTGTTCTGGAAGCGCGCCAACCGTTGAACGACACCCTCGGTAAAACTCAGTGCACCCGGTCCAGCCCGGCGAGCAGCGCGGTGTCGCGGCTGTAGATGTCCGGGGCGTATTGCACGCGGCCATGGTTGTCGACCTGGGCGGTCCAGTAGGTCATCAGGATCGGCACTGGATTGCTCAGGCGGAACTCGTGGGTGGTGCCGCTGGCGAGCAAGGTGTCGGTGCGGGCTTTTTCTGCCGGGCTGAGTAAAAAGTCGCGCAATTTCAGTGGATGCTCGACCCGCACGCAACCGGAACTGAACGCCCTCGGCCCTTTGTCGAACAGCGCCTTGCTCGGCGTGTCATGCAGGTACACCGAGAACGGGTTGGGAAAGCGGATGACCATTTGCCCCAGCGGGTTGCGCGGGCCGGCGTCCTGGCGCAGGAGGATGTTGCCGGGGTTGTCCCAGTCGATGTCCGCTGCGGCCAACGGCTGGCCGTTGGCGTCGAGCACTTGCAGGTTCTGCCGGCTGAGGAAGGTCTGGTCCTTGCGGATCTCCGGCAGTTTGTCTTCCTTCCAGATCGTCGGCGGCACGGTCCAGGTCGGGTTCAGGGTCAGGCGTGTGACCCGGGATTTGAGCAAGGGGGTCTGGCGCTCGGCGCGACCGACCTGGGTGCGGGTCTGCCACACCGGCAGGCCGTCCTGATACAGGGTCAGTTCGGCGGCGGCCACGTTGACCAGCAGACCATCCGGCTCCATGTCCTGGGCCAGCCAGCGGAAACGTTCGAGGTTGACCCGCAGTTGTTCGCGGCGAGTCAACGGACTGATGTTGAGTTCGGCGATGGTGCCCGGCCCGACCACGCCGTCGGCCTGCAACGAATGATTGGCCTGGAAGCTTTTCACCGCCTCGACCAGTACGCCGTGATACGCGTTGTCCGGAGTGCCGACCGCGCTGCTCAGATAGCCTTCGCTGTACAAGCGCAGCGCCAGCTCCGGCACGCGTTTGTCTTCCATGTTCGGACGCAGCAGCGGCCCGTTGCCGACCGACTGCCAGTGCGGCAGGGCTTGCAGACGTTGCGCGGCGTAGAGGTGACGCAGGTTCTGGTATTGCGCCAGACGCGGGCGGGCCAGGTCGAAGGCGGCTGCAATGTCATGCATCCCCGGCACGGCGATCGTCAGCAGTTCGGCCTGGCGGTCACGAGGCGTTTCGTCGGAATGCCACAGCGGCTCGAAGTGCGATTGCAGCAGGCGACCGTAGTGCAAATCCTGCAAGGCTTGCAGGTAATAGCGGCTGATTTCGATGTCGGCACACAGCTCGCCGTCCTGTGGTGCGCTGGCCGCCACCGGGTAGCGTTTCGGGTTCAGGCCGTCGTCGGCCAGCAGTTGCAATTGCGCCTGCAAGGCCGGTAATTGCTGGCTTTGCGCCCATACCGGTAACCAGTCCTGTTGCTGATAGAACGCCTGCAATTGTTCAAGCGCCGGGCCGTTGAGGTTCGCGGCAACGCCCGGGCACGCCTGCGGCAGACCGATCAACACGGCTTGCAACGGGCTCTGCGGCTCGACCGGCAATGGCGCCGGCAGTGTTTCCAGCGGCGGCAACGGCGCTTCGGCGGTCGCGACCAACGGCGCTGCGAGCAAACAAATGCTCAAGTAACATGCGCATTTTTTGAACAACTGCTTTACTCCAATCCATGGCCACCTTGATAGTGGTCAACCTTACATCAGGTGCGGTGAACAGTCAGGCTCGATTCTCGGGCCTGCCGGGGACGACTGGACGTCAGGAGCCAAAGTGCCAATGAGCAACAGATGAGGACACTTTCTAAATGTTGACGTTTTTGCGCCGACTTTTGTTGACTGCCACCGCCGTCGGGCTGGTGACCAGTCAGGTTTTCGCCGCCGGCACCACTTCGCCGGTTTTGTACACCAGCCTCGCGCACGCCGCACCGGAACTCAATCCCCAGGCGCTGAAAGGCGCATTGAACGCCATGCAATGTGCGATCAACAACGGCGCCAAACAGTCTCGCCACCTGGCGATCATCGATTATTCGCAGCCGTCCACCGCGCGCCGCCTGTGGATCTTCGACCTGACCCGCAAGAAACTGGTGCTGCGTGATCTGGTCGCCCACGGTTCGAACTCCGGGGAAAACTTCGCCACGCAGTTCTCCAACCGCGAAGGCAGTTTCCAGTCCAGCCTCGGTCTGTTCCGTACCCAGGAAAGTTACGAAGGCACCCACGGTTACTCGCTGCGCATGGACGGTCTGGAGCCGGGTTTCAATGACATGGCCCGCGACCGCGCCATCGTGATTCACGCCGCCGATTACGTGAATCCGTTGTGGAGCAAGCGCCAGGGGCGCATCGGACGCAGCCAGGGCTGCCCGGCGGTACGCCCGCAAATCGCCCGGCGGGTGATCGACAGCCTGAAGAACGGCCAGTTCATGTTCTCCTGGTATCCCGACCAGCGCTGGCTGAAAACCTCGCCGTACCTCAACTGCCAGCCGCAACAGATTGCGAGCATCCTCAGCACCCACGGCAGTTGAACCACACACAACCGTTTCCTTACATCGTTCCCATGCTCTGCGTGGGAACGATCAACAGCGTTGACTCGCCCCCGTTTCATTACAGATTTGTAATCGAGTTGTCGGTTTAGCGAGCGGATCGCTCGGTAGCCTGAAGTTGTCCCGGCCAGAACGCCGATCCTCTTCAGACTACCGAGTACGCCATCATGAAAACCCTGATCCTCGCCTTCACCGCCCTCCTCGCCAGTGGTTCGGTATTCGCCGCGACCACCCCGGACACTGCCGTCATTCATGACAAACCCGGTTTCTTCGTGCATCTGGATGTCGACAAAGTGCTCTCCAGCACCGATATTTCCCAGGCCTGCGGCGTGATCCCCGCGCGGCTCAATTATCTCGACAGCCAGGGCCGAGAACATGTGCTGGACTATCAAGTGCAAGGCAGCGGCTGCACCAATGACAACTAAGGCGAAGCGTCCATGAACATCCTTGTCGTCGAAGACGAACCGAAGGCCGGCAACTACCTGCTCAACGGCCTGCAGGAACTGGGCTACAGCGTGAGCCTGGCCCGGGACGGCGCCGACGGCCTGCACCTGGCGCTGGAGCACAGCTTCGACGTGATCGTGCTGGATGTGATGATGCCGAAAATGGATGGCTGGGAAGTCCTGCGCCGGCTGCGCAAGGAAGCCGACACGCCGGTGCTGTTCCTCACCGCCCGCGACGACATCGCCGACCGGGTCAAGGGCCTGGAACTGGGCGCCGACGATTACCTGATCAAGCCGTTTTCCTTCGCCGAACTGGTGGCGCGCCTGCGTACCCTGACTCGCCGTGGCCCGATCCACGAAGAGGAACATCTGCAAGTCGCCGACCTGCAGATCGATGTGCTCAAGCGCCGGGTGACCCGCGACAACATGCGGATCACCCTGACCAACAAGGAGTTCGCCCTGTTGCAATTGTTCGCCAGCCACACCGGGCAAGTGCTGTCGCGCTCGCTGATCGCCTCGCGGGTGTGGGACATGAATTTCGACAGTGACACCAATGTGGTGGATGTCGCCGTGCGCCGCCTGCGACAGAAGATCGACGACCCGTTCACGCTCAAGCTGATCCATAGCGTGCGCGGCATCGGCTACCGCTTCGATACCCAGCCATGAAGAAAAACGCCGGCACTTACTCCCTGACCCTGCGCCTGGCGCTGGTGTTCGCCCTGCTCGCCTTCGGTTCGCTGGCCGGCCTCGGCGCGGCGCTGTATCAGGAGCTGGAGGAGCAGTTGATCCGTCGCGATGACATTTCCCTGGTCAGCCGTGTCGATCAGTTGCGCACCTTCCTCAACGACAGCAACACCCTGGAGCTGATCAAGAACAAACCGGCGCTGTTCCAGAACATGCTCGGCAATCGCGAAGCGCTGCTGACCATCGGCGCACCGGGGCAACCGCCGCTGCTGGTGGTCAACCCCGGCAACCTGAACACCCCGACCCTACCGGCCGTGCCCATCGATCACCCGATGACCCTCAAGGATGTGCAACATCTGCCCAGCGTCAACGGCGTGCCGTTTTCGGCGGTGGCGGCGACCATCGACTCCGGCGAACTGGGCAACCTGCAAGTGCTCACCGGCCGTTTGATGAGCGAACGCACGGCGATGCTCGCCAACTATCGACTGAGCGTGTACGGCCTGGCGACGCTGGCGGCGGTGGTGCTGGCGTTGATCGGCTGCCTGCTGGTGTATCGCGGCCTGCTGCCGCTGCGCCGGCTGGCGCGTCATGCCCATGGGATCGGCGTCGGCAACCTCGGCGAGCGGCTCGACAGCCACGGCACGCCACGGGAATTGCAACCGATGATCGAAGCGTTCAACGCCATGCTCGATCGACTCGCCAAAGGTTTTGCCCAGTTGAGCCAGGTCTCCACCGACATGGCCCATGAACTGCGCACGCCGATCAACAACCTGCTCGGCGAAACCCAGGTCGCCCTGCACCAGAACCGCAGCATCGAGGCCTATCAGCAGTTGCTCGCCTCCAACGTCGAAGAACTGGAACGGCTGACACGGATGCTCGACAACATGCTGTTCCTGGCGCGCACCGATCCTTCATCGGCGTTGAGCCAGCGCCAGGAACTGGACGCCGCCGACGAGATGCAGCGCATTGCCGATTACTTCGAAGGGGTGGCGGCGGATGTCGGGATCAGCATCGAGGCGCGCGGCAGCGGCGTGATCTGGGCCGAACCGATGCTGCTGCGCCGGGCACTCGCCAACCTGTGCGCCAACGCGATCAAGTACGGCGCGGCGGACTCGACGCTGCAGGTCGAGGCGGTGGCCGAGCCTGACGGCAGCTACCTGCGGGTGCGTAACCAGGGCGCGACCATCCCCGCCGAACATCTGTCGCGGCTGTTCGAGCGCTTCTACCGCGTCGACCAGTCCCGCGAACGCTCGGCACAATCCAACGGCCTGGGGCTGTCGATCGTCGCGACGATCATGCAACTGCATCAGGGCCGGTACAGCGTCAGCAGTATTGAGGGAGTGACCTGCTTCGAGCTGTTTTTTCCGGCGCGGGAGTGATCGCGGCTCGTGGCGGCGGTGGGTCATCTGGCAAATGGGGGACTGACATTCCCTCTTCGCGGGCAAGCCCGCTCCCACAGGATGGATCGGTATACCGAAGACATTGTGGGAGTGGGCCAGCCCGGCCACCCTTTCACCGCAAGCTGACACCCGCCCAGCCTTTTATCTCCACCCGGCTGAGCCACAAAGCCACAATCATCAACCCCGCAGCCACCCCAAACGTCACGTGCAAACCACGGCCGATCACCTCGGCCGGCGCCTGAGTCGGATCACCTGTCGCCACGGCAAACACCGCCCCCATCGCCGCTGCTCCCGTGATCAACCCAAGATTGCGCGACAACCCCAGCAGCGCCGAAACCACCCCGCGCTGATCCTGACTGACACCGGCCATCAGCCCGGTGTTATTGCCCGCCTGAAACAACGCATAACTGGCCGTGACCCAGGCAATCGGCAGCACATACCCGAACAGCCCGAATCCCATTGGCAACAGCGCCAGCAATCCACAACCGCCGACCATCCCCAACAACCCGACACGCATCATCCGCTGTGCGCCGAAGCGATCCACCAGCCGCCCCGCCGGCACGCCGCCGAATGCGGCCACCAAAGGCCCGACCGACAACGCCAGCCCCACCACCCCGGCACTCAGGCCAAGTCCCCGGCTCAGGTAAAACGGCCCGACCACCAGCGTGGTCATCATCACCGTCGCCACCAGCGCACTCATCGCCAGGCTGGCACTCAACCGAGGCTCGGCGAACAGCGACAAACGAATCAACGGCGCCGCCACGCTGCGCTCGATGTAGATGAACAGCCCGCCGCCACACACGCTGACCAGCAACAGCGCCAGGGTGAACGCGGAACTCTCCCTGGACGTCATCGCCAGCGCATAAGCCGCCAGCGTCACGGCCAGAACCAGCGTGCCCACATGATCGAAACGCACCCGCGCGCCACGGGTTTGATCCGTCGGCAGATAGCGATAAACCAGCCACCCGTTAAGCAAACCCAGCGGCACGTTGATCAGGAACATCCACTGCCAGCCGACCTGCGCAATCAACACGCCGCCCAGCGATGGCCCAAGCGTAGTACCGATCGCCGACATCGTTCCGAGCAACCCCATGGCACTGCCGGCGCGCTCCTTCGGCACCGCGCCACCGACCAGCGCCATGGTCAACGCCAGCATGATCGCAGCGCCCAGGCCCTGCACCGCCCGCGCAGCGATCAGCCACGGCAACTCGCTGGCCACTGCACAGGCCAACGAAGCGACGGTAAAAATGCCGATGCCGATCAGCAGCAATCGCCGACGCCCGAGCAAATCGCCGAGACGGCCGACGCTGACGATCAACGTCGTTACCGCCAGCAGATAGGCCAGGACGATCCATTGCACTGGCTGGAACGAGGCATCGAATGCGGCGGCCAGAGTCGGCAGGCCGGCGTTGGCGATGCTGGTGTCGAGGGACGGCATCAGCATCGACAGGCACAGGCCGGTCAGCGCCCAACGGGCATTGCTGTTCAAGGAGGGTTGTTGCGACATGGGCGTTCACTCCGGCGAGGTCATGAGCGCCAGCCTAAGTCTCGACAGCACATGGCGGAAGACGCATGCTTTGCACTCCATAGCTGCATGGAGCGCCATGTCATGAGTGCGCCGGACCTGAATCTGCTGATTACCCTCGATGTGCTGCTGCGCGAAGGCAGCGTCGCCCGCGCCGCCGAGCAACTGCACCTGAGCCCGTCGGCCATGAGTCGCGCCCTCGCCCGACTGCGTGAAACCACTGGCGACCCGTTGCTGGTGCGCGCCGGTCGTGGACTGGTGCCGACGCCTCGGGCACTGGAATTGCGCGAGCGGGTCGGCCTGCTGGTGCAGGAAGCCGAAGCGCTGCTGCGCCCGGCCCGGGTGCTCGATCCTGCTCAGTTGCAACGCACGTTTACGCTGCGCAGCAGCGATGGTTTCGTCGAGACGTTTGCCGCTGCCCTGCTCGCGCGTATTGCCCGGCAAGCGCCCGGCGTACGTCTGCGCTTTCTGCAGAAAACCGACAAGGACAGCACGCTGCTGCGCGACGGTCGGGTCGATCTGGAAACCGGGGTGATCGTGGACAGCACCGATGACTCGCTGCACAGCCGCATCCTGTTCCGCGACCGTTTTGTCGGGGTGGTGCGCGAGGGGCATCCGTTGAGTTCGGGCAAGGTCAGCACCCGGCGATTCATCGCCGGCGAACATGTGCTGGTGTCACGTCATGGCGCTGCCAGCGGCCCAGTGGATCAGGCACTGCAAGGCCTGGGGCTGAGCCGCAACATCGTCACCACGGTCGGCGGCTTCTCCGCTGCGCTGGCCTTGGTGCGTGACTCGGATCTGATCGCCTGCGTGCCAGACCGGCATACCGAAAAGCTGCGTGCCGGTCTACACAGCTTCGAACTGCCGCTGGTGGTGCCGGACATCACCGTGTCGATGCTCTGGCACCCGCGCATGGACGCCGATCCGGCGCACCATTGGCTGCGCGACTGTGTGCGGGAGACTTGCGCCTAGCGCGCATCGCCACCGGCGGGTTTGTAGAACAGGAACTTTCCGGTTTCGGCGGTCTTGGTGTATTCCCTGGCCCAGCCCGGATGCACATTGCGGTCGTGGAAGTACAACGCGCCGTGGGTGCGATCGGTGAGCTGGCGGTTCAGCGCCTTGCCGGCGATTTCCTTGGCGAGCGCGTATTCGGCGTCTTCCTTGACCTGATCCGAGCGGCCATCGCACCACCAGGAAAACTGGCAGCTCTTGGTTTCCGAACCTTGCTTGACCACCGCGCACACAGTATCCGGAAAACCTTCATGACCGAGGCGGTTCATCACCACATTGGCGACCGCTTCCATTTCCGCATTGTCCTTGCCCTTGGCCTCCCAATAGATGCTGCGTGCCAGGCAGGTGAGCGGATCGTCCAGCGGCGCGGCGCCGGCCGGGTCGACCGCTTGTGCTTCGGTCGGGGTGATGGCTTCGGATTTGGGCGCCGGTGCCGCGCTGACTTTATCGGCGGCCTTTTCCTCCAGCACCTGGGCCTTCTGTTCAGCCTTTTCCTTGATCGGGGCCTGCTCGGTGGCCATCACGGCCATGCCCGGCAGGGTTAACGCGAGACATAAAAGCAACCCGTTGAATCCCATGATCGATACGTCCGGCAGCGCCCGGTGCGGGCAAGGTGTTACAGCGGTGAAACGCCCGTTTTCCGGGGGTTTCGCAGAGTGTAGACGGCAAACTCAAGCCTAAAGTTGCGCAGAAAATATCGTTGCGTGAAGAAAAAGACATTGCACCCACCGGGGCCATTTCGCGCATCATGGGCTCACTCAGCCCAAGGGAGATTTCCATGCGCTTCATGCCATCCGTTTTGCGAATTGCCGCGCTGTCCGCAGGCCTGGCGTTTGCCGCCTCGGCCATGGCCACCGACGAGTCGCAACTGGTCGAGTCGATCAACAGTTATCGCAGCCAGCCCCAGCGTTGCGGCACCCAGGCGTCGAACGAGCTGCCGCCACTGTCGGCCGATCCACGGCTGATTCTGCCGGCCAGCGGCGTGGTCGATCTGCAACAGGCCATGGCTCGCGCCAGTTACCCGATGGTCAATGTGCAGGCGATCAGCCTCAACGGACCTCGCGATGCAGCGTCGGCGATGAAGGCGATTCAGGAGAGTTTCTGTCAGGTGGTGCTGGACCCGCAGTTCGTCGATATCGCTGTCAGCCGCGCCGATCGCGACTGGCGCATCACCCTCGCCCGGCCGCTGCTCAGCGCACGCCTGGGCGATGCGCAGAGCGAAGGCCAGAAGTTGCTGGAACAACTCAACGCCGCCCGCAGCCAGCCGCGCCAGTGTGGCGGTCAGGCATTCGCCGCCGCTGCGCCGCTGGCGTGGAATGCGACCCTGGGCACAGTCGCTCAGGACCATAGCCGCGACATGGCCAACAAAAACTATTTTGACCACAAGGACCGCGACGGCCGCACCCCAGGCGACCGCGCCGAACTGGCTGGCTACAGCGGCCAGCAAGTCGGCGAAAACATCGCCGCCGGGCAAGACACCCCACGCAAAGTCGTCGACGGCTGGCTCGCCAGCCCCGGCCACTGCGCCAACCTGATGAACCCGCAATACCGCGAACTCGGCGCCGCCTACGCCACCGACCCGAAAAGCGATGCGGGCATCTACTGGACCGCGATGTTCGGCGCCGAATAATCTGCCCATCGTCCTCGAAAGTTCAGCCCGAGGCCGGTGGAGGGGTCATCGATCCCGTCAATCGATCATTCACTATTAGTGATTGGACGCACTGCGCGGTTGTGCCTAATCTGCGCCGTTTTCCCTGCGAGGCTGCCATGCCAGAGCGCGTCCTGATCGATGGTTACAACCGCCGCGTCGACTATCTGCGCATGTCAGTCACCGACCGCTGCGACTTCCGCTGTGTGTACTGCATGGCCGAAGACATGCAGTTTCTGCCACGTCAGCAAGTGCTGACCCTGGAAGAGATCTATCAACTGGCCCAGGGTTTCGTGGCGCTGGGCACCCGCAAGATTCGCCTCACCGGCGGCGAGCCGCTGATTCGCCCCGGCGTGGTCAAACTGTGCGAGCAGATCGCCACCCTGCCCGGCCTGCGCGAGCTGTGCCTGACCACCAACGGTTCGCAGCTCGGCAAACTGGCCGCGCCGCTGTTCGAGGCCGGGGTCAAGCGCCTCAATGTCAGCCTCGACAGCCTCGATCCCGCCCGCTTCAAACAGATGACCCGCACCGGCGACCTGGCGCAGGTGATCAACGGCATCGATGCCGCGCGCAACGCCGGTTTCACCCGCACCAAGCTCAACTGCGTGGTGATGCAAGGGCGCAACGATCACGAGATCAACGATCTGGTGCGCTTCGCCATCGACCGTGAACTGGACATCTCTTTCATCGAGGAAATGCCCCTGGGCATCATTCATGAACACAGCCGCGCCGAGTCGTTTTTCTCCAGCGCCCAGGTGCGCGAGCGGATCGCCGAACGCTACACCCTGATCGACTCCGCCGAATCGACCCAAGGCCCGTCGCGCTACTGGCGCCTGGCCGAGGCGCCGCATATCCGCCTGGGCTTCATTTCACCTCACAGCCACAATTTCTGCGGCACCTGCAACCGCGTGCGGCTGACCGTGGAAGGTCGCCTGCTACTGTGTCTGGGTAACGAACACTCGGTGGATCTCAAAGCGGTGCTGCGCGCCCATCCGGGGCAACCGCAGCGGCTGGAGAAAGCGATTATCGAGGCGATGAAACTCAAACCCTATCGCCACCATTTCGAAGTGAACGACGACGTTCAGGTCGTGCGCTTCATGAACATGACCGGCGGCTGAACCGCCACCTCCCTGCGTAACCGGGATCGCACAGCATGATCATCAGACCCAAGATCAACCAATTCGCCATCCTCTTTACCCTCAAGGGTTCGATCGCCAAGCGCATCGCGCTGCGCGCATTGATGGTCACGCTGCTGGCGGCAGGTATCGTGCTGGTGGAAATCCTCCATCCGAGCAGTTTCACCAAGGTCAGCGCCACGCCGTTCACCCTGCTCGGGCTGTCGCTGTCGATCTTCATGAGTTTTCGCAACAACGCCTGTTACGACCGCTGGTACGAAGCCCGCAAGGCGTGGGGCGAAGTGATCGTGCATACCCGCTCGGTAATGCGCGAGACCCAAGTTATCCGCCAATCAGTCCACCGCCGGCCGTTGTTGCTCAACCTTTGCGGTTTCGCCCACTCCCTGAATGCGCGATTGCGCCGCGAAAGCGAGGCGGTGGCCAGCGCTGCGTGGATCACACCGAAACTTGATGCAGAAGTGCCGGACTACAGCGGGCGCATCTTGCATCAGATCGGCGAGCAATGCGGCGACCTGCAGCAGAGCGGCGAACTCAGCGAATGGCGCTACATGCTGCTGGCCAATCACCTGACCAGCCTGACCCAGGCGCAAGCGGTGTGTGACCGCATCAAGAACACCCCGCTGCCCTTCCCCTACACCTTGCTGCTGCACCGCACGATCTACCTGTTCTGCATCCTGCTGCCGTTCGCCATGGCCGAACCGCTGGGTTGGCTGACACCGCTGTTCACTGCCATCGTCAGCTACACCTTCTTCGGCCTGGACGCCATCGCCGACGAACTGGAAGACCCCTTCGGCCGCGACGAAAACGATCTGCCGACCGACGCACTGGTGCGCACCATCGAGCGCGACATTCTGTTTGAGCTCGGCGAAACCGAACTGCCTCCGGTGTTGATGCCGGTGGACTACGTGCTGAGCTGAATCCACACGCTGCAAAACTTTCTGGGGGCGACCGAGTCCCCGGCGTGGTTCTGGGTGGTTGTTGATTGCAATACAAACCTGATGAGATAGAGGCCCCTGACACGACTCACCCAGGAGTGCCCTTGAGCACAACGCCGCAGGATCTCCCCCGCCCCGACCCCGTCACCCTGCGTCAGGCCTGGCGCTTCTGGCTGAAGCTCGGCTGCATCGGTTTCGGCGGTCCGGCCGGGCAGATCGCGATCATGCATCAGGAGCTGGTGGAGCGGCGGCGCTGGATCTCCGAGCGGCGTTTTCTCCACGCCCTCAATTACTGCATGCTGCTGCCCGGCCCCGAGGCTCAGCAATTGGCGACCTACATTGGCTGGCTGCTGCACCGTACCTGGGGCGGGGTGCTGGCCGGTGCGCTGTTTGTCCTGCCGTCGCTGTTTATCCTGATTGGCCTGTCGTGGGTGTACATCGCGTTCGGTGACGTGCCCGCCGTGGCCGGGGTGTTTTACGGGATCAAACCGGCAGTGACGGCGATTGTCCTGCACGCCGCTCACCGCATCGGCTCGCGGGCGCTGAAAAACACCTGGCTATGGGCAATCGCCGGGGCCGCGTTCGTGGCGATTTTCGCGTTCAACGTGCCATTCCCGCTGATCGTGCTGGGCGCGGCGCTGATCGGCTACCTGGGTGGGCGCCTGACACCGGAAAGATTCAACAACGGCGGCCAGCGCGGCAGCGAAAAATCCTTCGGCCCGGCGCTGATCGACGACGACACACCGACACCCGAACACGCACGCTTTCATCTGCCAAAGCTGCTGCGCCTGGCAGTGGTCGGCGCGCTGCTGTGGTGCCTGCCGATGGCCCTGCTGACAGCACTCTTCGGCTGGGACGGCACGTTCACGCAGATGGGCTGGTTCTTCACCAAAGCGGCGCTGCTCACCTTCGGCGGTGCCTACGCGGTGTTGCCCTACGTGTATCAAGGCGCGGTCGGGCATTACGGCTGGCTGACGCCGACGCAGATGATCGACGGCCTCGCGCTCGGGGAAACCACGCCGGGGCCGCTGATCATGGTGGTGGCGTTTGTCGGCTTCGTCGGCGGTTACGTGCAGCCGGCGTTCGGCCCCGAGCATGCGTTCGTCGCCGGTGCATTGGCGGCGACGCTGGTGACGTGGTTCACCTTCCTGCCCTCGTTCCTGTTCATCCTCGCTGGCGGGCCGCTGGTGGAGTCGACCCACAACGAACTGAAGTTCACCGCCCCGCTGACCGCGATCACGGCAGCGGTGGTCGGGGTGATTCTGAACCTGGCGTGCTTCTTCGCTTACCACGTGTTCTGGCCGAACGGTTTTGCCGCGTCACCGGATGTTTTTTCGCTGCTGCTCGCGGCGGCGGCCACGCTCGGTCTGTTTATTTTCAAGCGTGGCGTGATCGAGGTGTTGACCGTTTGCGCCCTCGTCGGGCTGGGGTTCCACCTGTTGCGCTGAGCCTGCGGCCGAGCCTCCCGGCCGCGAATCAGCCGTTTACTTCTCCGGGGATTCCCCCTTACTATCCAGCCACCCCGGCATGGCGGGACACTCCCGCCGCCGACGTTTTCCGCCAACGGAAACACGCGTCATGAGCACGTCACCACAACAACCAGAATCGTTGAACGTCTCTGCTGCATGCGCCCTTCCTCGCAGGAGCCGCGCATGAATCGCATCGTCAATCTCCCCATGGCCCTGCGCCGTTCCAAGCTGCGTCACTCCGCACGTCCGCCGGATATCTCCCTGCCCGTCTGATCGCGCCGGTTGACCACGCGACAGTCCCCCTCTTTCGATATCCCTGCCAGGACGCCCGGGTCTTTTGCCCGTTGCTGCGTCCGGCCCGAATCTGCGCGCCCGTGCGGCGCACTCGTGAGTGATTGACATGAAATTCGCAGCCCTTGAAGACGCCCGTAACTTTCTCGATCAGAACCCCGACATCGACATGATCGAGCTGTTCATCCTCGACGCCAACGGCGTGCCGCGCGGCAAGCTGTTGCATCGTGAAGAACTGCTCGCCGTGTATGAAAGCGGCCGTCCATTGCCCAGCACCATCCTCGGCCTGACGGTGCATGGCGAGGACGTGGAAAATTCCGGCCTGGTGTGGGACGTCGGCGATATCGACTGCCGCGCCTATCCCCTGGAAGGCAGTCTGGTGCGCCTGCCGTGGCGGCAGATTCCCACCGCCGCCGTGCAGGTGAGCATGCACCCGGAGCAAGGCCTGCCGGCCAGCATCGCCGATCCGCGACACCTGCTGATCAAGGTGATCGAGCGCTTGAAAGCCGAGGGTTATCACCCGGTCATGGCCTGCGAGCTGGAGTTCTATCTGCTCGACGCCAAACGCGATCACAACGGCCGTCCGCAACCGGCGCTGGACGCCGACGGCGGACGACCGCGACACACTCAGGTCTACGGTTTGCGGGAGCTCGAGCAGATCGAGCCCTTCCTCGCCGACCTCTACAGCGCCTGCAAACTACATGGCATTCCGGCGCGCACGGCGATCTCCGAATACGCGCCGGGCCAGGTGGAAATCACCCTCGAACACGGCGATGCGCTGGAGGCGATGGATCAGGCTGTGCGCTACAAACGGCTGGTCAAGGCGGTGGCCCACAAGCACGGCATGCAGGCGACGTTCATGGCCAAGCCCTTCGATGATCTGGCGGGCACCGGCATGCACATGCACGTCAGCCTCGCCGATGACGAGGGGCGCAATCTGTTCGCCGCCGAAGACCCGGCCGGCACCCCGCTGCTGCGCACAGCGATTGGCGGCATGCTCGCGTCCCTGCTCGACTCACTGCTGCTGTTCTGCCCGAACGCCAACTCCTACCGTCGCTTCCAGGCCAACAGCTACGCCCCGCTGGCACCGACCTGGGGCGTCGACAACCGCACCGTGAGCCTGCGCGTACCGGGCGGCCCGGCCAACACCCGCCACATCGAACACCGCATCTGCGGCGCCGATGCCAACCCGTATCTGGCAGCGGCCGCAATCCTCGCCGGCATTCATCGCGGCATCAAGGACAACCTCGACCCGGGCGAACCGGTAGAGGGCAATGGGTATGCGCAAGCGACGGAGCTGCTGCCGACCGACTGGCTGACCTCGCTCAATGCGTTGCACCACTCGGCATGGGCGCGGGATGCGTTGGGGCAGGAATTTCTCGGGGTTTATCTGGCAGTGAAACGCGCGGAATACCGCCAGTTCATGGCCGAGGTGGGCGAGCAGGATTGGCGCTGGTATCTGACGGAGGCCTGATTTCCGCTGCCCCACACAACTCCCACAAAGGGAGTTGTGTCCGCCCTCGAGCCTGAATTTCTCTGGACACTCACATGACCCAACGCACTCATTCCTACTACACCGCCACCCTTAACCAGGACACCGATTACCCCTCGCTGCAAGGCCGACACAAGGTTGACGTGGTCATCATCGGCGGTGGCTTCACCGGCGTCGCCACCGCTGTCGAACTGGCCGAAAAAGGCCTGACAGTCGCCATCGTCGAAAGCCACAAGATCGGCTGGGGCGCCACCGGGCGCAATGGCGGACAGGTCACCGGCAGCCTGTCCGGCGACGGCGCGATGCGCAAACAGATGCGCCGCAAACTCGGCGATGAGGTCGACGATTTCATCTGGCATCTGCGCTGGCGCGGGCACGAAATCATCCAGCAGCGAGTCGAGAAATACGCCATCCAGTGCGACCTCAAGCACGGCCATCTGCACGCGGCGTACAAGCCGAGTCACATGGACGGTTTGCGCAGCGACTATGAAGAAGCCGTGCGCCGTGGCATGGGTGACGAAGTCAGCCTGCTTGACCGCAGCCAGGTGCGCGATCTGCTGCAAAGCGACCTCTATTACGGCGCAATCAAGAACACCCGCAACATGCACCTGCACCCGCTCAATCTGTGCATCGGCGAAGCACGGGCGGCGGAAGGTCTGGGGGCGTTGATTTTCGAAAACAGTGAAGTGCTGGAGATCATCCACGGCGACACACCGGGTATCAGAACCGCCCATGGCCAGATAGATGCCAGGCAAGTGCTGCTGGCCGGCGATGTCTACCACAAGCTCGAACCCGGCCAGCTCAAGGGCAAGATTTTCCCGGCCATGGGCGGCATCGTCACCACCGCGCCGCTGGGGGATCTGGCGAAGCAGATCAACCCCCAAGACCTGGCGGTGTACGACTGCCGTTTCGTCCTCGATTACTACCGCCTCACCGCCGACGGGCGTTTGCTGTTCGGCGGCGGCGCCAACTACAGCGGCAAGGACTCACGGGACATCGCCGGCGAACTGCGGCCCTGCATCGAGCAAACCTTCCCGGCGCTCAAGGGTGTGCCGATCGATTACCAGTGGAGTTGCGCCATGGGCATCGTGATCAACCGCATCCCGCAACTGGGCAAGCTCTCGGATAACGTCTGGTATTGCCAGGGCTACTCCGGGCACGGCATCGCCACCACGCACATCATGGGTGAAATCATGGGCCGGGCGATCACCGGGCAGATGGAGCAGTTCGATACGTTTGCGCGTTGTCAGCACATTCGCGTGCCGATGGGCGATCTGCTGGGCAATCCGATGCTGGCGGCCGGGATGTGGTACTACCAGATGCTGGAGCGGTTGCGCTGATTCGGGTGTCTGAGCGAGGCCGGATTTTGCGGTGAATGGACCGGCCTCTTCGCGGGCAAGCCCGGCGCCCACAACGTCCGGGTCTGATACCCCGGAAAATGTGGGCGCCGGGCTTGCCCGCGAAAACGCCGTCAGACCCGCCACAAGACTTCAGTCTGGCAACTGCTCCACCTCAATCCCCAACCGCCGGTAATCCTCGACACTGCCCGAGGCCAGGTGCCGCTCGGTGATCAGGGTGTGCAGTCGCTCACACGGGGCCACCACAAACGGCTCCACCGCGCCGAGCTTGTCCGCCGTGGTCACGGCAATCACCCGCGCCGCGCTGGCGAGCAAGGCCTGCTTCACCGGCACCTCATCGAAATGCAGCGAGGTGATGCCCACGTCCGGGTGAATCGCGCAGACCCCGGTAAACGCCAGATCCGCCTTGATCCCGGCAATCAGCCGCAACGCCTCATGCCCGCCGGCCGACAGGGTTTTCGGGTTCAACTGCCCGCCGGCCAGGATCACCTTCACCCCGGCGTACGCCGCCAAGGCAATCGCCGTCATCGGTGCCGCCGTCACCGCCGTGATACTGATGTCCGGACGCAACGCCCGCGCCACCTGCAACGTGGTCGAGCCGGAATCGAACAACACGATCTGCCCGTCCTCGACCTTCTGCGCCGCCAACTGCGCCAGCCGCACCTTGACCTCATCCGTCTCGTCCAGACGCGTGAAGTAATCCTTGCCAGTGTCCTTCGGTCGCGGCAGCGCCCCGCCATGAACCCGCTGCACCAGGCCTGCGCTGTCCAGTTCGGCGAGGTCGCGGCGAATGGTGTCCTCGGACACCGCAAAGTGCTGGCTCAGCTCGGAAGCCATGACCTTGCCGTCACGTTCGAGGATCAGGAGGATTTTCTGACGGCGCAGGGACGGGAGTTCGCTGGCGGAATGGTCGTGCATGGTAATGCCTGTTTATGCTTGTAGTTGCAGGTTTTGCGAGCCTAGCGAAAGCCTCGGCCAAACACAAACCGGCAGCCATCAATTGTTTCGATCTTTGGAATCACCAAGGCGAATTTTTCCTTTGCTTTCAGCCTGTTCAAAATGGCCCCACTCCAAATGGCTCAGGATGCCCGCCGTGAACCTCAATTTCGCCTTCGCCTGCATGATCGTCGTGTCCTTCGCAATTGCCCTCGGCCACGCCTGACACTCAGACCGACGCCGCCAGATGCTCGCGCAGCCACTTGTGCGCCGGGTCGCGGTGGGAACGCTCGCCCCAGAACATCGCCATCTCGTAACCCGGCACTTGCAGCGGTGCGTCGACCACTTGCAGCGCCGGGTGGCCACGCACCAGGCGTGACGGCAGCATCGCCACCAGGTCGGTGCTCGCCAGCACCGACATCACCAACAGAAAGTGCGGCACCGACAGCACCACCTTGCGCGACAGCCCCACATCGGCCAAGGCATTGTCGGTCGTGCCCCAGAAGCCCCCGCCCTCCCGCGACACCATGACGTGTTCCAGTGCGCAGAACTGTTCGCGTGTCGGCGGCGCGTTCAAACCCGGATGGCCGATACGGCCGGCCAGCACGTAGCGCTCGGTGAACAGCGGCCGTTGATGCAACTCCGGCGGCGCGCCTTCGGTGATGTGCAGCGCCAGGTCGAACAGCCCCTGCTCCGCCTGCTTGACCATTTGCCCCGGCAGCAGGTCGACCACCGCCAGCCGTGTACCCGGCGCCTGCGTACGCAAACCGCTCAGGGCTGGCAGGACGATAGTCGATTCGCCGTAGTCCGTTGCCGAGATTTTCCAGGTGTGGATCGCCAGCGCCGGGTCGAACGGGCTGGCCGGCGCCACCGCCCGCTCCAATGCTTCCAGTGCTTCGCGCAGCGGCTCGCGCAGTTCATCGGCGCGGACGGTCGGACGCATGCCACGGGGGCCGGGCAGCAACAACGGATCGCCAAAGATGTCGCGCAACTTCGCCAGATGCACGCTCACCGAGGGCTGTGACAGGTTCAGCCGCTGTGCGGCACGGGTGACGTTGTGCTCGGCCAGCAACACGTCGAGGGTCAGCAGCAGGTTGATATCCAGCCGTCTCAAATTATTCATGGCTATACCAGACATATCAGACATTCATTTCCAATATACCTGCACAACCCCGATCCTGCTGCCACTCAGCAACGGAGCTTCACAATGAATGTGCTACTGGTCTACGCCCACCCCGAACCCACTTCCCTCAACGGCTCGCTCAGGGACTTCGCCGTCCAGCGCCTTGAGGCCGCCGGCCATACCGTGCAGGTGTCCGACCTCTACGCAATGAACTGGAAAGCCATCCTCGACGCCGACGACAGCCCCGAACGCGACACCAGCCGGCCGTTCCACACCTCCCTCGACTCGAAAATCGCCTTCGCCCAGGGCACGCAGGCCGCCGACATCGCCCGCGAGCAGGAAAAACTGCGGTGGGCCGGTGGGCCGACACCCTGATCCTGCAATTCCCGCTGTGGTGGTTTTCGATGCCGGCGATCCTCAAGGGCTGGGTCGAACGGGTGTACGCCTACGGTTTTGCCTACGGCGTCGGCGAGCATTCCGATGCCCGTTGGGGGGATCGTTACGGCGAGGGCACGCTGCAAGGCAAACGGGCGATGTTGATGGTCACGGCCGGCGGCTGGGAATCGCACTACAGCCCGCGCGGAATCAACGGGCCGATCGACGATCTGCTGTTTCCGATCCACCACGGCACGCTTTACTACCCCGGCTTCGACGTCCTGCCGCCGTTCGTGGTGTACCGCACCAGCCGCATGGATGAGGCGCGGTTTGCGCAAACCTGCGAGGCCCTCGGCGCACGCCTGGATGAGTTGTGGAGCACCCGGCCGATTGCCTTCCGCCAGCAGAATGCCGGGGATTACCGGTTTCCCGACTTGACCTTGAAGGACGAAATCGCACCGGACCGCGAGGGTTTTGCCGCGCATCTGCGCTGAGGTGGCTCCCACAAAGGCCCCCCGTTCCAATGAGGGAGCGGGCTTGCCCGCGAAAGCGGTGTGTCAGGCAGCGCTGTACCCACTGCCACACCGCTCAATTCAAGCAGTCACCACCTTCGCCGTGCGCACGAACAGCGCATGCACCTTGTCCCAGAAATTACCGCCCAGCACGAAGAAACTGCCGATGAACATCAGGTCGCCCAGCGCCTGCATCTGCCAGAGATTGGGCCGTACGCCGGGGAAGAAGTTGTCGAAATACGGTTCCAGGAACGACGAAAGCAGCGGCAGGCAAAACATCACCACGCCGATCTTGTGGCGTATCGGGCTGACTTCGGCCACCGGCGTCGGGATCACCCCGGAGATGTAGCGGCCGATGGTGCGCTTGAGTTCGGCGAACCCGGCCTTGCCCATCACCGCGATCACCAGCAGCAGCAACACCTTGTTGCTGATGAACAGCACCCCGGTCAGCGCCGCGACTTTCGAGCCGGGCACATCCAGCGCCGCCGCCAGAGGCACCAGAAGCCATGAACCGAGCATCACGCAGATGATTGCCACGCCGACCTTGAAGCGCCAGTTGGCGCCGGTCGGTTCAACCGAATCTTGAGCAGTATCCATGGGTTCCATACCTTTTCGTCAGGGGCGCAGATCAGTGAACTTCGCCTGAAAAAGCGTAGCAGGTGATTTGCCCTTTCAACCCGCAATCTGGCGTCTATGCTCCAGTGAAATTTCCAATGTGGAACGGACCGAATGCCTGCAACGACGGCCCTGCTCAGACGTCCCGGTCATCTGCTGTTGCTCGGTGCGCTGAGCCTTGGCGGTTGCGTGCGCCTGGGGCCGGACTTCCAGCCGCCGGGCGAACCCTGGAGCAAGCAATGGCAGAGCGCTGCGCTGGAACAGGCCAGCGAGCGCGGCGCGCATCCGGACCTGCGCCAGTGGTGGCAGGTGTTTGCCGACCCGGTGCTGGATCGCCTGATCGCCGAAGCCGACGCGCATAACGCCAGCCTGAAAATCGCCGGCCTGCGTGTTCTCGAAGCCCGCGCGCAACTGGGCATCGCCGAGAGCGGGCGCTTCCCGCAACTGCAACAGGTCGGCGTCGACAGCCTGTATATCGACCGGCGCCAGTCCGGCGGCAACAACCCGCAGGACGCGCATTTCTGGCAACACAACGCGGCATTCGACGTCGGTTGGGAGCTGGATTTCTGGGGCCGTTTCAGCCGCGCTATCGAATCCTCCGACGCCAGCTACTTCGCCGCCCAGGCCAACTATGAAGATGCGCTGGTGCTGCTGCGCGCGTCGGTCGCGGACACCTACTTTCTGCTGCGCACCACCGAGGCGCGGCTGCGGGTCGCCCGGGAAAACGCCGATCAGCAGAAACGCAACTTTGAAATCACCGAGCAACTGTTCACCAGCGGCCAGACCGCCGAACTCGACCTGCAACAGGCGAAAACCCAGTACCTGACCACATTGGCAAGCATCCCGGCATTCGAAGACCAATTGCTGCGCACCCGCAATGCGCTGGCAGTGCTGGTCGGTCAGCCGCCCGGCGGCGCGGCGCTGCTGGCCGAGCAACCGGGGCTGATCCCGCTGATTGACCGCGCGGTGCTCCAGGACGTACCGGCCAACCTGTTGCTGCGCCGGCCGGACGTGCGGGCGGCGGAGCTGAATGTCGCCGCACAATCGGCGCTGGTCGGCGTCGCCGAAACCGATCTGTACCCGTCGCTGACCCTGCTTGGCAGCATCGTCTGGTCCAGCGATACCCTCGGCGCCACGCCACGCAGCCTCGACCTGATCGGCGGCCCGAGCCTGCGCTGGAACATCTTCGATTACGGACGGATCCGCAACAACGTGAGGGTGCAGGATGCGCGTTTGCAGCAATTGATCGAAGCCTACCGCGACAAGGTGCGCCAGGCCGCGCGCGAGGCCGACGATGCCGCCAGCGGTTTGAGCAAAGGCCTCGAACAGGAACGCGTGCTGGGTGAAGCGCAAGCGGCGGCGCGGCGTTCTCTGGCGCTGGCCAACACTCAATATCGCGAAGGTTATTCGGACTTTCAGCGGGTGCTCGATGCGCAACGGGCGCTGTTGCAGATTCAGGACAGTTATCTGGTCACCCGCGCCAACGCCGTGAGCAATCTGATCGCCCTCTACAAAGCCCTCGGCGGCGGCTGGCAAAGCAGCGCGCCGCAGATCGACGAGCCGACCCGACAACAGATGCAACAACGCACCGACTGGGGCCATTTGCTCACCACGCCAGCGCCGCAACCGGCGTACCCCATTCCCTCCCAGGTAAGCCACCATGACTGACGCCGCGCCTCCCGCTCCCGCCCCAGCGCCGGCCCCCGCGCCTGCTGCAGATCCGGCCAAAAAAGGCATTCGCCTGGTGCTGCTGGTGATCCTGCTGAGTCTGGCCTGGTATCTGCTGGCCGACCGTTTCACGCCGTACACGCAACAGGCGCGGGTCGGCGCGTTCGTGATTCCGGTAGCGTCGGAAGTCGCCGGTCGGGTGATCAAGGTCAACGTGCGCAACAACCAGGATGTGAAGGCTGGCGACATCCTCTTCGAGCTCGATCCGCAACCGCTGCAAATTGCCGTCGACCGGGCCAGGGCCGATCTGGAAACGACCCGCCGTTCGGTCGGCGCCAACACCGCCGGCATCGCCTCCGCCGAGGCCTCGTTGCGGGCCGCGCAGGCCAATGAACTGAAGGCACGCCAGGACAATCAGCGGCTCGAAGGGCTGTACAAACAGGATCCGGGTACGGTGTCGGTGCGCTTGCTGGAGGTGTCCCGGGCCAATCGCGAGGCCGCCGTCAGTCAGGTCGCCGCCGCCCGCGCCGAAGTCGTGCGTGCCCAGGAAACCGAAGGCGGTGGCGATGCCGACACCAACGCCAAATTGCGCAGCGCCGCCGCGACACTGGCGAAAGCCGAACTCGATCTGGCCAACACCCGCATCGGCGCGCGCTCGGCGGGGCTGATCACCGACCTGCGCACCGACGCCGGCCAGTTTGCCGCCGTCGGCAGCCCGGTGATGACCCTGATAGCGATCCACGACGTGTGGGTCAGCGCTGACCTGACCGAGAACAATCTGGGGCGGATTCAGGTCGGCACACCGGTGTCGATCATCCTCGACTCGCTGCCCGGTGAAGTGCTGGATGGCCGGGTACGCAGCATCGGTTATGGCGTCAGCGTCGGTCAGTCGACTCAACCCGGCACCCTGCCGACCATCCAGAACAGCCGCGACTGGCTGCGTCCGGCCCAGCGTTTTCCGGTGATTATCGAATTCAGTGACGAGGCGAAAAAACGCCTGTTCGACAGTCGTGCCATCCGTGCGGGTGGCCAGGCGGAAGTCATGGCGTTTCCCAGCGAGGGCAATTGGCTCAATCCGTTGGGGCGGGTGTTTGTCTGGCTGATGAGCTGGCTGTCGTATGCCTACTGAGCGCAGCGTCCCGGCGCAACGCGCCTTGCGCCTGGCGTTTGGCACCGCGTTGTGTACCGCTGCGAGCTACGGGCTCGGGTTGCCGCTGGCGTTTCTGTCGCCGGTACTGGCGGTGTTGCTGCTCGCCAGCGTGCCCCGGCCGTTGCCGTTGAAAGCCGCCGTGGCGCTCACGCTGGCTGCCGCGTTCACCACCAGTTTCGGCCTGTTGCTGGTGCCGCTGCTGCGTTATTACCCGGTGTGCGGCGTGCTGTTGATCGGCATCGGTCTGTTTGTGGTTTTCCGTTATGGATTGCGCGGCGGCAACGTGCTGATCATGACCTTCATGGTGATCGGCATGACCCTGATCTCCGCCGCCGGTTTCGCCTCGTTCGACCTGGCCATGGCGGTGATCGGCGCGCTGCTCAAAGGCCTGTTGCTGGCGGTCATCATGGTCGCCGTCAGCCACGCTTTTTTCCCGGAACCGGCCAACAGCCCCGCCCCGCCACCGCCGCTCGCCATGCCCGCCGAAGACGTGCCGCGCGTGGCGTTGCGCGCGACGCTGATCGTTTTGCCCACCTTCGTATTGGTGCTGATCGATCCGGCCAGTTATCTGCCGATCATCCTCAAGGCCGTCAGTCTCGGCCAGCAAAGCACCACCACCCGCACCTACCACGCGGGCCGCGAATTGCTCGGTTCAACCCTGCTCGGCGGGTTGCTGGCGGTGCTGTTCTGGTGCGCGCTGAGCCTGTTCGTGCATCTGTGGATGTTCGCCCTGTGGACGCTGCTGTTCAGCCTGGCGCTGGCGCGCAAACTCTATCGCCTGCACGCCACGCAGCTCACCCCCGGTTTCTGGCTCAACACCTTGGTGACGATGATTATCCTGCTCGGCCAATCGGTCGAGGACAGCGCGGCGGGCAAGGACGTCTACACCGCGTTCGCCGTGCGCATGGGCTTGTTCATCCTCGTGACGCTCTACAGCGGGCTGATGATGCACCTGCTGGAAAACCATCGCCCCACCGCTCAGGGCGTGACCTGATAACCACGACCTTGCAGGCAACCGGTGTAGGCGCTGGAACTGGCTGAAGCGTCCGTCCTGCGCTGCTCGCGCCGATCCTGACGCTGCCGCGAGCCACCGACCACCGCTCCGGCGGCGGCGGTTTGTTTGGCCTGGTTTTGCCGGTAATCCTGCTTGCGGTCATCGTCGACGGCTTCGTAAAACTCGTCGTGTTGACGGCCTCGAACCTGGGCGGCCGTTGCTCCCGCCGCCGCGCCGACTGCCGCGCCTTTCAGCCGACCGCCGGCCTGGGGTGCCGAGCTGGTGGAACTGGACGCGACCGAGTGGCAGTCGTTGATGTCGATCTGGGTTTGTTGCGGGGATTGGCCCTTGAGCGGGACGACAGACTCGGCGCGGGCCTCGCTGGCGCAGAGCGCGGCGGCGATGAAAAGCGAGATGGACGAGATGCGGTTCATGATTACCTCCGGCGGGCGTGGGGGTTGCCTGTGGTGCGGGGTAATCTGGGAGTGTAGTTCAGGTTTCAGAGCGAAAGCCCCTCAAGGCTGGAGTGAGGGGGATCGAGGTCACTGAAACGCTCAAACCCCTTCCCGCCCCCGCCGAACCTGCACCACCAACGCCGGCGCAAAATGCAGCAGCACCATCCGGCTCAAATGATGAGTCAGAATAAACACCACATTCAGCCCGCCACCAAACGCCACAATGGCAATCGTCTCGATCGCCCCCGGCATGTACGCCAGCCACAGTGTCAGCGAATCGCTGCCCAACCACCGCCCCGCCACGCCGGCGAACGCCGCCGCAACCACCAGCATCAACCCCACCGACATCAACGCCGTCCGCCCATGGCGCGCCAGTTCGCCAAGGCCAATCCCCTGAAAGCGCGAGCCAATCCGTGCGCCGAGAATCAACGCCGCCAGATTCAGACTCCAGTCCGGCATATGAAAGCCGTGCAACCACCCCGCCTTTACAAACACCGCCGTGATGATGATCGCCGTCAGCATGAACGGCGCCGGCACGCCCACCACCAGCAACAATCGCCCCAGCAGCACACTCAGGAAAATCACCGACAACGCCGTCAGCGCCATGCCGGTACTCAACGGGGCGCTATCGACCACGGCATCCGACACCTGACCGGGTATGCACAGACTCACCAGCACGGTGATCAACAGCAGCCGCATCAGATGCACGATGATCACCTTGCTCGACGCCTGATGCGACTCGAGCAAATCAAACACCGCCGCCAACGCCCCCGGATACACCGCCAGCAACGCATCCGTACGATTCCAGCCGGCGCCGCGCGTCAGCCACCAACCGGCCAGGGCGATCTGCGCCATCAGGCACAGCAACAACACGCCGAGGCTGGGCAACATCGTCGCCGCCGTCGCGCTGTCCCATGCCTCGAACATCAACCCGGTGGCGATGCCCAGGGTGACCTGGATATAACCCAGACCATAGGGCGTCGTCGGCGCGAAACCGGTTTGGCTGACGATCAGCGAAGTGGCGAGGATCGAGCCGAGCAGCAGCCCATGGGGCACGCCGCTGGCTTGCAGCGCAGCGCCCAATGCGGTGGCGATCAATAGACACAGAATGGATTTCATCAATACTCCATCGACGTGAAAGTAAGGTTGATGTCGTCTGAACCGAGGATTCAGGATGGATTTTTAGTGGGGGTGATCGTCGATTTCTTCGACTCTCGCGAGACCAGAATCCTTGGTGTGTGCTGCTCTTGAGACTTGACCAATTTCTCGCTCCTGGAAATTTTCAGGCAATCGATCAACGAACTGACGCCAAAGAAACCCGCGACCGGAAGCGTGATGCCCATCCAGAGAGCGAACTTGGGTTCAAGGCTCAGTGGCTGGATCAAAAGCAGGGGTGCCATTGCGATTAACCACCACACGACATACATCGTGCCGTACCAGGCTTTACGCCAGATTCTGGAAAAACTGCTTTTGTACTTCGGCCGAAAATCAATTCTGTGCCGCCGCGCATCCAGCTCGACGTACTGTCGTGAAAGCACGTAAGCCTTCAGGCTTTTGGCGGGGTCAACGAGGGAAATCAGATACGCAACATCTGCCGGGTTGATCGCCGAAGTCCCCGCAATAGCGAAGTAACCACGCTCGACGACCAAAGGGTGCTGGTTTGGGTTTTGCTCCATGTCCTTGAGTACGTCTCTGGCGACCCGATATTCCTCGGTCAGACGACTTTTGCCCATGAACAACAACTCACGGATGACTTTCGTCGCTGCTGCGACGATGCCCATGACCGTCAGTAATTGAACAATTGTTGCGAACTCCATCCGTGGTTCCTCTTCATTCCCTTGATTGCCATACCGGCTACGAACGCAACCGCCCGATCGCCCGCCGGTACTTCTCGATCCGCTCCAGATCCTCCCAGCCCGGCGAGGCGATCCGCGACAGGTCGCTGTTCTCTTCCAGATCCGCCAGTTTCACCACCCGCCCGATCGGGTTCTGCGCCGAGCGCTCGACGAAATCCTCATAGGACTCGCCCGGCACTTTGGTCACTGATTCGATGGCAGATAAAACCTCCTCGCTGAACCCTTCCCGGCGCAGGTCATCAAGGCTGATGCCGCAGTCCTCGACCACATCGTGCAACACCGCGACGATGCGTTCCTCCAGCGTGGTCATGCGCAGCATCACCTTCAGCGGATGCAGAATGTACGGCGCACCGCCCTTGTCGACCTGCCCGGTGTGAGCCGTGGCGGCGATGGCAATGGCGCGTTCAAGGGTCTGAGTCATGAGTGAAACCTCCGGGTTAGACGCCATACCGGCCGCCGACATGGATATTGCGTTTGAGCCAGCCGCCAATCGCCTGCAGACGCCCGACCGGTTGTTTTTGCTCGGCGTGGCGCTGGAGAATCAACGCCACCAGCGTCGCCTGATCCGCCCCCGGATGCGCGTCGATCAACTCCGCGACCCAGACGCAATCGGCTTTCTTCAGATGCTCACGCCAGTCGCCGGGCCAGCCGTCCAGTTCATCCAGCGCGAGAAACCGCGCGCCGCCATGCTCCATATGCCCGCCGCCCATCGACTGCTCGAAACAGAACGGCGTGTCGGGCTTCGACGGATCGATATGGAACAGATAAATGTCGTGGAAAGGATGCTGCGAGGTGGGCACGTTGTTGCGGCTGCCGATTTCGATCATGGCAATGTTCCAATCCTTGGGGGCGCTAGATGTGTCTGATTGTTTCGCAGACCAGCCGACCGGTGCAAACGAAAAACCTGATGGAACCTCCCCTCACCCTGCCGCCTCGAAAACAATAAGCGCGCAAATCTTCGATCAGAGCGCGGCCCTGGGAGAGGAAACCCCGATGAACATTCGATTTCTGCTTCTGATCGCCACCTTCAGCGTCATCCCCACCTGCGTCATGGCCGAAGGCTGCGACGTCCTGACCCGCTCCTCCAGCCCCGCCGTGCCGGCCGTGGAGACCCATAGCTGCTACGAATACGAAGGCATGCCGGTCAACTCGATCGGCTGGTCGTGCAGCAACGAGAGCAAGGACATGCTCAACAGCACCAAGAAAAAGGTCGAGCATTGCGCCGATCACTATCAGGCGTCGTGCATCGCCACCCTCACCCAGGAATCCCTGGCCAATCCGCATTCGACCAGCAAGGACAAGAACGCCAAGTCGCTGAACATTCCCGACAACACGCAAGTGACCACGTATTACTACGATGCAGAGCATTTGGCGCAGGCGAAGGTGGATTGTGAGAATGGCGGTGGGCGTTGGAAGGCGAAGTAGCGGGTTTGTCGCGGGTATGAAAAAGGGACACTGGTTGGTGTCCCTATTTTTGCGCGAACTGTCGGGCCGCTGCGCCCTCCGGAGGACTGGAAGCCACCCTACAGAATCAGCTATTAACGCTTGATGGCTTCACATCGGGTGCGCAAGTCATGATCACTGATATTTCCACAACTGCCGTTACCCGCGGTTGCATTGCAAAAGGCACGGTCGTCACTGTTATCAATGTTGCCACAGGAACCTGCGCCCGTTTCCGCGTTGCAACGCGTGCGTAGATCATGATTATCGATATTCCCGCAACTGCCATTGCCCTGCTTCGCATTGCAGTAAGTGCGCTGGTCATGATCCGCAATGTTGCCGCAGGACCCGTTACCCAATTCCGCGTTACAGCGTGTACGCAAATCATGATCGTCGATGTTCCCGCAACTGCCATTACCTGCCATCGCGTTGCAGTAAGTACGCTGGTCGTGGTCATCAATGTTGCCGCAACTGGCAAAGGCATAACCGCTGAACATCAACAACACCGCAAGAATCAGCTTCATCTCACACTTCCCTGGATTGCCAGGAAACAGCCTGGCACTGCTTGAGCCGATGAATGAGCGTCGCGACACGCTATCAAATTGACATCGCTTTTAAGGAAAGTTCCGAGACAGAATTGCGCGCTGAATTTGAAGATCTGAAAACCTCGTAGGAAAACGTTCTTTGTGGCGCCAGAGCTTGCTCTCTCTGGGCTGCGAAGCAGACTCAAAGCCGGTTAGTCCGTTTCTTCAGGCAGGTCGGAGGGCCTGTATTGATTGGGGTTGGTTTGTAGGAAGAGGTTGAACCAGAGCGGCTGAACAGCCGATTGGGCGTCCTACACCTCGGTTGCGGGTGATGGGATCGGTGCCTAGAGTGAGTTCGTCGCCGACTGCCGTCCGCGATGGGTTTCGCAGCCCAAAGAGAGAATTGACCAACACTGTCAAACAACAATTCTGGCAAAATTCGCCGGCATTACGTTTTATGGCGGTTGTGCGCGGGAGACCTTTGGGTCTGCCGGGGTTTGGTCTCTTCTCTCGGTCTGCGAACCCGCTCACAACCGCCACCCATTTTGTTTCGCAGCAGAACGGTGGCTCTTTTTTAGCCAGAGACCTTTTCTAATGACGATCAAAAAACCGCTCTATCGCTACACGCACATGTCCCACCCCGCCACCGACCACCCCGTCCTCCTGGTCGATGCCGACTCGCCCCTGCGCGACCTCCACGCCTGCGCAGCCGAACGTCTCGAAGCAGTCCTCAAATACCTCGATCTCATGGCCTGCACCAGCCTCCCCGACTACGCCGAACACGACATCAACACCGTCACCAACATCGCCAGGATCATGGTGCAGGACGTGAGGGATGTGTTTCGGGTGATTGAGCAGCGGGGGTTTGATGTTTCTGCCTAGCACTTGCGAGGATTCATAGCGGGAAAAAATGTGTTTCGACCGCCGGAATTTGAAAATGACCGACTATGTAGCGAAAGTCGGTCACCGCTCCATCATCTTCTAGCGCTGACTTCTTTCAGCGATACCGTAATAGTGGCAAGCCTTTTATCAATATCAACAACACTAAAATTAAACTCTCGCGACCCCACCTCAAAACTTCGACTCCATCCCTTAGTGACTTCGGCAGAGTACAAAGGAGATTCGGGAGTCTGGATTTCAATCAGGAAATTCGCATAACCATCACCACCGGACCCTGATTTGACATACACGCTAAACGGTAGCGTGCTTTCGTTCAGTGCTTGGCCCACGTCCAGAACTCTAACCTTGTTTATAGGCTTCGCCACCACGACTTCAGGCGATTTTACAGCCTGCAACTGTTTTTCTTTTTCCAGTACAGCAAGGCGAGATTCAAGCGAAACTATTTTTCCTTGAAGCGCACTATCAACATTTGGCGCATTTTTCACAGCACCGAAATCCTGGCCCCATATACGAAAAACGATGCCCTTTGATTCGGAGTACAACAACATTCCGGCTACTGTCGCAATACTTACAAATATCAAAGCAAACACAACAGGCAAGCTTAATTGCTTCCAAAATGCGCCATTTTCCATCACGTCTTCCTTTACAAGAAAATCAAGCTTGCTACTGACTGAGTATGTCGTCGGCCCTCAAAAATTCGCCGGCGTATTCGCACTGATAATCTCCGCCTCATCCGCTCCGATATTGCGGAATTTATGCGGCAGCGTCGTCGGGAAGTAATACCCATCTCCGGCACTCAAAATGCTCACCGAGCCATCCACGGTCAATTCCACGGTGCCACGGGTCACCAGGCCGCACTCCTCGCCTTCCGCATGCACGATCGGCTCTTCGCCAGAGCTGGCGCCCGGTGCGTATTGTTCGCGCAGCAGGCGCATCTGCCGGCTCGGCACCGAGGCGCCGATCAGGAGCAGGCGCAGGCCGTGGCGGCCGAGGTCGGGTTGTTCGTTGGCGCGGAAGACGTATTGGTGTTCGCGCGGCGGCTGGTCGAAGGTGAAGAAGTCGGCCAGGGACATCGGTATGCCTTCGAGCAGCTTTTTCAGAGAGCTGACGGAAGGGCTGACGCGATTCTGTTCGATCAGGGAAATGGTGGCATTGGTCACGCCGCTACGCCGGGCCAGCTCGCGCTGGGAGAGTTTGTAGCTTTCGCGTACTAATTTGAGTCGAGAACCCGTATCCATGACAGCCTTATGTGAGTGTACTTAAGGGTAATGGGGGTGGAAGGCGGGATGGACGCAGGCCGCGTGTCATGCCGTTTTCCCTGTCCCTGAACCGTGAAAGGCGGCTATTAAATCACGTTTGGTGGTGTTGCTCAGCAGGTTCGATGGACGGTTGGGTAAAAGTCTTTCGGACGGGGCGTTTGCGCAAATTGCGCGGGGAAAAACCGGCGGGGCCTTGGGGACCGCCGCCGGGGAGGTAACTCAGATGCCGAAGCGGTCGCGCAGCGAGTAGTACACGGCGCCGAGGGCGGTGAGTGGCGCCGAGAAGGTGCGGCCGCCGATCATTGGCATGTGCGGCAGGGAGGCGAACGCATCGAAGCGTTCGGCGTCGCCACGGATCATTTCCGAGATCAGTTTGCCGGCCAGGTGCGAGCAGGTGACGCCGTGGCCGCTGTAGCCTTGCATGTAGTAGGCATTTTTCTCGATGCGGCCGAATTGCGGCATGCGTGACATGGTCAGCAGGAAGTTGCCGGTCCAGCGGTAGTCGATTTTCACGTCCTTGAGTTGCGGGAAGGTCTTGAGGATCTTCGGGCGGATCAGTTGTTCGATGTCGTCCGGCTCGCGGGCGCCGTAGACCACGCCGCCGCCGTACAGCAGACGGTTGTCGGCGGTGAGGCGGTAGTAATCCAGCAGGTAGTTGCAGTCTTCGACGCAGTAGTTGTTGGTGATCAGGCTGCGCGCCTGCTTCTCGGTCAGCGGTTCGGTGACGACGATCTGCGAGCCGCACGGCATGCTCTTGGCGGTCACGCGGTTGTCCAGGCCTTGCGGCAGATAGGCGTTGCCGGCGATCAGCAGGTACTTGGCGCGCACCAGGCCCTTGGCGGTGCGCACGACGTTCGGCTCGCCGTAGGTGATTTCCACGGCGGCGGATTGCTCGTAGATCTTGCCGCCGAGGCTGACGATGGCAGCGGCTTCGCCGAGGGCCAGGTTCAGTGGATGGACGTGGCCGCCCTGCATGTCGAGCAGGCCGCCGACGTAGGCGTCGGAGCCGATTTCGCGCTGGATGTCCGCAGCATCAAGCATCTTCAGATTACGGTTGCCGTAGCGTTCCCAGTTGCGCTTCTGCTCGGCCAGGCCGTTGAGTTGTTTCTTGTTCATCGCCGCGAAGATGCCACCCGGGCGGTAGTCGCAGTTGATGTCGTATTGCTTGATGCGCGAGCGAATGATGTCGGCGCCTTCGAAGATCATGCTGCCGAGGATTTCGGCGGTCTTGTCGCCGTAGCGCTCTTCGATCACGTCGACATCGCGGCTGTAGGAGTTGACCAGTTGCCCGCCGTTGCGGCCGCTGGCGCCGTAGCCGACTTTCGCCGCTTCCAGCACCGTCACTTTGTAGCCGGCCTCGGTCAGGAACAGCGCCGAGGACAGACCGGTGTAGCCGGCGCCGATGATGCACACATCGCAATCCACCGCTTCTTCGAGAATCGGGAAGTCGATGACTTCGTTGCGGGTGGCGGCGTAGTAGCTGTTTACGTGTTGCTGTTTCATAGAATTCTCCGAGGGCCGCCATAAACCGGCGGCCGCCGTTCAATAAAGAGTCAGAGCTTGATCCAGGTCGCTTTCAGCTCGGTGTACTTGTCGAAGGCGTGCAGCGATTTGTCGCGACCGTTGCCCGACTGCTTGAAACCACCGAACGGCGCGGTCATGTCGCCGCCGTCGTACTGGTTGACCCACACGCTGCCGGCGCGCAAGCCACGGGCGAAGGTGTGGGCCTTGCTCAGGTTGCTGGTCCAGACCCCGGCGGCGAGGCCGAAGATGCTGTCGTTGGCGATCTGCAGCGCTTCTTCGGCAGTGTCGAAGGTGATCAGCGACAGCACCGGGCCGAAGATTTCTTCCTGGGCGATGGTCATGGCATTGGTCACGCCGTCGAAGATCGCCGGTTGCACGTACAGGCCTCCGGTTTCTTCGAGGGTGCGTTTGCCACCGGCGATCAGTTCGGCGCCCTGCTCGCGGCCGATGCTGATGTAACGCAGGACGTTGTCGAGTTGACGCTGATCGACCACGGCACCGACGGTGGTCGCAGGGTCCAGGGCGTGGCCCGGTTTCCACGCTTGCAGCGCTTCCACCAGCAGCGGAATGAACTGGTCGCGGATCGAACGCTCCACCAGCAGGCGCGAGCCGGCGGTGCAGACTTCGCCCTGGTTGAAGGCAATGGCGCCGGCCGCCGCTTGTGCTGCCGCGCGCAGATCCGGCGCGTCGGCGAACACCACGTTCGGGCTCTTGCCCCCTGCTTCGAGCCAGACGCGTTTCATATTGCTTTGGCCGGCATAAATCATCAGTTGCTTGGCAATCGCCGTGGAGCCGGTGAAGGCCAGCACGTCGACGTCCATGTGCAGCGCCAGCGCCTTGCCGACGGTGTGACCGAAACCCGGCAGGACGTTGAACACGCCTTTTGGAATACCGGCATCCAGCGCGAGTTGCGCGATGCGGATGGCGGTCAGCGGCGACTTCTCCGAAGGTTTGAGAATGAACGAGTTGCCCGCGGCCAGGGCCGGGGCGAATTTCCAGCTGGCCATGATCAGCGGGAAGTTCCACGGCACGATGGCCGCGACCACGCCGGAGGGCTCGCGGGTCACCAGGCCGAGTTGATCGTGGGGCGTGGCGGCGACTTCGTCGTAAATCTTGTCGATGGCTTCGGCGCTCCAGCGGATCGCGTTGGCGGTCGCCGGGATGTCGATGCTCATGGAGTCGCTGATCGGCTTGCCCATGTCGAGGGTTTCCAGCAGCGCCAGTTCTTCCTGGTGTTGCAGGATCAGATCGGCGAAGCGAATCAGGATGCGCTTGCGCTCGGCCGGGGCCTTGTTGGCCCAGACACCGGAATTGAAGGTCTGACGGGCGACTTCGACGGCGAGGTTGGCGTCGGCCTCATCGGTGCTGGCGACGGAGGCCAGGAAGCGGCCGTCGACGGGGCTCAGACACTCGAAGGTTTCGCCGCTGATGGCCGGGCGGTATTCGCCGTTGATGAACGCGCGGCTTTCGATGGTCAGGGACTGGAAGCGTTGTTCCCAGTCGTTGCGGGTGGTTGTCATTGTTTTAGCTCGACGAGGGGGAATTGGGGGTGCGTGTTTGGCTTGAGATGGCTGCCCTCACCCTGGCCCTCCCGAAACGTCGGACCGCCCGGAGGGAGAGGGGACCGACCGAGTTGTCTCTGGAGCTGCAACGACCTGAATGACCGAGTCGATTATGGATTCGGCAGAGCAGGTTCAGGTCGCAGGATTTCCTGAGCATCCCCCGGTCAGTCCCCTCTCCCTCCGGGCGGTCCGACGTTTCGGGAGGGTTAGGGTAAGGGGCTCTTGGCTTTTGAGGGCCTCAATCACACCGTATGCAGATACCAGTTGTACTCAAGGTCAGAGATCGAGTTCTCGAACTCGGCCAGCTCGCTTTCCTTGCACGCAACGAACACGTCGATGTACATCGGGTCGATGTAGCGGGCCATGACTTCGCTGTCGTCCAGCTCACGCAGGGCGTCGCGCAGGTTGTTCGGCAGGCTCTGTTCGTTCTGCTCGTAGCTGTTGCCTTCGACCGGGGCGCCCGGCTCGATTTCGTTGGTCAGGCCGTGGTGGATACCGGCCAGCACCGAGGCCATCAGCAGGTACGGGTTGGCATCGGCGCCGGCAACGCGGTGTTCGATGCGCACGGCGTCCGGTGAACCGGTCGGTACGCGCACGGCCACGGTGCGGTTGTCGATGCCCCAGCTCGGCGAGTTCGGCACGTAGAACTGCGCGCCGAAACGGCGGTACGAGTTGACGTTCGGGCAGAGGAAAGCCATTTGCGCAGGCAGGGTCTCCAGCACACCGCCGATCGCGTGGCGCAGCGCGGCGTTCTGCTCGGGATCCTCGCTGGCGAAGATGTTGTTGCCTTCTTTATCCAGAATCGAAATGTGTACATGCAGACCGTTGCCCGCCTGGCCCGGATACGGCTTGGCCATGAAGGTGGTGTCCATCTCGTGGTCGTAGGCGATGTTCTTCACCAGACGCTTGAGCAGCACCGCGTAATCGCAGGCCTTCACCGGGTCGGAGACGTGGTGCAGGTTGACTTCGAACTGCGCCGGGGCGCTTTCCTTGACGATGGCGTCGGCAGGGATGCCCTGCTCTTTCGCGCCTTCGAGGATGTCTTGCAGGCAGTCGACGTATTCGTCGAGGTCGTCGATCAGGTAGACCTGGGTCGACACCGGGCGCTTGCCCGACACTGGCGAGCGTGGCGACTGCGGACGGCCGTTCACGTTGTCCTGGTCGATCAGGTAGAACTCCAGCTCGAACGCGGCGCAGATGGTCAGGCCCAGTTCGTCGAACTTGCGCACCACATTGGCCAGCACTTCACGCGGGTCGGCGAAGAACGCCTCGCCTTCCAGTTCATGCATGGTCATCAGCAGTTGGGCGGTCGGACGCTTCTGCCACGGCTCGATGCTCAGGGTGCCGGGGATCGGGTAGCAGATGCGGTCGGCGTCGCCGATGTCCAGGCCCAGGCCGGTGCTTTCCACCGTGGAGCCGTTGATGTCGAGGGCAAAGAGCGAGGCCGGCAGGTTGATGCCTTTCTCGTAAACCTTATGAAGACTGGTGCGCTCGATGCGCTTGCCGCGCACCACACCGTTCATGTCTGCAATCAGAAGGTCGACGTACAAAACCTCAGGATGTTTCTTAAGGAATGCGTTTGCTTCGTTGAGTTGAACGGCACGCAGAGGGACCGACATGATGCACCTATTTAGCTGTTAATTATTATGTTCACTGCTGTTTCGCCGAGCCAGTCAACCCGAACGGCAAAGTGAAGTCAATAGCGAACACCTGGCCGTTCAGCGTTTATTTTTTGGGCTTTTTTTAACACTTGCGTGCCAAAGCAGGCGCCAGATAGCCGCGCTTGATGAAGATTGGATGAACGGCGTTTAGAATTTTTTACATGGCAGTTGTTAATTAAAATAAACGCGGCTAAGCTCCGGAAAAGCTCGTTCAAGTGTCAAACTTCGAGGTGAATAAAAATGGCATTCAAGCCATTGATCGGCGTTACTGCGTGCGTCAAACAGATTGGCCTGCACCCCTATCACATCAGCGGCGACAAGTACGTGCGCGCTGTCAGCGTTGCGGCGCTGGGGTTGCCGGTGGTCATTCCTTCCCTTGGCAAACTGACTGAAATCGACGACCTGCTCGGTCAGCTCGACGGTCTGCTGCTGACCGGCTCGCCTTCCAACGTGGAACCTTTCCACTATCAAGGCCCGGCCAGCGCTCCCGGCACGGATCACGATCCGGCGCGGGATGCCACCACCCTTCCCCTATTGCGTGCAGCCATCGCGGCGGGCGTTCCGGTACTCGGCATCTGCCGGGGCTTCCAGGAAATGAACGTGGCGTTCGGCGGCAGCCTGCACCAGAAGGTGCATGAGCTGCCGGGCATGCTCGACCATCGCGAAGCCGACAGCCCGGACGTCGCCGTGCAATACGCACCGGCCCACGCCGTCCGCGTATTGGCCGGCGGCGTGTTCGAAGCGCTGGAGTTGCCGGGCGAGTTCCAGGTCAACTCGATCCACAGCCAGGGCATCGACCGCCTCGCCCCCGGCCTGCGTGCCGAAGCCGTGGCGCCGGATGGCCTTATCGAGGCGATCTCGGTCGAGCACAGCCCGACCTTCGCCCTCGGCGTGCAATGGCACCCGGAATGGCAAGTGCTGGACAACCCGAACTACCTGCGGATCTTCCAGGCGTTCGGCGAGGCTTGCCGGCAACGGGCGGCGCGACGCGACAAGCGCTGACAACGGCGAAAACCAGACAACGATTGACTGCCCCCACGGGTCGGCGGGTGCGCGTTTGCGCATCCGTCATCCGTGAAAACAACAAACCGCAATAACAACAAGTACGACCAGGCAGCCAGGACGGCGGCGCCGATCAGGCCCAGTGGTACGGGAAAGGTCAGTCAGGTAGCGCGATTCATGTGGGAGCGGGCTTGCCCGCGAAAGCGGTGTGTCAGGCGACAGCAGTGCCGGATGCTCCGGCCGCTTCGCGGACAAGCCCGCTCCCACAGGTTCCTCGACACACCTGACTGAAGCGCCCGACTCAGGCTTGCAATCCACTTAAGCCCGGCCACGTTGGCCCGGCGACTGAAACCTGTTGGGAGTTTCACATGGCAAACGCCTCCAGCACTTACAGGAAGGCTCTTGAAGGTCATCAGCAACCGAAAAAGGTTCTGGTGAAAGTCGATCGCGTCACCAAGAAATTCGACGAAACCACGGCGGTGGACGATGTGTCCCTGGAGATCCATCAAGGCGAAATCTTCGCCCTGCTCGGTGGCTCCGGTTCGGGCAAATCGACCCTGCTGCGCATGCTCGCCGGTTTCGAGCGCCCGACTGACGGGCGGATTCTGCTCGACGGCGTGGACATCACCGACATGCCGCCATACGAGCGGCCGATCAACATGATGTTCCAGTCCTACGCGCTGTTCCCGCACATGACCGTGGCCCAGAACATCGCCTTCGGCCTCAAGCAGGACCGTTTGCCGGCCAGCGAAATCGACGCCCGCGTCGAAGAGATGCTGCGTCTGGTCCACATGACCCAATACGCCAAGCGCAAGCCGCATCAACTGTCCGGTGGTCAGCGCCAGCGTGTCGCCCTCGCCCGCTCCCTGGCCAAGCGCCCGAAGCTGCTGCTGCTCGACGAGCCGATGGGCGCACTGGACAAAAAGCTGCGTTCGCAAATGCAGCTGGAGCTGGTTGAGATCATCGAGCGCGTCGGCGTGACCTGCGTGATGGTGACCCACGACCAGGAAGAAGCCATGACCATGGCCGAGCGCATCGCAATCATGCACCTGGGCTGGATCGCCCAGATCGGTAGCCCGGTGGACATTTATGAAGCGCCGGTCAGCCGCATGGTCTGCGAATTCATCGGTAACGTGAACGCCTTCGACGGCACGGTGGTGGAAGACCTGGAAGGTCACGCGATCATCCATAGCCCGGACTTGCAGCAGAAGATCTACGTCGGCCACGGCGTCAGCACCTCGGTGCAGGACAAGTCGATTACCTACGCAATCCGCCCGGAAAAAATGCTGGTCAGCACGCTCAAGCCAGAGGCCCGCTACAACTGGTCCGAAGGCAAGGTGCATGACATCGCCTACCTCGGCGGCCACTCGGTGTTCTACGTCGAGTTGCCCGGCGGCAAGGTCGTCCAGTCGTTCATGGCCAACGCCGAACGCCGTGGCGCGCGGCCAACCTGGGACGACAAGGTCTACGTCTGGTGGGAAGACGACAGCGGCGTGGTACTGCGCTCATGAGAACCTTCAATCAGCAATGCCTGCGCCTGGTGCCCAGCGGACGCAAGCTGGTCATCGGCATCCCGTTCATCTGGCTGTTCCTGTTCTTCATGCTGCCGTTCTTTTTGGTGATGAAGATCAGCTTCTCGGAAGCCGCGCTGTCGATCCCGCCCTACACCGAGATCTACACCTACGCCGAACAGAAATTCCAGCTGCTGCTGAACATCGGCAACTACAGCATGCTCGGCGAAGACGAGCTGTATCTGTCGGCCTACCTCGGCTCGCTGAAGGTCGCCGCACTGAGCACGCTGATGTGCCTGGTGATCGGTTTCCCGATGGCCTACGCGATCACCAAGGCCAGCAAGGAAGCGCAAAACGTCCTGCTGCTGTTGATCATGATGCCGACCTGGACCGCGATCCTGATCCGCGTCTATGCGTGGATGGGCATCCTCAGCAACAACGGTCTGCTCAATGCGTTTCTGATGTGGACCGGGCTGACGGATCACCCTGTCGAAATCCTCAACACCAACACGGCGGTGTATATCGGCGTGGTGTATGCGTACCTGCCGTTCATGGTGCTGCCGCTGTACGCCAACCTGGTGAAACACGACGGCAGTCTGCTGGAAGCCGCACAGGACCTGGGTTCGAGTAACTTCAACAACTTCTGGAAAATCACCGTGCCGCTGGCGAAGAACGGGATCATCGCCGGCTGCATGCTGGTGTTCATTCCGGTGGTCGGCGAGTTCGTGATTCCGGAGCTGCTGGGCGGTCCGGAGACGCTGATGATCGGTCGCGTGCTGTGGCAAGAGTTCTTCAATAACCGCGACTGGCCGGTGGCGTCCGCCCTGGCGGTGGTGATGCTGCTGATCCTGATTGTGCCGATCCTGCTGTTCAACCGCAGCCAGGCCAAAGAGATGGAGGGACGGGGATGAAACGCTTCGGATTTTCTAAGTTCATGCTGATCTTCGGCCTGACGTTCATTTATCTGCCGATGCTGATCCTGGTGATCTACTCGTTCAACGCCTCGAAACTGGTGACGGTGTGGGGCGGCTGGTCGGTGAAGTGGTACGCCGGGCTGCTCGACAACACGCAACTGATGGGCTCGGTGGTGCGTTCGCTGGAAATCGCCTGCTACACCGCTGTCGCGGCGGTGGCGCTGGGGACACTGGCGGCATTCGTCCTGACCCGCGTGACGCGCTTCAAGGGCCGCACGCTGTTTGGTGGTCTGGTCACCGCGCCGCTGGTGATGCCGGAAGTGATCACCGGTCTGTCGTTGTTGCTGCTGTTCGTGGCGATGGCGCAACTGATCGGCTGGCCGCAAGAGCGTGGCATCGTCACCATCTGGATCGCCCACACCACGTTTTGTGCCGCCTATGTCGCGGTGGTAGTCTCCGCCCGCCTGCGTGAGCTGGATCTGTCGATCGAAGAAGCGGCGATGGACCTGGGCGCCAAGCCGTTCAAGGTGTTTTTCCTGATCACCATTCCAATGATCGCGCCGTCGCTGGCGGCGGGCGGCATGATGTCGTTCGCCCTGTCGCTGGACGATCTGGTGCTGGCGAGCTTCGTCTCAGGGCCAGGCTCGACGACCCTGCCGATGGAAGTGTTCTCGGCGGTGCGCCTGGGCGTGAAACCTGAGATCAACGCCGTGGCGAGCCTGATTCTGCTGGCGGTGTCGCTGGTGACCTTCCTGGTCTGGTACTTCGGCCGCAAGGCAGAAGCCAACCGCAAGCGGGCGATCCAGGAAGCCATGGACCAGACCGCCAACGAGTCGTGGCAACAGCCGCAACGGGCGGCCACTGCAGCCTGATACGTGATGTTTTCGTGGCGAGGGAGCCCGCTCCCCCGCTACGGATTTCTGCTTTGTGTTTTTGAATAGCTTTTGAATAAAAAGAATGGAGTTGTACCGATGAAAATGTTTGGCAGGACTCTGCTGACACTGTCCTTAATGGGCGCAATCGCCACGGGCGTCCAGGCCAACGACAAGGTGCTGCGCGTTTACAACTGGTCGGACTACATCGCCCCGGACACCGTCAAGAAATTCGAGGACGAGACCGGGATCCAGGTGACCTATGACGTGTTCGACAGCAACGAAACCCTCGAGGCGCGCCTGCTGGCGGGCAAATCGGGCTACGACATCGTGGTGCCGTCCAACAGTTTCCTGGCCAAGCAGATCAAGGCCGGGGTCTATCAGACGCTGGACAAATCGAAACTGCCGAACTGGAAGAACCTCAACCCGGTGCTGCTGAAAAACGCCTCCGCCAGTGACCCGGACAACGCCCACGCGTTTCCGTACATGTGGGGCTCGATCGGCATCGGTTTCAACCCGGCCAAGGTCAAGGAAGTGCTGGGCGCCAACGCCCCGACAAACTCCTGGGACCTGCTGTTCAAACCGGAGAACGCCGAGAAGCTAAAAGCCTGCGGCATCAGCTTCCTCGACTCGCCGACCGAAATGCTCCCGGCCGCCCTGCACTACCTGGGCTACCCGGTGAACGACAAGGACAAGGCGCACATCGCCGAAGCCGAAGCGCTGTTCATGAAGATCCGCCCGTCGGTGGCGTATTTCCATTCCTCCAAGTACATCTCGGACCTGGCCAACGGCAACATCTGCGTGGCGGTCGGTTACTCCGGTGACGTGCTGCAGGCCAAGGCCCGCGCGCAGGAATCCGGCAACAAGATCGAAATCGACTACAGCATTCCCAAGGAAGGCGCCGGCAGCTTCTACGACATGGTCGCGATCCCGCGTGATGCCGCCAACGTCGACAACGCCTACCTGTTCATGGACTTCCTGATGCGCCCGGACATCATCGCCGAAGTCACCAACAGCATCGGCTACAGCAACGCCAACGCGGCCGCCACACCACTGGTGGACGAAGCGATCCGCAACGAGCCGGCTTCGTACCCGTCGCAAGCGGTGATGGCAACGTTGTACGCGGTGCCGGATCAGCCGATCGCCACGCAGCGGATCATGACCCGGGGCTGGACGCGGGTGAAGTTGGGTAAATAACGGTTCGGAAGAACGGCGGGAGCAAGCCCACTCCCACATTGCTGGACGATCAACCGTAAAGATTTCCCGTTCACGCAGCGCCTTACCACCGCTGCACCCTCCTCTGAACGGCCTCACCTGGCTCCCTCGGCTCAGGTGAATTCAGGCGCCCTCGGGCGCCTTTTTTTGTCGGCTCAGGTCAGCGGCCAATCGGCCAGTGCCCGATAGCGCCCCTTGTGGGATTCGAACAGCACGAAGCGTTCGGCACGCAGGAAGAACTCCGGCGGCGTCGCGGATTCCGGCTCCGGCGCGCGGAAGTCCCGGGCCAGGGTCAGGTGCGGTCGGTACTCGCGGGTGGCCTCTTCAAAGCCGAACGGCAACATTGCCTGCTCCAGCGCATACACCAGCCGCAGCAGCCCTTGCGGTGCCTGCTCGGGCGCCAGGGACAACACTCCGGCGCGGTGCCAGACCTGCAAGCGATCCAGCGAAATCTTCAACACCTCGCCCGAAGTGCGCACCTTGGCCGCCGCCTCGCAGACCTCGGCAATCTGCGCCAGCGGCACCGCACCGAGAAACAGCAGTGTCAGGTGAAAATTGTCCGCCGGCACCGGTTTACCACTTCTCAAGCCCAGCTCAGCACGCCACTGGGCAATCGCCTTGCGCTGCGCCGGTGGGCAGTCCAGAGCGAAAAACAGCCGCTTGAACGGTTGATCGCCATGCTTTGCGTCCGTCATGGGCGCGCTCCTTTGCGGGTGTCGATGGACCGATTCTACACGGCCCACTCTGGCGATCGGCGACACCTGTCTATAGTTCAAGGATTGCCATCAACCGGAGGACGTCATGCGCGAGATCCTCAGCAAAGAACCCTGGTGGGCCAGCCCGCCGCATCCCGGACAGAATGAAAACGAGCTGGAATGGGGCTGGCTGGTGCATTACAGCGAGGGCGAGCCGCGCTTCGAATTCGTCCATGAACGACCGACGGATGAAGAAATCCGCCTGCGCAAAAGCTGCCGGATCACCCCGTCGGTGGAGTGAGCCGGCCGTTGCCGAGGGGTTCAAGGTTCAATGAGGTATTTGAAGCCGCCGAAGATCATGCGCTGGCCGTCGAAGCCCATCGGATTGACGTCCGGTTGCATGCGCGGGTCTTCCATCATTTTTGCCATGCCGCTGTCGCGGGTGGCCTTGTCGGGCCAGATGAGCCAGCCGGATGACACGGTTTCACCCTCCTTGAGTTTTACCGCCATGGGGAACGACGTGACCTTGCCGTCCGGCACGTCATCGCCCCAGCATTGAACGACGCTCAGGGCGCCGTACTCCTTGAACAGTTTTGCCGCGACTTCGCAGTGTTTCGTGTACTGCGCAAGATTGGCGGTCGGAACGGGCGCCACGAAAATATCGATATAAGACATGTTCATTCTCCTTGCTGGGTCGGTTCGATCTGTGGGTTGATCGATTCCGGCGGCCGCCATTCGACACGATTGACGCCCAAACCGACCGACGGTTCGTCGCGTCCGCCCAGGCTGCCCTCGACCTGCCCCGCGATGTGCAGTGTGCCGGCCATGACCCCGGTCGTCGGGTTTTGCAGCAGTTTCAGCCAGGCCTTGTCGAAAGTGTTGCCCAGGCTGCTGCGGATCAATGCCTCGCTGTCGGGCCGGTCGTTGGCCTGGATGATCGCGCGGATGCCCGCCACGCCCACGGAAATCAGCGCCCCGGCGAGTTTCCCCGCCGCTGCCGCCACGGCACCGGCAGCGCCACGCGGGGCCATTTCCGCTTCCATGCGCTGGCTCGCACGCTTGGCGACCGGGGCCATGGTCGAGTCGGTCGACGCCACGCCTTTCGAACCGCCCGCGGTGTGAACCTTGTCGATCAGCGCGGCATAGGCCGGCAGCGTATTCAACGGTTCGGTGCTGACGACCTGATACAACGACGCGTCTCGCGCCGGCGGTGGACCAAGGGCAATCGCCGGAATCTTTTGCAGGCGCCCGTTGAGCTGGGCAATCGGTACGCCATGACGCTGGGCGATGAGCGGCATCTGCTGCGCCATCAGTTGCGCGTAGAACGCAGTGGACTGACCGAGGATCGCGTCCGGATCGATCTCCACCGCCACCGGCGCCAGCACCCTTTCCTGATATTGCTCAAGCAGATACGCCGCCAGACGCTTGGCCGATGCGTCCTGCTCGCCACCGGCGCTGATCGTGTACCAGCTGACTTTCATCGACAGCCATTCCTGGGTCCAGTAGCTGCTGAACCACGGGATGAAATTTTCTTCAGTTTGCTCGTAGACCCGAGTGCGCCAATGTTCCATCGAGCCACGGGCGAAAACCTTGACCTGTTCGGTGGCTTGCTGCGAGGCGCTGAGGATTTCCCGGTCGATCTGCTGCCAGGTCGCGGGTGATACCACCACCGCCGGCGCTGTCACCGGGGCCCGTGCCGAAGTGGCGCAGCCGGCCAGCAGAAACACGGCGGCGACCAGCAGCGCGCGCAGCTTCACGGGGCGGAGTCCTTCAAATGAGGAGGTAGCTGATTTGAGTATAGGAGTGAGTGGCGGGCCGTTTGTCCGGTCGTGTCAGGCGCCGTCAAACCCGGCACAGAAACCCAACCATCACTGGCGTCGATATTCACCATCGCCACGATTGCCTTCCGCCGCAGGACCCAATGGCCCAGGATTGCCACATCCGAGACGCAACGAGGAGTTCACAGCATGATCACTACCGTCACCCTCGCCGTGAGTTTCCCGGTATTCGGCAGCAACTATTACGAGCAACGCCACGTGCCACAAAAGACCCACGGGCTGGTGTTCAACGAAGATTTCGAAGATCTGCTGATGCCCGCCGCCAGCAATCATTTCAGCAATGAAGTGGTGGGCCTCAACGATCAGTTCCGCTTTCTGAGCGACATTCTTGCCACCCATTTGCTGGATCTCGAGGCCTCGGCGCCTGCGCGATCCCGCGTCCAGGCAAGCGCTCACTTTTAATGCCCCTTGGAGGCGTCCCCGTGTGGGGGACGCCTTCTTTTTTTTACTCAGTCATCATCCCGGTCGCGGTAGTAACGACGTCGGTCACGGCGGTCGTCATCGCGATCGTCCCAGCGCCGGTCGTGGTCGTAGTAACGCCCGTGGTCGCGGTCGTAATGCCGGCCGTGGCGATAGTCATCATCAAAATCCGCCACACACCCGCCCAGCAATACGGCGGCAGAAACGGTCAGCAGCATCGTTGTAGCGTGCTTCATTCAACACTTCCCTAAAACCCAGGTCTTGACGACGGAAACGGTCAGCGCTGCCCTCGCCTTCGAGGCGCAGTGCGCGCAGCCGCAGATACGACCGGGCAAATGACTGATGATTCAGGGCCTGCCGACGACCGTTGGTCGGCTCGCTCCCGTGGCAGTGAGTTTGCCCCGAAAGCGCTGTGTCGGCCGACTTGCAGGCTGCAAGTCCCCGCCCGTTCGCGGGCAGCCCGGCGCTCACAAAAGCGGCGCGTCACACCCTGGCGAAAATCCGCTTAAACCTTTTCCGTCTGCACAGAGTCACTCGTTGAAGAGACTGGCAACCATGCCGGCGCCCGCGCGGCTCAGTGCAGCCTGCCGCCCTGATCAGAGGAAGCCCAGCCATGAACGACCATGAACCCTCAACGCTCTCGCGACGCCGATTCCTGATTCTGGGCGTCGTCACCGCGACCGCGTTTGCGATGCCGCCCTTCATCAGCCTCAAGGCCTATGCGGCCACTCTGGAGCAACCGCCCATGGCCAAGGTCACGATCCAGGTCAACGGTCAGTCGCAGACCCTTGAAGTCGACACCCGCACCACCCTGCTTGACGCCCTGCGCGAACACCTGCACCTGACCGGCAGCAAAAAGGGCTGCGACCACGGTCAGTGCGGCGCGTGCACGGTGATTGCCGATGGTCGGCGGATCAACTCGTGTCTGACCCTGGCGGTGATGCAAAACGGCGCCGAGGTCACCACCATCGAAGGCCTCGGTCTGCCGGACAACCTGCATCCGATGCAGGCCGCGTTCATCAGGCACGACGGCTATCAATGCGGTTATTGCACACCGGGGCAGATCTGCTCGGCGGTGGCGGTGCTTGAGGAAATTCACCACGGCATCCCCAGCCACGTCAGCCCCAGCCTGACCGAGCCACCCAGGCTGAGCGCTGCGGAATTGCAGGAACGCATGAGCGGCAATATCTGCCGCTGCGGCGCGTACTCCAACATCATCGAGGCGATCAGCGAAGTCGCGGAGGTGCCGGCATGAGAGCGTTCGATTACAGCCGAGCCGATTCCCCCGCCGCAGCCGCCGCGCTGGCCTCGCAGTTCGAGGGCGCAAGGTTCATTGCCGGTGGCACCAATCTGCTGGACTTGATGAAACTCGACATCGAGACGCCGCAGCACCTGATCGACGTCAATCACCTGGGCCTCGACCAGATCGACGTCACACCCGACGGCGGCCTGCGCATCGGCGCGCTGGTGCGCAACACCGATCTGGCCGCCGACGCCCGTGTACGCAAAGACTACGCGCTGCTCTCCCGCGCTTTGCTCGCTGGCGCCTCGGGCCAGTTGCGCAACATGGCGACCACCGCCGGCAACCTGTTGCAACGCACCCGCTGTCCGTACTTCTACGACACCGCCCAGGCCTGCAACAAACGCAAACCGGGCAGTGGTTGCGCGGCCATTGGCGGGGTCAGTCGGCAACTGGGCATCATCGGTGTCAGCGCTGCCTGCATCGCCACTCACCCGAGCGACATGGCGATTGCCCTGCGGGCACTGGATGCTCAGGTCGAAACGATCAGCGCCGATGGCAGCACTCGCAGTATCGCCATGGCGGATTTCCATCAATTGCCGGGCGACACGCCGCATGTCGAAACCAGCCTGGCACCCGGCGAACTGATCACCGCCGTGGCTCTGCCGCCCTCCGTGGGCGGCACTCACATCTATCACAAGGTCCGCGACCGCGCGTCATACGCTTTTGCGCTGGTTTCAGTCGGGCTGATCCTGCAAAAGGACGGCGGCGGCCGCATCGCCGTCGGTGGCATCGCGCCAAAACCCTGGCGGGTCGAAGCGGCGGAAGCGCTGTTGCCTCAGGGCGCCAAAGCGGTCAGCACCCGCTTGCTCGACGGCGCCACGCCCACCCAGGACAACCAATTCAAAGTGACCCTGGTCGAGCGCACACTCGCCTCGGTGCTGGCCCAGGCGAGGGACGACGCATGAAATTCGACACGCCCGCCACCCGCAATCCGATCGACCAGTTGAAGGTCATCGGCAAAGCCACCGATCGTATCGAAGGCCCGTTGAAAACCAGCGGCCAGGCGCCGTATGCCTATGAACAACATGAAGCGGTAAAACATCAGGCCTATGGCGTCATGGTCGGCTCGACCATCGCCAAAGGTCGCATCGCCAACATTGATCTTGCCGAGGCCAAGGCCGCGCCGGGGGTGCTGGCGATCGTCACCGCTGCCAACGCCGGCAAGCTCGGCAAGGGCAAATACAACGCCGCGCACCTGCTCGCCGGCCCGCAGGTGCAGCACTACCACCAGGCCGTGGCGCTGGTGGTCGCCGAGACGTTCGAACAGGCTCGCGCTGCCGCGCAGTGCGTCAAGGTTGACTATGAGGCCGCCAAGGGCGAGTTCGATCTGGCCAGCGTGCGCGACCAGGGCGTCGAACCCAAGGACGAAATGCCCGACGTCCGCCACGGCGACTTCGCAGCGGCATTCGCGGCGGCGCCGGTGCAGTTCGATCAGACCTACACCACGCCGGATCAGTCCCACGCCATGATGGAGCCGCACTCCACGCTGGCCGCATGGCAAGGTGATCAACTGACCCTGTGGACCTCGAACCAGATGGTCGCCTGGAGCGTCGGCGACATCGCCGCCACCCTGGGTCTGCCCAAGGAGAAGGTCCGCCTGATCTCGCCCTACATCGGTGGCGGCTTCGGCGGCAAGCTGTTCATCCGCGCGGATGCAATCCTTGCCGCTCTTGGCGCACGCCTGGCTGGCCGACCGGTGAAAGTCGCGCTGACCCGACCGCAGGTCGCCAACAACACCACCCACCGCCCCGCCACCATTCAACGGATTCGCATGGGTGCCACGGCGGACGGCAAACTCACCGCCATCGCCCATGAAGGCTGGTCGGGTAATCTGGCCGAGGGCAAGGTCGAGCTGGCGGCGCAGCCGAGCCAGTTGCTCTACGCCGCCGAAAATCGTCTGGTGAGCATGCGCCTCGCGCCGCTGGACCTGCCGGAAGGCAACGCCATGCGCGCGCCCGGGGAAACCCCGGGGCTGATGGTGCTGGAAATCGCCATGGACGAGATGGCGGAAAAACTCAAACTCGATCCGATCCAGTTCCGCATCCTCAACGACACCCAGGTCGACCCGGTGAAAACCGAGCGACCATTCTCCCAGCGCCACCTGATCGAATGCCTGCAAACCGGCGCCGAACGCTTCGGCTGGGATAAGCGCAGCGCACAACCGGGCAGCCGTCGCGAAGGTCGCTGGCTGATCGGTATGGGCGTGGCGGCGGCGATTCGCAACAATCTGCTGGTGAAGTCCGGCGCGCGGGTGCGGCTGGAGCGCAACGGCAAACTCACCGTGGAAACCGACATGACCGACATCGGCACCGGCAGCTACACGATCATCGCGCAGACGGCGGCCGAGATGATGGGCGTGGGTCTGGAAGATGTGGTGGTGCATCTGGGCGATTCGAGTTTTCCGGTGTCGTCCGGCTCCGGTGGGCAGTTCGGTGGCAACTGCTCGACTGCCGGGGTGTATGCGGCGTGCGTGAAACTGCGTGAGGCCGTAGCGGCGAAACTCGGCATGAGCCAGGGCGAAGCCGAGTTTATCGACGGCCATGTGCGCCTCGGCAGCAAAAGCCTGCCGTTGCGCAACGCCGCGCAGGATGCGGCGCTGGAGGCCGAGGACAGCATCGAGTTCGGCGACCTTGCCAAGCAGTATCAGCAGTCGACGTTCGGCGCGCATTTCGCCGAAGTCGCGGTGGATGCAGCGACCGGTGAAGTGCGGGTACGGCGCATGCTCGCGGTGTGCTCGGCCGGCCGGATTCTCAACCCGAAATCCGCGCGCAGCCAGGTGATCGGCGCCATGACCATGGGTGTCGGGGCGGCATTGATGGAGGAGCTGGCGGTGGACAAGCGGTTGGGCTTCTTCGTCAACCATGACCTGGCGGGGTACGAGGTGCCGGTACATGCTGACATTCCGCATCAGGAGGTGATTTTCCTCGATGAGACGGACCCGGTTTCATCGCCGATGAAAGCCAAGGGAGTAGGAGAACTGGGAATTTGCGGCGTGAGCGCGGCAGTGGCGAATGCGATCTATAACGCGACGGGGGCCAGGGTGCGGGAATACCCGGTGACACTGGACAAGATTATGGGCGCTTTGCCGGAGATGGTCTGAGGGTGTGACGCTGAAATCGGGTGAACCCTTTTGTCCTCATCGAACGCCGCCCGCCCAGTCCTCTCCCGGGGGAAAGGGCTGGGCTAAGGGCCTTATTCGGTACGCGGATACTGCGCCTCCCCCACCTGCTCCATCCACTCCACCACGCTCCCGTCCAGCACTTCGGCAATCGCGATATGGCTCATCGCCGTCGTCGCTGCCGCGCCATGCCAATGCTTCGCCCCCGGCGCAATCCATACGGTATCGCCCGGCTGAATACGGCGAACCGGCTGCCCCCACTCCTGTACAAACCCCGCGCCGGCGGTGACGATCAGCGTCTGCCCCAGTGGATGGGTATGCCACGCCGTGCGTGCGCCCGGTTCAAAGGTCACGGTCGCACCACTGACCCGAGCAGCGTCAGTACCCTTGAACGGCGCATCGACCCGCACCGTGCCGGTAAACCAGTCCGCCGGCCCCTTGGCCGACGGTTGCGAACCATTGGGCGTGACCGTCACGCGTGGCGTTTCATTGGCCTGCACCTCACCCGCGAGCAGGGAAAGGGTCAGCGCCGAAGCGGCACTCGGGTTCATGGCATGTCTCCAGAGTCTGATGAATACACCGCGCCACTTTATCGATCCGTACTCTTCAGATAATCGACTAGAATTCGAAAAAACTTATGCAGGACACTCATCAATGCTTCGGGAAAACGCCAGCGACCTTCTCGCCTTCCTCGCCGTGGCGCGGGAGCGCAGTTTCACCAAGGCAGCGGCCAGGCTCGGCGTCTCGCAATCGGCGCTCAGCCATACGATTCGCAGCCTCGAAGCGCGCCTCGGCCTGCGCCTGCTGACCCGCACCACGCGCAGCGTGTCCCCCACCGAGGCCGGTGAGCATCTGCTGCAAACCGTCGGCCCGCGTTTCGAGGAGATCGAACTGGAGCTGGCGGCCCTGAGCAACCTGCGCGAAACCCCGGCCGGGCGGATCCGCATCAGCGCCACCGATCATTCGCTGGACTGGCTGCTGCGCCCGGTGCTGCAAACGTTCCTGCCCCAATACCCGGACATCGCCGTCGAGGTCTGCTGCGACTACGGCTTCGTCGATATCGCCGGGCAAGGCTTCGATGCCGGCGTGCGCCTGGGCGAAGACGTGGCGCAAGGCATGATCGCCACCCGCATCGGCCCGGACATGCGCATGGCGGTGGTCGGCTCGCCGGGCTACTTCGACCGGCATCCGCCGCCGAGAACCCCACGGGAGCTGACCGGACACGCCTGCAACAACCTGCGCCTGCCGACCAATGGCGGCTTGTACAGCTGGGAGTTCGAGAAGAACGGCGAAAGCCTCAAGGTGCGGGTTTCCGGGCAGATCACCCTCAACGGCGTCTACCCCTTGCTCGACGCGGCGCTCGACGGTTTCGGTCTGAGCTACATTCCGGAAAATGTCGTCGCCCCTTATCTGGCGGACGGACGTCTGCGACGAGTGCTGGAAGACTGGTGCCCGGCATTTTCCGGTTATCACCTGTACTACCCGAGCCGGCGCCAGGCCGCGCCAGCCTTTGCGCTGCTGCTGGAGGCGCTGCGTTATCGCGGCCGCTAACTCACCAGCGCAATCAACTGCTGGCGCTGCGCATCGGTCAGCATCAAGCCGAACCCGGCGCCCGCGTTGTCGGCCATGTAGCGCGGATTGCCGGTGCCGGGAATCACGCAGGTCACCGCTGGGTGCGCCAGCAGGAATTTCAGCGCCAGTTGCGGCCAACTGTTGACCTGCACCTGCGGCGCCCACCCCGGCAACGGCCTGCCCTTGAGCTTCGAGAGCAGATCACCACCGCCAAATGGCCGGTTGCAGATCACCGCCACCCCGCGTTCGCGGCACAGCGGCAGGATGCGTTTTTCGACACCGCGATCATCGAGGGCGTAGTTGATTTGCAGGAAGTCCAGCGGCTCGGCTTTCAGCACCGCCTCGACCTCCTCGTAAGCCGAGGACGTGTAGTGAGTGATGCCGATGTAGCGAATGCGCCCCTGCGCTTTCCATTCGCGCAAGGTCGGCAGGTGCGTTTGCCAGTCCAGCAGGTTGTGGATCTGCATCAGGTCGATGCGCTCGGTGCGCAGCAGGCTGAACGAACGCTCCATCTGCGCGATGCCCTCCTGGCGCCCGCGCGTCCACACCTTGGTCGCCAGGAACGCCGGTGAGCGCGGCTCATGGATCGACAGCAGCTCGCCCGTGGTTTCTTCGGCGCGGCCGTACATCGGCGAGCTGTCGACCACCGTGCCGCCCTTTCGGAACAACTCGCTGAACACCGCCGGCAGCTGTTTGTAGAGCGGATCGCCGGGGGCGACATCGAAACCGCGATAGGTGCCCAATCCCACCAGCGGCAGCGGCTCGGAGCTCGAAGGGATGGGGCGGGTCTGCATGGTCTGGTCTCCTGTGCCGCTCGGCGACGTGGCGATGGCCAACGCCCGATCAAAGGTGACGACCGCCGAAACCCCGGCAGCCAGAGTCAGCAGGTGACGGCGGGAACAACCCTGAGTGTGGCTCATGCCCGGGCTCCTGCTGCGTGGAACTGTTGCGCCTTGTGTATCGCGGCCGCTGCGCCAGATCGCTGGACTACACTGCGACGACGAACCTCCGCGTCCCGATAAAGTTAGCCGAATGTCACGAACCCTGTTGTCACTCGTCGTTTTGCTCGTCGCCGTCTACCTGCTGCTGTGTGCGGGGCTGTTCGTGTTTCAGCGTTCGTTGATCTATTTCCCGTCGTCCGGCGCAGCGGTTTCAGCGGACGCCCGGCTGACCCTGTCGATGCCGGATGCCGAGATTCAGGTGATTACCCGCGCGCACTCCGGGTCGAGGGCGCTGATCTATTTCGGCGGCAATGCCGAAGACGTGTCACGCAATCTGCCAGGGTTCGCCGAGGCGTTTCCCGATTACGCGCTGTATCTGCTGAATTACCGGGGATTTGGCGGCAGCGGCGGCTCGCCGTCAGAGGAAGCGATCGCGCAGGACGCCCTGGCGCTGTTCGATCAGGTGTACGCCAGCCATCCGCAGATTGCCCTGGTCGGGCGCAGTCTCGGTTCCGGGGTGGCGGTACGGCTGGCGAGTCAACGGCCGGTGGCGCAACTGGTTCTGGTGACGCCGTACAACAGCCTCGCCGAACTTGCCGTCCAGCACTATCCGTGGGTGCCGGTGAACTGGCTGCTCAAGGATCGTTACGAGTCGGGTCAATATGCGGCGCATATCCGCGTGCCGACCCTGTTGCTGGCGGCGAGCGATGATGAAGTGATCCCCCGGGCCAGCACGGAACGGTTGCTGGCGCATTTTCCCAAGGGCGTGGCAACGCTGCGGGTAGTACCGGATTCGGGGCACAACTCGATCTCCGAGCGGGAGCAGTATCTGCAGTGGATGGAGGATGTGTTGAATCGGTGACACACCAGTCGTCGGCTTGCCCAAAAGGCCATTATTGAGCCCGTGAACCAAGTCGAAAAACACCAGTCCTACCCGCGCCGCGCTCTGCGGTTCACCCCATTTCAGCGCTGTCCTTTTCAGAGTCGCCCGTCCCATGCGCCACGTCGTTCGTTCGTCTCGCGTCATTTCGCTGTGCCTGCTGATCCTTTCGCCCCTGCTCGCTGACACCGCCCACGCCAGCGCCGAGCGACAACTGGTGGCCGCCATCAACGACTATCGGGCACACCCGCAACGGTGTGACCGGCGCCCCGCCCAGCGCCTGGCGCCACTGGCCCTGAACTCGAACCTTGCATTGCCGATTGGCTATGGCTACGTCGGTGGCATGCGTGAGGCGCTGAAATCGTCCGGGTATGCGGCGGTGAGCGTGCGCAGCATCCGCATCGTCGGGGCCGAGGACGCCGAAGACGCCTTCGACCTGCTGCAAAGCGATTATTGCGGCGCCCTGCTGGATAGCCAGTACGCCGACATCGGCATCAGTCGCTCGCGCAATGAATGGCAAGTGGTGCTCGCGCAACCGGTACTCGACCGTCGCGCAGGCGATAACCGCAGTGTCGGCAAAGCGCTGCTGGCCGAGGTCAACGCCGCCCGCGCCCGGCCACGGATGTGCGGACGCCAGCGATTCGCCGCTGCCCGCCCGCTGAGCTGGAACCCGGCGCTTGGCGCCGCCGCCCAGAGCCACAGCAAAGCCATGGCCTACGGCAACTACTTCGCCCATCGTGACCCGGACGGCGATATGCCGGCGGATCGCGCCCGGGCCGCCGGTTATCGTGGCCGGCAGATTGGCGAAAACATTGCCGCCGGGCAGAGTTCCCCAGGCAAGGCCATGGCCGGTTGGCTGGCGAGCCCCGGCCACTGCGCCAACCTGATGAACCCGATGTTCACCCAGGTCGGCGCCGGGTTTGCCAGTCAGGCGCGCAGTGATGAAGGGGTTTACTGGACAATGCTGTTCGGCGCGCCTTGATCGGCTCCGGGCACTTCAGTTACCTGGGGCGCCGAACGACCCGCACCCGGCCGCTCCCCCCGCCGCCGCAGTAAAAACGATCGCCGCCGTCCGCCTCCAGCCCCGATACGCCGATCCCGGTCGGCATCTTCAGGCTTTCCAGCACCTCACCGCTGCGCGGGTCGATCCGTCGCAGATCGCTTTCATCGCCCTCCCAGGTGCCGTGCCACAGCGCGCCGTCGACCCAGGTCACGCCCGTGACGAACCGGTTCGACTCCAGTGTCCTCAGCACCTCGCCCGTCTGCGGGTCGATCTGATGGATCTTGCGCTCGCGGTACTGCCCCACCCACAGAGAGCCTTCCGCCCAGGCCAGGCCCGAGTCATTGCCGCCGCCGGGGGCCGGGATGCTGTTGAGTACGCGGCCGGTGGCCGGGTCGATTTTCTGGATGCGGCTGTCGGCGATCTGGAACAGATGCGTGCCGTCGAACGCGGTGCCCGCGTCGGCGCCGACCTTGATGGCGAGGGTGGTTTCGCCGCTGGCCGGGTCCAGCGCATTGAGCTGGCCGTCACTGGCGAACCACACTTGCCGACCGTCGAAGGTCACGCCGTGGACGTTGCCGATGCCGTCGAACGGGCCATATTCGCGGAGCACTTCTGCGTTTGCCTGTTTCATGGTGCTTTCCTCGCTGATTGGAGCGTCCAGCCTAGCCATTGCCCAGAGACACCGGGAGTAACAAGATCGTCGCGAAACCCGGCACCGGCGGCGTCATCCAGCGTCGCGCAGGGCCAAGACCGAACGCCTGCACCTTGCCGTCGAGCGCCAGGGTTTCCAGTGCCCGTTGCACCTGGCGCTGACTGCTGCCCAACGCCAGCGCCAGTCCGGAACTCGACCAGGCCTGACCGTCGGCGAGCAAGGCCAGCAGCGCCGCGTGCTTTTCCTCGACCGGCGGCGTGAGCAGCGCCACCTCGCTGGCGAGCAGCGCATAACCGCGGGGCGTGGCGATGACGTTGCCAAGCGGTTCCAGCGCCGCGCGTAAACGTCCGATCTCGACCCGCAGACGGGCGCGGTGCGATTCATCGCTGAGTTTCAAACGAAAGGTGTTGGCGATCAGCACCGCTCGCGGCACATCCCCCGGCCAGGCTTCGGCGAGCAAGCGGGCGAGGTTGAACAGCACCGGTCGGCTGGACAATGCGATGGTCATGCCGGCGCCGCGCACGCTGTAGCGGCAGGCGTCGACCACCAGGCCTGGCGAGTTAAACAACGCTTCAACCTGCTCCAGAATCACCGTTTGCGTTCGCCCCGAACGGATCAGATGCGCCGCCGGCGCGTCGAGCAGGCCCAGCGCATGCTCAACCTCCGCCGCCAGCGCTGCGATCCCGGACTGTTGCGCCGCCTGCCGCGCCCGAAGCAGCGTCGACCGGGCTTTGTGCGCCTGCACCCGACGCAGCGCGAGCCCCGCCTCCATCAGTTCGTGAGCCGCACGCAACGCTGGCGGCAACGGCGCGGGGTCCAGTTCGCCGAGCAACGCTTGCGCGGCATCCAGCTCGCCGATCAACAGCCAGCGTCGCGCCTGCAAATACCCCGCGTGCGCCGCATTCAACGGATCGCCATGCTCCTGCAGCACGCGCCGCGCGGCGTCCAGCGCCTTGACCGGCCACCCCAGATCCCGCGCCGCCAGCGCTACTTCGGCCTCGGCCACCACGCAGCGCGCACGGGACAGCGGCTCATTGGCGCCGAACGCCTTCACTGCCCGCTGCAACAAGCCCTTGGCCCGCGCCAGATCGCCAAGTTGAGCCATGGCGATGCCACGCAGCGCCAGCGCCGGCGGGTCTTCGCGCAGAGCGACGAAATTCAGCGCGGCCAACGGATCGCCCGCCGCGAGCGCCCGGCCGGCGGCGTTGATCAACGAGTCCATGGTGAATTCATCCTGGCGGCTGCTCCCGTGCAGAGTCGTGTAATCGAGTTTAATCTCAGCGTCCGGATGCGTTTAAATTGCTTGATAGCACTTTGGCGTTCCTGCACCATCGGCAAAGCTTTTCCACGGAAGGAGTCAGGCATGCTGGACGCGAACGCTACCCACATCACCCTCACGCTCGAAGGCGCCTCCGCCGACCTGCAAGTCCTCAGCTTCACCGGTCGCGAAGCCCTCAACCAGCCCTTCCGTTTCGACATCGAACTGGTCAGCGCCCGTCCCGACCTCAAGCTCGAAGAACTCCTGCACAAGCCCGGCTGCCTGACCTTCGGCGCCACCGGCGAGGGCAAGATCCATGGTCTGGTGTACCGCATCGAGCAAGGCGACTCCGGCAAGACCCTGACCCGCTATAGCCTCAGCCTGGTCCCGCAACTGGCGTACCTGCGGCACAACCACGATCAGCAGATCTTCCAGCACCTCACCGTGCCGAAAATCATCGCCCAGGTGCTGGAGGATCGCGGGATTCTCGCCGATGCCTACAGTTTCCAGCTCGGCACCGAGTACCCGGAACGCGATTACTGCGTGCAGTACGACGAGTCCGACCTGCATTTCATCCAGCGTCTGTGCGAGGAAGAAGGCATTCACTTCCACTTCCAGCACAGCAGCAGCGGCCACAAACTGGTGTTCGGCGACGACCAGACAGTGTTCCGCAAACTCAAACCGGTGAACTACCAGCAAGACTCCGGCATGGCCGCCGACAAACCGGTGATCAAGCGCTTCAACCTGCGCCTGGAAACCCGCACCAGCCGCGTCAGCCGCCGCGATTACGACTTCGAAAAACCGAAAATCCTGCCCGAAGGCGCGGCCAAGTCCGCGTTCATGCCGGACCTCGAAGACTACGACTACCCCGGCCGCTTCACCACCCGCGAGCGCGGCAAGCTGCTGTCGACCCGCGCCCTGGAGCGCCATCGCAGCGACTACACGCTGGTCGAGGGCAAGGGCGACGA